>CAIMLG010000047.1 GCA_903842235.1 uncultured Verrucomicrobia subdivision 3 bacterium
CGGCGGCGGCGATTCCGAGTTGCTGGTGAATCGGGTTGCCGCTGGATTCCGCCCTCCAGCACAACAACGCGCCGCCGAGAAACAGAATCATCATCGCTGTCCAGATGGACCAGCCATGCGCCTGATTCTTGGTCATGCGACCGAGGTAATACGTCAGCCCGCTGCCGATGGCGAAGATGGACAGCATTTGCAGGAAGTTGGAGAGCGGCGTGGGGTTTTCAAACGGATGCGCGGCGTTGGCGTTGGCATAGCCGCCGCCGTTCGTGCCGAGCATTTTGATGGCGATCTGCGAGGCCATCGGGCCTTGCACGATGGTCTGGTCGGTGACGATTTGTTCTTCCATGACCGGATTTCCGGCCTGGTCGAGCACTGGTTTGCCATTCGGGTCGGTTTTGGCGACGGAGATGTTCATCGGCTCCAGCAACTTCGCCTTGGCGTAAGGACTAAAATTCTGGATGACGCCCTGCGACACGAGAACCACGGCGAACACGAGGCAGATGGGCAGCAGCAAATAATAGGTGGTGCGGATGAGGTCCACCCAGAAATTGCCGAGCGTTGTCACCGAATGCCGCGCGATGCTGCGCACCAGCGCCGCCGCGATGGCGATGCCGGTGGCCGCCGAGGTGAAGTTGTGAATGGCCAGCGCGACCATCTGCGAGAGATATGACATCGTGGATTCGCCGCTGTAGCTCTGCCAGTTGGTATTGGTCGTGAAGCTGACGGCGGTGTTGAACGCCAGAGCGGGCGACAGCGCGCCAAAACCCTGCGGATTGAGCGGCAGATGATTTTGCAGCCGCAAGATGGCGTAAGTGAAAATACAAGTCACCGCGCTGAACAGCAGCATGGCGATGGTATATTGTTTCCAATCCTGCTCGCGTTCGGCGTTCACGCCCATGAGGCGATAGGTGATTTTTTCAAGCGGCATGAGGATGGGGTCAAACCACGTCCGGCCCTTTGCGTCCAGAACCTGGCCGAGATACAGGCCCATCGGTTTGGTGATAAGAGCGAGGGCGGCCACGAACAAGCCAAGTTGCAACCAGTCAATTGAGCGCATGATAATTCCTTAAAATTTCTCCGGGCGAAGCATCGCCACAATGAGGTAGATGAAGAGCAGCACCGAAATGCCGCCCACGAGGTAGTTTTCCATAATCAGAGTTTCCCGCAAAAGCGGGCGTAAAAACCGCCGGCCACAAAGAAGGCCGCTACGATGACGAGGTAAATCAGGTCAGTCATAAATACAGGGTTACTTTGACTCAACCATTGCGGCTGGCCTAATCAAAACAGGGTACAACGGTATTAAAACGGCATTAACGGAAGCTGGGCCATGAGACAGACAGCCATAGCCAAAAAGGCTATGTTTTTGGCCTTCAATTGACTTCTGATGCGTGGCAATCCCCGGGGGAATAGTGATGGCACACAGTGGTTCCCAGAGCACCGAGGGGCAGAAGGGACATCGGAAGGGAAACATTCAAGGCTCAACCTCGAACCGACAAAAAACGGCTGAGGCTTTGCCAAGCGGTTGGGCCGGGCGCACTCCGCCGAGGTTCAGGGATATTCGCCAGACGATCCGGCCAGAGCCGATCCAGGCGCCGCCCCCAGACCCGCGCCTGGGGTAGCCGGCGGTGTTATTTACTGGGCGGGAGCGCGGCCGACAAGAGGACCGTGACACGGCTGATCTTTTTGATTTGCGGTTTTTTCTTTTTCTTCGAGTCATCTTCCGCGTCATTGCTGGCCACGGATTGTTTTTCCGGCTGGCTGGACTGCTGGGCCGCCGCCTGGCTGGAGGCCGTGGCACCCGCCGAAGTGGCCAAGGTGGATTGGGACAAGCCGCCGCCGGTCGAAACATTTTGGGAAAGCAAGGTGGCCGTAACGCCGCCGCCGCCGGAAACACTGATCCCTTCAATGCCCACCACCGTGCCGGCAATCCCGCCACCGCCGCCGAAGTTGGCCGAACCACCGGCCAGGACGGTGCCGGAAAAGCTGGCCGACGCATTGATATTAGCGTCATTCCGGGCGATGATCAGGCCGACAATATTCGCGGCATCCACATTCACGACGCCGCCCACCAGTCCGCCCTTCAAAATGATATTGCTAACCGGGATAAAGACGCCACCGGCCAGGATTCCGTAAAGGCCGCTCCCACTCGGATCCACGATTAAATCCTTCTTATCATACGCCGAGCCCGCTGCCACCGTCACCACCGGGCCGCCGTCAACGCTGCCATTCAAGGCAAACTGGGAAATGCCCCCGACGCTGGAGTAGACGTTGCCATGCGAGGCCAAGACGATGATGTTTCCCGGCTGGCCCTTGCCGCCGGGGGTTTGATATTTGGGCGTCGGGTATTCCGCCAGGATGCCGCTGCCATAAGGGGCCGGATCCAGCCGCAGATCGGCGACGGACGCCAAATTGCCAAATTCAACGGACGTGGGCCGGCCGGAGACCGGATCGAGATAATAACCGTAAACCTGCAACGCGATGTTGGCGCCGGAACCGGCATTCACATCGCCGTGGTAGGATTCCACCAACACGTCGCCGCCGTTAAAGGTGGCGATGCGGGCGCTACCCACATTGAGGTCGCCCTCGGCGGTCACCGACACGTCGCTATGGCCGGACGTATAAATGCCGTAGCAATCGCTGACCGGGAAAACAAACGTGCCCTGGCTCAGGTTGAGATTGCCCCCGGCGTTCACGGTGACATTGCCGCCAGCACGGGAATAAATGCCGGAAGTGAGCATGTTCAAATCTCCAGCCGTCGTCACCGAAACCGCCGCGCCGCCTTCCGCCGCCAGCGGCAGCAGTGATTTCAGGATGGAAAAGTCGTAGCCGATGCCTTTCAGCCCGGCGATGCCAAAACCGGCCGAACCGATGCCGTCGGAATTGCCCAGATTGATGGAGCCGGCATGAATCGTGAACTGGCCGGGGCCGCCAATCTGAAGGCCGGGAGCCGCCACCAGTCGGGAACCGAGGCTTTCGTTATAAAGCGTGGCGATGGCGGCGGCGGCGCTGAATTGATAGGCCGCCACTTGCAGATGATTGTTGGCATCCAGAATCGGTTTGCCGGCGGCATCCACCACGAGCACGGTGAGGGCGCCGTTTTCCAAGGCGGCAATCTGGCCGGCGGACAAGGAGGTGGCCATATTCCCCTGGAACCCCAGTTGGTGGGTGGCGGGATCATAGACGAAGTATTGGTTGGCACCGAACGCAACGCTCTTCGGGTCGCTCGGAACGGACGGATTGGGGAACAGCAGGTAGCCGTTATTAATCAGGTAAGCAGCCAGCCCGTTTTGCTGCACCTCCGTGGCGAGCACATTCAAGCCCAGCAACTCCGCAACTTTGTCCGGGTTCACCGCCAGCAGAAACACCGAGTCCCAGGCGCGAGGCTGCAAGGGATTGGCGCTGGCAAGGCCCGCCGCCAATGGCGCGAACACATATTTGGGACTGTAATAAATCTGGCCCGCCACGGTGACGGTGGTTTCATCCGTGGCATGGAGATTTTCGCCGACCAGACTGGCGTCGGTCAGATCGCCCAGCACGGTGAGGTGCGTCTTCCGCGTGGTATAAAGGTTGACGTCCACCAGGTTCCGGCCGACGGCAACCACCACCGGATCCGGGTTAGCCCCTCCCAGCGGCGCGGAGCCGTGGTCCCCGAGACTGAAACTGGCGTCACTCTCCCAGCGCGTGGCGGCGCTGTCAGACATGACCAAATTGGCCGGATCGCCACCCGAGGGCCGACCGATAAAATCCCGACCGAGGGAAAGATTCAAATTCTGATTGGCCGAGGGAAACAAGCTCACCGCGGTGTCCAAAATAAAATCCTGGCCCGCCTGGACCGTCAGCGAGGAGGGAAACAGGAGGGGGATGAACGAACCCGAGCTGGACAACGGCGTGTGCGGCGCGTCATAGCCGGTGATCTCGACCGAGCCGCCCGCCGCCAGCCGCAGGGAAGCGTTCGCCCCGTAATCAAAGAAATGGTAACCGGCATAGTTGAAAGGGCTGTCGGAAGCGTTGCGTTCGCCAAAAATGCCATTGGGATTGCGCACATCCTGCACATAGAGATTCCCAGCGGCATGGACCCCCCAACTGCCATTGATCAGGCTCAAGGCAAAGCCCTGGTTTTGGTTCGGATCACTGGTCGGCACCCCGATGTTGCCGCCGGCGTTAATGGCACCCACCCCGTTGGCCAGCACATAATGGCCATAGACACTGCCGCCGGCGGTGATCGTCACATCGCCGGGCTGGGAGCCGAAGGCACCGGTGCCGGCGTCATTCTTGGCCGCCGTGAAGCTGCTCTGGACCGGCAGAAAACTGATGACATCGCCGCCGGCATTGATCGTCACATTGCCGCCCGCCGCCGTGCTGATGCCGCCCAGGTTGGCGCTGTTGACCTTGTAATAAACCGCCCCGCGCTGCCCGAATTGGAAGCCGTTGATATTATTCCCCGTGTTGACGTCGCCGGCCACGGCCGTGACGCTGAGATTGCCGCCGTTGACGGTGCGAATCGCACCGCTGTGAACGATGACCTCGCTGCCGGCATGCACCTGGAGATCGCCATTCTGGGTTTGCAACGCGGCGCTGTTGTTCAGATAAACGCCCCCGCTAGCGGCGGTCAGGTTGACGCCCCAATTATTACCAGCCTTGAGCGAGCTATTCAGGGTAATGCGGTTGCCGGCGGTCAAATTCAAGGTGGCCCCCGGACTGGAATCCGCCAGCGACCAAGCGGCGCTCAACGTGATATTGTTGTCCGCCAGCAAATCAATCACCGACAGACCGCCGCTGATCAGATCGTTCAAGCTGGCGACATAGGCGCTGTCGAGCGTAAGGTCGGTGGGATCAATGGTCAGCTGGCCGCCTTTGAAACCCGGCGCCGCCGCGCCGTGGAGGGTGGATTGGATGGCCCCCATTTGCTGGGCAGAAATTTCCACCTGCCCGGCGTCGCCGCCCGGCGCCCCGCCGGCGATACTGATGACGGAACCGGCCTGATCGGAAAACGTGTGGCCGGCTTTCACCACCACGGTGCCGCCAGCGCTGAGGCCGGCGCGGTCGCCCTGGGCCGAGATTGTGGAGTTGGCACCCAGATTCAAACGGTCGCCCGCCACCAGCTCAATGGTGCCGTTCACGTTCTGAACCGAGTTGGCTTGCACCAGACCGTTCTGATTGACGACCTGGGCGCGGGCCACAATGCTGCCGGCATCGGCGATCAACTGGCCGTGGTTATCCACCGAGCCTTGCGGCAGCGTCACCTCGGCGCTCAAGCCACGACCATCGGGCGCGGAGGAAACCAGCACTTTCTGGCCCGCATAAAGCCCGATCTTCCCACCGGGAGCCGAAATGGTGCCGTTATTTTCGATGGCATCCGCAATCAAAAAGGCCGCGCCCCCGCCGGTGATATTGATCCGGCCGTAATTGACGATTTTGGCGCCCGGCGGCGGCGTATCGAACGACCACGCCCCGCCGCTGGCGAGATTCAGCGCCGGCGTGGGGGCGGTGGTCAGAACCAAGCCGTGGGCGTTAATGGTTGCCGCGCCGCCCACCGTAAAGCCGTTCGGATTTTGCAGCACGACATAACCGTTGGCATTGAGGTTGCCGTTGAGAAAAGAGGCGCTGGGATCGTTGATCCGGTTCCAAGTCACGGACGAGGCGGAGGGCTGATTGAAAAACACCGATTCACCGGCTTGGACGTTGAAGCTCTGCCAGTTGATCAGCGCGCTGGCGGAACTTTGATTCACAGAAACCTGCGGGCCGGAAGCCGTGATGGCGGCCGCGCCCTGCGCCACCGCGCCCCCGGTGGGATTGGCGCGCCCAACGGAGTTGCCGCTCCCGCCGGCCAGCAACAGCAGCGCGGCCGCCGGCGAAATCCGGCGGAACAGACGACAAAACTTGAAATTCATAAGGGTAAGCCGGTGAAAGATTAAAATTGCGCCGTGAGCACGAAATTAAAATAGGGATCGCCGCTGCGGGTCAGGCCCGTGCTGAGGAGCGGCAGGGAAACCAGGAAGCGGGACTGCCAGTGCGGGCCGACCGAAGTGGTCAACCCCATCCCGGTGCCCCAGAGTTTGGTTCGCTCCGGGCGGCCTTGCGGATCGAGCAAATAGACCTCGCCATAGTCCATGAAGAGCGAGCCGCGCACCGTGAGCGGCAGTATTCCGGCAATCATACCGACGACATGCGGCGGGGTTTGCTGCTCGAGCGAAACGTGCCAGCCGGTGTCGCCAAACACCTCGCCCTCATGGTAGCCCCGCACGCTGTTCACGCCGCCGAGACCGTATTGTTCATTGCTGATCAGCGGCTCGCTGGCCCACTGGCCGTCGGCGCGCAGGGAAGTGGTCCAATTGGTGTGGAGAACGAAATCCTGCGAGAAAGAGGGCGTCAAGGTGACCCAATAGCCAGAGGATTGGCTGGAACCGGAGATGGCTTGAAGCGCGTTGGCTCCGCGCAGATAGGTGGTTACCGGCCCATTGGTGGTGGAAGTCGTCTTCGACACTTCGCTGGAAAACCAAGGATTGGCGCTGACGCCCAAACCAAGGGTGGCGAAGCCGAGGGCATTTTTCCAGCGGACATCGTAGCGGGCGGCCAGCGGCAGATAATCCATTTTTTTCGCCGTAAAAGGCACGGGCGAAAAATTCGTAGAAGTGACGATATTGGTGCTCACCGGGGTCGTGTTGTAGTTGATTTCCGCACTGGTCAGCAGAAACACATTGGTTTCACCACTGCGCAACTGGTATTGCTTGAAATCGAAGCCGCCGGACAAGGTGGACTGGAAGTTGCCCCAGGCCGGCAACGGTGCGCTCAACCGGGCGCCGAGGTCCGTGTTTTTCGTGGTATCCTGATGTTTGACCGCCTGCTCGAGCCGGTTGCCGGCCCCGTCATCGTAGAGCGTCGTGCGGGACAAGTCCGCGACGCCGGTGTCAATCGTGGACTGGCTGGCAAAGACGCTGAGTTCCGGCCGGCCGGTGGGCGCGGGCAGGTTGAATTTGCGGGTGGCTTCGTTGTAGCCAAAGTTACCGGGGTTGTTCGCAATCACGTCGCTGACCCGCTCGGCATTTCCCAGCGGCAACCGGTAAAACGCGCTGTAGTTGGCCACGGCGGGCCGGTCATAAAAATCCCACGCGCCGGGCTTGAATTGTTCCGGCGAGAAGCCGTATTGCACGCCCAGGGAATGTTCATATTGCCAGAGGTTGTCCACCTCGGCGGAGGCGCTGACGCGCGTTTGCGGGGTGCCGGGGGAATACTGGTTGTTGAACTCCAGCTTGCCATGCACCGGCAACTGATCGTCCACTTTGAGTTTCAACGCGCTGGTGCCGGGGTCGGGGCCGGGCAGGATGACGGGGGAAATCTGCCGGTCGCGATTGGCGTTGGCCACATTCAACTCGGCCTGCAAAACCGGCCCGTTGAGCAGGATCCCATGGTGCAGGCTGGGCAGGGCGCGCAGCACATTGTTGGAACTGAAATAGCGGTTACCGATCACATTGATCGCCGCGAGCCGGCCTTCGGTGACCTGCACTTTGACGGTCTCGTTGGTGAGTTTCTGTCCGGGCACCGTCACCGCCATGGTCACATAACCCCGCTCGCGGTAGGCCCGCTGCAATTCCGCCGCCACGGTCAGCGGTCCTTCCAAACTGACGTTGGTGCCAAAAGCGCCGTCAATGTTGGTCAACACCGTGGACAGGGTTTGGGGCGGCAGCACCGAGTTGCCGGCGATGAGATATTTGCTCACGGCAAAACGCGGGCCGGCATTGGTGGAAACGACATGCACGCGAGAATCCGTTTGCGCCGCCTTCACCTCGGCTTCCCGGGCGCTGAGTTCCGCCAGCGTCTGGAGGAGACATGCCCGCGCCGAGGCGATTTCCCCGGCGCTGGCCGACGCGGCGGCCGGAGAATTGGTGAAGCGCAGATAACAATCGCCGGACACGACGACCTGCGGAATCTCCGTCTTGAAAACATTCAGCGTGATGAGGCCGTTGGTGAGTTGATCCCGGGAAATGGCAATGCTGGTTTGGGCCTGGCCCCATTTGCAAAATTCGTAGTGCAGATCCGTGGCGGCCAGCAGCACCTCGGCCAGACTGACGTTCGGGCCGGTGTATTTGGAAAACAAATTCGCTTGGATATCCGCCGGCAGCACCAAGCCGCCCACGACCTTGTAACCCGTCACCGGAAAATGCGGGGCCGCTGGCGGAGCCGTTTCGGCGCGGACCAGCCCGCCGCCCAGCAGCCAGACCCCCAAGACGGTGGCCCAGCCCCGGCGCGGGTGGAAATACCGGCGGCGCCGGGCGGATCTATTTCGCTTCATCAGATTCATCAGATTGAACGGTCAAACCACGGCGGTCTTTCCACCCGGCGTATATCGACAACGACTGGCGTGGGCACAAAGCCGCATCGGGATAGGGTGGAAAACATTTATGACAAACACCTGTCAGGATTGTGACATTCGTGAAACAAGCAGCGGTGGCGAGGGACAAACTTTGCGGCCGGCCAGGAACCCCCGCCCACCGCCCGCCAAAAACCGTTGCCAGACTGTTGCACAAGCGCCACCGGTTTGTCACGCGCCCCGCCTAGGGTTTCAAGCCAGCCAGCGGCGGCACACCAAATATAAAAGTGCCGCGAAGGTTTTAAGATGGCCACCACCGCAAATCAATCCGCCCATTCATATCAACCGCATCTCACGATTCGGGAATACTCCGTGCCGCCGGGGCGGGAATGGGTGCCCTCGCTGGCCGGCTGGTCGCTGTTGCAAATCGGGGGCGGAATGGGCTATTGGCTCCAAGGGCAAGCCCGCACGGAACTGCACGCGGGGAATGTTCTGCTCGTGGCCCCCGGGGGGACGGGCCGCCTGCTGGCCAGCCAATTGAACGCGCTGGCGCTTTCAGCATTTACGATTTTACCGGAACGCCTCACCGGGTTGATGACGTTGGGGGAACAGGCCTATCTCCAACAGTTGGCCGCCCGGGGCGAGTTTGCCATCAAGGTGTTTGCGCCACCCACCCCCGTCGCCACCACAATGACGGCGTTACTTTCCGGACCGAGCCAAAACAGTTTGTCCGCCCGGCTCATCATGCTCCAACTCTTGGTGGAAGCCGGCGGCCATGAGGGTGGCCCCACCGAAGCCGAACCGGAACAGATTGATGCCAAGAACCGCCTCCGGAGCTATCTACTGGCAACCCAGCCCGACACGCTATTGGAAGTGACCTTTGACGAGCTGGCCCGCCGCCTGAACTGCACGCCCCGGCATTTGAGCCGGGTGTTTTACGACGTGGTGGGCATGTCGTTTCGCGATAAACGCGCCGAAATCCGCCTGGCCCGCGCCCGGGACCTGCTGGCCACCACGCAGTCCAAAGTGGTGGAGGTGGCCCTGGAAAGCGGCTACAAATCCCTGAGCCTTTTCAACCTGATGTTCACCCGGCACTTTGGGGTCAGCCCGGGCCGCTGGCGCCAGAAGAATCAGGTGACCAGCCAACGGCCCGGCCCGCGAAAATTCAAGCCGGGGAAATTAGTACTCAACAAAACCCGGCCCCGACTGACGTGGTAACCGCCCGGCGCGGCCGGCTTCGCCAAATATTCCACCGTTACATAAAAATGATTTCAAGTGTTCGCCGATTTCCCGGGCAGGTCGCGCTGGCCGCCTTTGTGGTCTATGCGTTGACCGCCGGTCACGCGATCACGATCAAGAGTCTGCCGCTGGCCGCCCAGGTGGCCGGCTGGGACTGGCAGCCGATGAACAGCCAGCCGCTGCTCTGGCTACTGACGCTGCCGATGCGCCTTTTGCCGGCCGGTTGGGTGGTGATGGGATTGAATCTCTTTTCCGCCGCGGGCGCCGCCCTGACGCTCGGAATCCTGGCGCGCACACTGGAACTGGCCAGTTGGGACCGGCCGCTGCCGACCCTGGGCAAAGTCTGGGCCAAACTGCCCATCGTCCTGGCGTGCATCGTCTGCGGGCTGGAATTTAATTTCTGGCAGGAAGCCACCGCCGCCACCGGCGAGATGCTGCAACTGGGGCTGTTCGCCGCCGCCATTCTCGGCCTGCTGGAATTCCAGGCCACGCGCAGCCGCCGCTGGCTGGAGGCCGCCGTCTTCATCTGGGGTCTGGGCATGGCGGAAAACTGGATGATGCTGCTCACCGCGCCGCTGTTTGTCGTGGCCCTGTTTTGGATCGGGCGGGGGGAAATCCTCCAACGAACTTTATTGCGGCGGCTGCTGCTGGCGGGCGGGGCCGGTTTTTCGGTCTGGCTCCTGCTCCCGCTGTGGAACAGCGTGGCGCCGCATTCGCCGTGGAGCGCTGGCGCGGCGTGGCTGAACGCGCTGAAAAACTTCAAATATTTTTTTGTTAATCTGACCGCGTTTTGGCAGGGCTCGCGCACGGCCACAATAGCGGCGGTGATCTTTTTTCTGGTGCCGGTGCTGCCGGCCGTGATCCGGATGCGGGATGGCGGCACGCGCGACAAGCTGGTCGTGGACCAGTTTCAGGTCTGGCTTTACCGGGCCTTGCGGCTGGCCTTGCTGCTGGTTTGCCTGTGGCTGGCCTTGGACCCCGCCGTGGGGCCGAGACAGATATTTCACAAACAGGCCGGCCTGTCGCTGCCGTTCCTGAGCCTGGATTATCTGGCCGCGCTGGGGGCGGGGTTTCTGGCGGGCAATTTTCTGCTCGCCGCTTATGCCAAACCCCGGCAGAGCTACCGGCCACCGAATTTTTTTGAGGTGGCGTTTGAACGGGCACTGCGGCCGGGCATTCTGGTTTTCCTGAGCGTCGTCGCCCTCGGTTTGACAATCCGGAATGCCGCCCCCATCCGGCAGGCCAACCGGGCGCCGCTGGACCAGTTCGGCCAACTGGCCCTGCGGGAACTGCCCGCCCGCGGTGGCATTGTCCTCAGTGACGATCCGCAACAGTTGCTGGCCTTTCAAGCAGCGGCGGCCAAGGCCGGAACCCCGGGGTGGCTCGCGGTGGACCTGCGGCTCCTGCCGCTGCCGGCCTACCGCGCGCATCTCGCCCGCCAACCGGCCGGCCACGGGCGGATCAAGGAAACGGCGGGCCCCCTGAAGGCCGCCGAAACGATCAAGCTCATAGCGGGATGGGCGCAGTCGGCCCCGGTTTACTATTTGCATCCCGTCTTGGGCGGGCTGTCCGAATGGTTTTATTTCCGACCGGCCGGGCTGGCCCAGGAACTTCACGCCTACCCCGGCAACATGATCCAACCGCCGCCGCTGACGGCGGAGTTGATTGCGCAAAATGAGAATTTTTGGAACGCCACCGCCGCGCAGCGGCAGGCCCTCCAGCCGACCGGTTCGCCCGCAAACCAGCGGGAGCAGGGCGGGCGGAACACCCTTTACCAACGGCTGCAGCTTGAGCCTGTGCCCGCGCCCCAAAGCCAGATGCTGGCCGGGTGGTATTCTGCGGCGCTGGATGACTGGGGCGTGCAATTGCAGCGGGCGGGGCAACTCCCGGCCGCCAAGACGCGGCTGGAACAAGCCTTGGCGTTGAATCCGCAAAACATATCCGCCGATGTCAGCCTGCAAAGCAACACCAATCTGGCCGCCGCCGGGACCGGAAACCTGACCGGCCTGGCGGAATTGGCCGCCCGCGCCGGGGGGCTTCAAGGCATGGCGCAATTCCTGTTCCGCTATGGCCCGGTGGATGAACCGGCCTATTGTTATCTGCTGGGCAACGCCTGTTATCAAGCCGGCCTGCCACGCCAGGCCCTCCAGCAGTTTGAGCGGGCGCAAGCCCTGGCGCCGGAGGCCCAAGCGCCCCGGCTCGCGTTGATCCGGCTGTATTCCCGTTATGGATTCAACGAATCCGCGCGGCAACTGATCCACGAGGTTCGGGGCGAGGGGGCCACCCAGCAGGATAATCTGGCGACGGAAATCGAGCTCACGTTGCTGGAAGCCGGCACTTGGATTCGGGAAACCAATTTCGCCCCCGCGCGCAGCCTGCTGGCAGCGCTATCCAGCCGCCACCCCGACAATGGCCGCGTGACGGAGGCCGTCACGCAAGCCGATGTCGCCTTGGGCGATTTCACCAATGCGTTGCAGGTCGTCAACCACCAGCTTGCCAGCCGGCCCGACGACTTGCCAGGCTTGGTGCGGGAGGCGGGGCTCTATGTTCGGCTGGGGCAAGCGGCCAGGGCCTTGCCCGTGCTGGACCATGCGCTGACCCTTTCCAATCTGCCACCGATTCGACTCGCGCGCGCCATGGCGCGGGTGGAAGCCGGCCAATATGACGCCGCCGAGGCGGATTATCGGGATTTGGAAAATTCCACGACCAACCCACTGCCCGTCTTGGTGGGCTTGGCGGAAATTGCCAGCCGGCGGCACGACACCAACCAGGCCATCGCCTTGCTGGAGCGGTGCGTGGCAGACCTGCCGCCCGCCGCGGCCCAAAGAGATCGGCTGCTTGCCCGGCTTAATGATTTGAAAAAATCCCGGGCGGGCAACTAATTTAACGGACCCCGGCAAATTTACCCGATTGGCACCCATTTTTCACCGAAACGTCGCTCGTCAAGCGGCCCGACCGCGCTAGGCTGGGGGATGCAAAATTCCTTCGAACGTCAAATCGTCCGGCATCAGGCCGTGAAAGCCCGCTGTGAAGCCAAGTCCGAAGTCTGGCGGCACTCCCCCGCTTTTCAGAACGCCTTTGAAGATTATTGCGCGTGTCTGGAGAACCTCGTTTTCCTGCTGCCGGCAAACGGAGTTTTTAACTCGGTAACCAAGGTCATTGAGTTGGAACTCCAGGTGGCCGACACGATTTTGACCACCGAGCTGGATGCGTTGATGGAGCAATTCCGTTCCATGGATGCGCCGTTTGTGGCGGACTATGCGGCGGCCCGATCCGCCGGGAGCGCGGAGGAAAACCCGGCGGCGATGCTCGCGTCCGCAACCTAATAGGCGACCGTCGCGCCACGCCCGGGCAAAACATCCTGGATTGTGTCATTCCGGTTACGCCCCGGTGATAAATTGGCAACAAGCGGGTTCGCGGGTTGCCAGGGCCGGCAGCCGCAGGCAAAGTGGAGCGGTTATCAAGGTCAAGGATATGAGCGCCGCCCAACCCATGCAGGAATGGAGTCTGAACGAACCGATCGTTTGCCGTTCGGTCTGGATTTCCGACATTCATCTCGGCACCAAGCACGCCCGCGTGGAAGAGTTGCTGGCCTTCCTGCGCTTGGTGGACTGCAAATACCTTTACCTCGTGGGCGATTTCATCGACGGCTGGGAACTCAAGTTCCGCTGGTTCTGGCGCGACGACTACAACACGCTCATCCAAAAACTGCTCCGGAAAAGCCGCAAGCAGACCAAGGTGATCTACATCAGCGGCAACCACGACGAATTCATCGAACAATTCATGGGCGTGAAGTTTGGCGGCGTGACCATTGCGCGGCAGGTCATCCACACCGCCGCCGATGGAAAGAAATATCTCGTCCTTCACGGCCATCAGGCGGACGGCCTGACGCATTTCAACCATTTGCTCGAAAAGCTCGGCTCCCACCTCTACAACTGGATTCTCGACTTCAACCTGTATTTCAACCGCCTGCGCCGGGCACTCGGTTTCGGCTACTGGTCGCTGGCGGCGTATCTGAAATTCAAGGCCAAATCGGCCGTGAAATTCGTCACGGAATACGAGGGCACGCTGGCCGCCATGGCGCGCAGCCACTCGACCGATGGCGTGATCTGCGGCCACATCCACCGCGCCGAGACGAAGACCATTGACGGGGTGCAGTATTTGAACTGCGGCGACTGGGTGGAAAGCTGCACCGCGCTGATTGAAGATTTCGACGGCAAGATCAAACTCATTCACTTCCATGAAAATGATGTTCTGCGTGCTGGGGGAAGGCCGGGGCCATATGACCCAGGCCATGGCCGTCAAGGAAATGGTCGAAACGGCGGGCCATCAGGTCGTCGCCGTAACGCTCGGCGCGAGCCCGCACCGGCCCATGCCGGCCTTCTTCGCATCGGCGATGAAGATCCCCATCCGGCAACTGCCGACGTTGGAGTTCAAATATAAGGACAGCAAAGCCGTCAGCAACACGGCCACCCTGCTCGGCGTCTTGGGCAACCTGCCCCGCTACCGGCGCATCGTCCGGCAACTGGAAGCCGTCGTGGAGCAGGCGCAGCCGGACGTCATCCTCAACTTTTTTGAGCCCATGGCGGCGTTCTACGCCCTCCTGCGCCGGAAACGGCCGCCCATGGTGGCCATCGGGCATCAATTCATGTTCCAGCATCCGGCCTACGTTCGCGCGCCGCACCTGTGGAAACAGCTGGCCAGCATCAAGGCTTACACCTGGTTGCTGGGAGCGCGCACCACCAAACTGGCCCTTTCGTTCTACGAAGCGCCCGATCTGCCGGGCAAAGGCATCCTCGTCGGCCCGCCCATTTTGCGGCAACAACTTTTCCAACTGGAGGCAACCCCCCAGGGGGATTTCACGCTCGTCTATCTGCTTAATCATGGTTATGCCGAGCAAATCATTGCCTGGAGCGCCAAAAATCCGCAGACCCGGCTACATTGCTTTTACGACAAGCCCGGCACGGCGGCGGAATGCCAGCATTCACCCGCGCTCACGTTCCACAAGCTGGATGGCGAGAAATTTCTAAAAATGATGGCCGAATGCCGCCACGTCGTCTGCACGGCCGGGTTTGAATCCGTGAGCGAAGCCGCGTGGCTCGGCAAACCGCTGTTCCTCGTGCCGGTGGAGAATCACGTTGAGCAGCAGGTCAACGCTCTGGACGCGCAGCAGTTCGGCCTGGGCCTCAGCGACACCACCTTCAACCTGGACCGCCTCGCCGAACTTCCGGAACGCCTGCCCACCGGGGAATTTCGCGCCTGGCTGAACGGCGCGCCGCAGAAATTGTTTCAGGCCATTGACCACGCCGTGAAATCCGCGCGATGAGCAGCGAGGCCATCTTGAAATTTCCGCCGGGCTTTCTCTGGGGCACGGCCACCTCGCCCACGCAGGTGGAGGGGCACATTGAAAACGAGTGGACGCACTTCACCGCGCCGGACGGCGGCCATTGCCGGATTGCGTGCGATCATTATCACCGCTATCCCGAGGATGTGGACTGGATGGCGCAGCTCGGCCTGAACGCCTACCGCTTCGGCCTCGAGTGGTCGCGGCTGCAGACCGCGCCCTTCGCGCCGCTGAATCCCGCCGAGCTGGCGCGCTACGTGGATTTGCTGGATCGGCTCCAGGCGAAGGGCATCACGCCGATGGTGGTGCTGCATCATTTTTCCAATCCGCCGTGGATCACTGCCGCCGGCGGCTGGACGAATCCGGCGACGATTCCGGCCTTTGTAGATTTCGTCCGTCAGCTCGTCGCCGCGTTGAAAGACCGCGTATATTTGTGGAACACCTTTAATGAGCCGGACACTTACGCCTGCGTGGCGTATCTGCTCGGCGGCTTTCCGCCGCAGCGCAAATGGAAGCTGGGGCAATTCCGCAAAGTCATCAGCCACATGGCCCGCGCCCATGTCCAGGCGAGCCGCATTATCCGGCGCGAGGGCGTGGTCGCCGGGCGCAAACCGGAAGTGGGCATCGCCAAGAACTGGACATTTTTCCACGCGTATCACCGGTTTTCGCCGTGGGACCGGCTGACGGCGCTGGCTTGCCACTACACGTTTAACAAGTTTGTGCTGGACGCGTTTCTCGGCGGCGGCCGGGGGCGGGCGTCCACGTTCATCGGCTTGAATTATTACGGCCGGGTGCGGTTCCACCATTTCCGCGCCATGATTCCGGCCAGCGGCACGCCGGTGAAGACGCTGAAGGATTTCGGCTTTGTCTGCGACGACATGGTGGAGCGTTATCCCGAAGGTTTTGGAAAAATCCTGCCTTATCTGCACCGGAAATTTCATTTGCCGGTTTACCTCACGGAGCACGGCGCGGCGTCGAATGATGAGGCGTTTCGGGAGCGCGATCTGCGCGGAAATCTGGCCGCCCTGCACCGGGCGATGCAAGCGGGGGTGGCGGTGCGCGGATTTTTCTACTGGTCGCTGCTGGATAATTTCGAGTGGCAATTTGGCTACACCAAGAAGTTCGGCTTGCTGGCCGTGGATTTTTCCGATCCCGCCTTGCCGCGCTCCCGCAAGCCGCTGGCCGGGGTTTACGCGGAGATTGCCCGGGCGAACGGGCTGCGCCTCTGATCGGCGGGGAAGCCGGCGGAATTTGCGGATTTACAATTTGGCGAACGGCCGGGGCGCCATGTCCACGCGCGGAAATTTTCCCTTAGCCTTGGGCGCCGGTTTCCGCGTTGCGAGGGCAATAAAATCGTCCTGACTGCGACGGGGCTCTTGACCATCCGGCCGGCGCGGGATGGCATAGTGCCCGTCCGGCCCCAACCGCCAGGCATTGGTGTTGTCGGCCAGCGAAACGCGCAGGATTTCGCACATGACGCGGTCCATCAGAATGCCGTCTTCGATGGGAAACATCACTTCAATCCGGCGAAACAGGTTGCGAGGCATCCAATCGGCGCTGCCGGCAAAGACGACCGGCTGGCAGGCGTTTTCAAAATAGTAGATGCGGCTGTGTTCCAGAAACCGGCCCACAATACTGCGCACGGTGATCTTCTCGCTCAGGCCCGGCACGCCGGGCCGCAGGCAGCAGATGCCCCGGACGATCAGGTCCACTTGCACGCCCGCCTGGGAGGCGGCGTAGAGCGCCTGGATTAATTGCGGTTCCACCAGCGAATTGAACTTGGCAATGATCCGGGCCGGCAGGCCGCGCCGGGCGTGGACGGCCTCGCGGGCAATGAGCTCCAGCAACTTGCTGTGCAGGTCGAAGGGGGCGACGATCAACTTGCTCAGGCCCTGAAACTGGCAGATGCCCGTGAGCAGATTGAACAGATTCGTGGCATCCTCGCCGAATTCCGCCCGGCAGGTCAACAGGCTGAGATCGGTGTAAAGTTTCCCGGTGGTGGGATTGTAATTGCCCGTGCCCAGATGGACGTAGCGGCGGATCTGCAGTTTTTCGCGGCGGACCACCAGGGCGCATTTCGCGTGGATTTTGTAGCCGACCAGGCCGTAAACCACATGCACGCCGTTCTCCTCCAGTTTACGGGCCCACTCGATGTTGTTGGCTTCGTCAAACCGCGCCCGCAATTCCACCACCGCCGTGACCTGCTTGCCGTGATTGACGGCATTCATCAAGGCGCCCACGATGCGCGGATCGCCTCCGGTGCGGTAGAGGGTCATTTTGATGGCCAGCACGTCGGGATCGGTGGCGGCGGTTTCCAGAAATTCGATGATGCTGGAAAAGCTCTCGTAGGGATGGTGCACCAGGATGTCGCGCTCGCGAATGGCCGCGAAAACATTCCGGCCGCGCAAGGCAGGGACGGGGGCCGGAAGAAATGGCAGATCGCGCAGCTCCGGCGAATGATCGCCTCGCGACAGCGCCAGCAGGCGCGTCGGGTTGAGCGGGCCGTCGATCAAATACAGGTCGGCGGCGGCCAGGTGCAGAGTCTTCAACACCGCCTCGCGGATGGTTTCCGGACAGGCCGCCGCGATTTCCAGCCGCACCGCATCGCCCCGGCGGCGCCGATGCAATTCCGCTTCCACGGCTTTGAGCAAGTTCGGCGAGTCTTCCTCATCCACATACAGCTCGCTGTTGCGCGTGACCCGAAACGGCCAGTAGCCCCGGATCGTCGTGCCTGGAAAAAGGTCGCCCAGAAAATTCCCCACGAGCGTGTCCAGAAAGACATAATCGCGGCGCCGGGGATTCTCCGGGGGCAAGGGGATCAGACGCGGCAGGATCGCCGGGCATTGCACCACAGCCAGATGCGTTTGGATCCGTCCGTCCTTCACCAACTCCAGTTGCAAGATGAGATTGAGCGATTTGTTGAGCAGTTGCGGAAAGGGATGCGCCGGGTCGATCGCCAACGGCGTGAGCACCGGCCGGACCTGCGTGAGGTAAAATTCTTGGAGCCAGGCGCGATTCTGCTCGGTGAGGATGTCGGGGGCGAGTATCCGCATGCCTTTCTTGGCCAACGCGGGCTGGAGTTCGTTGCGCCAGCAGGCGTATTGATCTGCCACCATTTGGCGCACCCGTCGCGTGATCGCCTGAAAGATTTCCGTGGGGGTGCGGCCATCCACGCTGCGCCCGCCCGCGCCGCTTTCAATTTGCTGTTTCAGGCCCGCCACGCGCACTTCGAAAAATTCATCCAAGTTGGAACTGACAATGGCCAAGAATTTGAGCCGCTCCAGCAGCGGATTCGTGCCCGTCAGCGCCTCGTCAAGCACCCGCTGGTTGAATTCCAGCCAGCTTAATTCCCGATTCAGAAAATGTTTTGGTTCAAAACGGTCGCCCATACTTCAACTTTTGCAGAATGACTAATCGCCTCAAGGTAACGATGACAGCGACGAATGGGAAGTTACGTTTCGGTTACATTGGCAGTCATGCATATAACCGGTCAGTTGCCAGCGGTTGCCATAATAAACTTATTGCCCCTCATTGAGGTTGATTCTGGCAGATTGAAAATCGGCGGCCAGAAAACCAATATTCCCCTTACTTTACAAGTATTTGTTGGGTCTTTGTGACGATTTTCTGCGTGGTGTCAGGCTTTTTCTAACCGTCCGGGCCGGACGGGCCACCAAAATCCCCGCCGCCCCATCGCCCCATCTTTTCTGTCAAGGCTCTAAAAGGTGGCTTGGTCTTTCCGGGCCGCTGCGGGCGGCGTCCAAAGGGGCGGAGGTTTTTTAAATGGAGACCGGCGCGCCGCCGGTCCGGCGCTGCGGCTTCAGGCCCCGGCCGTTCGGAATCTTGAACTGGTTTGCCAGCCTGCCACTGAACCCCCAACGCTTTAAAAAATGCGCCGGAGAGGCGAGCTCGCCGGCGCAGCCGGTCATTGGCAGCGGGGTGGCCTCGGCTCAGGGCAGGGGCGTGTAGAGCTGGGCGTGGATTTGTTTGAGCGTGGCGGCGGGAAGCTTGAAGACCGCCCGGTCGTAGGTGAGCAGCCCGTTGATCTCCGTTTCCACGTCGGTCAACTGCGTATAGACCGCCGCCGAGAAGCCCCGGTCGCGCAGTTGTTGCACCCGGCCAATCAACTGGCCATAGGCCGCGGCGAGTTCTTCGGGCGTTTTGGAACCTTTATAGCTCCAGGATTTGGTGGAATAAAGATGGCCTTGAACCGGATAGCCGAGCCCACCGAATTCGCCAATGACCAAAGCCCGGTTCGTTTCGAGGGGGAAGCTCTGGTCGAGGCGCGCGTCGTAAAGATGGTAGTCGTGCATTTCGCCGCTGCCGCGATCAATCCAGCCGCTGGGGCCATCGACAAGGCGGGTGGGATCCAATTGCTTGACCCAGCTCAAAATTTCATCGGTTTTGAACTGGCCCCAGCTTTCGTTGAACGGCACCCAGACGCAAATGCTGTGGTGGGTTTGCAACTGGCGGACCATTTCGCTTAGCTCCGCCCGGAATTGTTGCTCAGAGGCGGCGCTGCGCTGGACGTCGGGATAATGCTCCGCCAGCCAGCTGCCTTCGATGGAGTGGTTGTGATCCCGCACGGGCACGATTTCGCCAAAGCCGCTGGGCATGTCCTGCCAGACAATCAGGCCCTGCTGGTCGCAGTAATAATACCAGCGGTCCGGCTCCACTTTCACGTGCTTGCGCACCATGTTAAAGCCCATCGCCTTCATCGCTTTGACGTCGGATAGCAGCGCGGCATCGGTCGGCGCGGTGTAGATGCCATCGGGCCAGAAGCCCTGATCCAGCGGACCGTATTGGAACACCGGCTGATGGTTCAGCAGCATCCGCAAGGTGCCGCGGGCGTCCTTGGCCACTTCGATCTTCCGCATCCCGAAATAGCCGCCGACCTCGTCCACGGTTTTGCCCTGGCGCACAATCGTCAGTTGCAGGTCATAGAGATTCGGCGAATCCGGACTCCACAGCTTGGCCGCCGGCACGCGCAAGGTCACACGCGTAGTCGCTTGCACTTTGGCATCGGCCAGCGGAATTTCAAGTGCGGTGACCGGCTTTTTCTGGAAGGAAACTTTCACCTTCAGCGTATCGCCTGTGACGGCGCCTTCAATCGCCGGCACAACGGTCACCGTTCCGGCGTCAATGTCAGTGGCGATTTGATAACTCTGAACATGCGTGGCGGAAACAACTTCATACCAGACGGTCTGCCAGAGGCCGGAAACCGGCGTGTAATAAATGCCGCGCGGATTTTTCACCTGCTTGCCGCGCGGCTGATCGCCGTCATTCGTCGGATCCCAAACGCGCACGGTAAGCACTTCCCGGCCGCCCTTTAAAAACGGCGTCACATCGAAACTGAACGCCGCGTAGCCGCCCTGGTGCCGGCCCACTTCCTGGCCATTGACCATCACGGTGGTCGCCCAATCCGCCGCGCCAAAGTGCAGCAACACCCGTTGGTCCGATTTTAGTTTGCCAACCGAGAAGGTGCGCTGATACCAGAGCGCGTCGCCGGCGGTCACCCGTTTTTGCACGCCGGACAGGCCCGACTCAATCGGGAACGGCACGAGGATCTGGCCGGCGAAAGTGGCCGGCGCGGCCGCATTGGTGGGGGCGATGGCATAATCCCATTTACCGTTCAGATTGCCCCACGATTTGCGGGTCATCTGCGGCCGCGGATATTCCGGCAGCACCTTGCCAGCCTTGACCTGTTTGGCCCAAGCCGTCTGCATGGAGGCGGGAGCGGGGGGCGGGTTGGTTTGGCCGGGAACCAGAACAGGGACTCCCAGCAGGAGCAGGGCGGCGAGTTTTAGGGTAGAGGTTGGCTTCATGGATTTCATTGGGGGATCAATTTTTTGACTTTTGGATTGGAAGGGAGTGCAGGCCGCGGGTGCGGCCGAATTCTTTATCCTTGGCGAGAAATTCTGCCCGCTGGCGGTCATTTAACAGTGGAGCGTCCATCAACCCGTAGGCTTCTTCCAAGCGCACCACGGGTTCCATCATGCTGTAGCTCAGCCACGGCAGCCAGGTGTTGACGCCGCGCCCGCGCGGGGGCGCCAGCGAAAGTGCCTCGGTGCATAGGCCGGGAGAGCCGTAGCCCAGGGAGCCGTTGATATCCATGCTCTGGCGGGTGTCGTAGAGAAGTTGCCGGGCCATTTCCGCGTAATGCCGGTCGCCGGTTTGCAAGTAAAGGCGGTAGTAATAGAACGGCGCGCCCGCGAGAAACAAGTCCGCGCCGGATTGACCGCAGGCAATCAAACTGAAGCCGGTGGTGGAAGCGCCCCGGGGATAAGTCACGCGCGGATCATCGGTCGGAATGGGCACATTCCAGCAGTAAGCCCACGTCTCGGTGAAATCCGCGGCCTGGGCGGCGGCCGCCAGCCAGCGCGCCTCACCGGTGGCGTCATGCAAGGCGAGGAAGGCGTTTAGCGCCAGAAAGCCGGCTTCCTTGTCGGTGACATTGGGGTTATCCACCGTGCCGCCGACGTAGCTGAAAGCGAGGTGCTGGTTGGTCCAACACCAGTCGCCGGCGCGCACGGCAGCGGTCAGATATTGGCGGTGGCCGGTAAGCTTGGAGAGATCCACCAGAAAGCGAATCGGGTGGCCGGTATTCTGTTTGCCGGGGTTGGCCGGCGTGCCGTCGAGCTGGTATTCCCGATACCAGCTGCCGTCCGGGTTTTGATGGCTGACCAGCCAATCGCCAAACCGGCGGCAGAACGTCAGCCACTCCGGGTGCGGCCGCCCGGCGGCCGCCATGGCGTCCGTGGCGAGCACGGCGCCCTCCAAGCCATCGCTGGCCACGCGGAGAAACGTGTTTTGAGCGCGCCAGTGCGGCTTGGGCCAGGTGTTAAACCAGGTGCGCGGCAAACCCTCGGGCGTCAGGGAATTGGTGGCCCAGAAATTCATCATGGCCTCGCCTTTGCGCACGATGATTTCGTTGGTATGCAACCAGCCGTAGCGCAGGAGATGATAGGCCAGCGGAATTTGCTGGCCCACAAAGCCCATCTGGAAATTGATTTTTTCCTGATCCTCCAATTCGCCGCCCGGCAAGCGCAGCCGAAAGGGCACGCCGGAAGCGCCCCGGGTGGTTTGCGACCAATGCGCGATGAGTTGCACGCTGGCTTCATAGGAGGCGGCGATATCCACCCTGGCCACCGGCGGATGAATTTGCTCAAAAGCCAAACGCCAGGCCGACCGCATGGCTTGGGGAAAATTGGGGGTGGCGGAAAGGTTGATCAACAGCCGGTAGCTGTGCTTCACGCCGGCTTGCACCGGGTGAAAGCGTTCCGCCCAGCCGGCGCTCGGGCGGCGACGGAGCAGATAAGTGCGCTCGCCCTCGCTGGCCGGATAACAAAAAGCTGCCGCCGCATTGTGCTGACCAAACACCCCCAAAGAGGCCACCTGAATCCCGGCATCCACGACGCGCTGCGCCGTGTAATCCGCGAGCGTGGTGGCGCCGTCGGGATCCGCGTGAATCAGCGTCAGCGTCGTGCCCCGGGTTTTATCGCGCAGCATGACCAGCGGCAGCGGCATGCGATCCTCGCGGCAGATGAAATATTCCTCCGAAAGATCCGCCGCCAGCGCGTGAGCCGGCACATTTTGATTCTCCCGATACCAGAGGCCGGGGATGAAAACCTCATATTGGCTCAGCGGCTCCGGGGTGGCGGCCGCCACACTGAAGCGGGAGAGAAAGCCCGCATCGGCAGCGGCGGTTTGCGGCACGGTCACCGTGCGCTGAAGGGCCAGCGTGTTGGGCGCCGGGCCGGGCCGGTAGGTGTCGGCAAATTCAAACACGCTGCCCGCCGGGGTTCGCACCGTGCCGACGCAGCGCAGTTCGGCCCCGGAAGATTGCACGGAAGCGTAGGTGTTGGAGAGCCAGAGGGTTTGGCCCGTTTGCGTCAGCAATTGCAGGCTGATGGGGGCCACGGCTTGATAATCGCCAGCCGGGGTCTGCGCCAGGTTGAAGTGCGCCGCACCGCCCGGCTGCACGGAAAACTCCACGGCGCCGGAGTTCAGGGTGGCGGCGCGCAAGGGGCCCGCCAGCCAAATCCCGATGCCGATCGCGGCCAGCAATGTCCGGCGGTATGCGGTTGGTTTCGACATGAATGGCCGGCATTATGGCCACATCGGGGCCAGAAAGTCACTCGTCTAAAGGGACTAGGAAACCTTGATTTCCAGAAGCGGAAACGCGTGTTTCACGTGTTTTATTCCGACCGCACGCGGTAGTAACGGTTGGGATAATGGGTCCAGTCTGCGTCGTGGAAATACTGGGAGCCGTTGGGCAGCGCGTTGGTCCAAGTGCCAAGGTTGCCCCCCGGGGCAACGCCGACGATGGCATCGCTTTTGAACCAGGCCGCGGGGGGCGCGGCCTGGGAAAAAAGGACGCCGCCGGCGAGGAAAACGGCGCCGCTGACCAGGCTTTTCATCGTCTTCATTATACTCGGCATGGCTTCAGTGGGCCGGAGCGATTGGCCCCAACCTTCCAGCGGGGGAGTTTACCTCGGCTTCAAGGGCGCGTGAAAAGTGATGGTGGTTCCCGCTTTCGGTGCGCTCTGCATTTCGGTGCGGCCGCCAATCTGCTCCAGGCGGAGCGCCATATTGGTCAGCCCGTTGCCGGGCTTGAACTTGAGCGGGTTGGGAGGTTCAAAGCCGCGCCCATTGTCTTGGACCTCGATGACCAGTTCGGCGGCCAGAATTTCGATGCGCACCCGGACGTGCGTGGCCTCGGCATGGCGGGCGGCATTGTTGATGGCTTCCTTGAAGGCGAGGAATAAATGGTGCCGGACATCGGCGGAAAGCGCCTGCTCCGGGATATCGCTTGGAAAATCCAGGCGACAATGGATGCCGGTGGCATGGAAAAATTCCTCGACGAAATGGCCCAGATAGTTGACCAGGCCGGCGAGCGAATCGTTTTTGGGATTCACCGCCCAGACAATTTCATCCAGGGCCACCACCATGTCCCGGGCGCGGCCGCGCACTTGTTGGATGAGTTCCTTGGACTCCTGCGGCGAGGTTTGCTCGCGATTGGCCAGGGCGCTGAGCAGGCTGATTTGGGTCAGGCTGGTGCCAAGATCGTCGTGCAGGTCGCGGGCGATGCGGGTGCGCTCATGTTCCATCTCATGCTGGCGCTGGATGCGTTCCAGGCAGCGGCGGTAGCGGCGGCGCTGGGCCCGGGCCACCCCGATGGTCAGGGCGGTCAAAGCCATCACGGCCAGACCGGTCTGGAACCATTTAGTTTCCCAGAAATAGGGCAGCACCGTGAACGCCAGTTCGTCGCCGACCTCATTCCAGATGCCTTCGTTGTTGCAAGCAATGACTTGCAGCTGGTAATCGCCCGGCAACAAGGGGCCGTAACCAATGATTCGTTGCGCCCCGACGCTTTGCCAGCCCTTTTCGCCGCCCGCCAGCTTGACCCGGAAGCGAATTCCGTCCGGGGCGGCAAAGTTCAAGCCGGTAAAGCGGAATTGCACATAATGCCGGCCGGGTTGGAGGATCACCGGGGCGGGCGCGTTGGTCGAGGGGATGATGGAAGATTTGCGCGCGGGAATTTCCACCGGTTGGCCGTCCACCAGCATTTCTTCAATGATGACGTTGGGCGGGACCGGGTTGACGCTGATTTTTTGCGGATTAACGGTCACCACGCCGTTGGCCGTCGAGAAAAACAGCCGGCCATCGCGGGAACGCCAACTGGCGGGCTGAAATCCGCTGGAGCACTCCAGGGTGGGCAGTCCGTCAAAGCGGCCATAGGCCCGGCAGGGCACCCGCGCCGTCCGGCCGGCGGCGGCGGCTTCGAGGTCGGCCTTGCTGGCCCGAAAGATGCCGGCATACGTTCCGGCCCAGATATAACCGTCCTGGCTGTCGAGTAATTGCGACACGTTGTCGTCGGGCAGGCCGTTCAATTGGGTGCAGCGGGTAAACCGGCCGTCGGCGAAGCGCAGGAGTCCGCCCCCGAGGGTGCCCACCCAGACGGTGCCATTGGTGTCGGGCAATACGGCGGAAAACCGCACGGAGGGCCAGGCCGCGGGGGGCCGGAACTTTTGGAACTGGCCGGCCTGGTATTTCCAAAGCTCCCCGGGGCCGGTGCCGATCCAGATCGCGCCGCGGTCGTCTTCGGCGATGGCGCCAATGGCGTGCCCGTCGGCGAAGCCTTCGGTGATCCCAAACGGGGTCGTTTGATTGTCGCGATTGAGTCGGATCAAGCCCACCAAACCGCCCACCCATAAGTCCCCCCGACTGTCGCCAAATAAGACGCGAATTGTTTCCCACGTGACGGGCGTGCGGGTGAATTCGCCGTTTTGCAGCCGCATCAGGCCATGGTTGATGGTTCCGACCCAGAGACTGCCATCACTGGCCGGATAGGCGGTGACACTTTCCGTCGGGTTGGCCCCGGTGGCCGGCAGGGGCACGGATTCAAAACTGTCCCCCTGACGGCCCGCCAAGCCGCCCGCCATCATACCGACCCAGAGTTTGCCCTGATGGTCCATGCAAACGGAGCGGACCACTTTGCCGGGCAGGCCATCCGCTTTGCCCAGCACATGAAACATGCTTTCGCGGATGCGGGCCAGGCCGCCGCCCGCCGTGCCCACCCAGGCATTGCCTTCCATGTCCTGAAACCAACAGGTGATGAAGGCGCTGGGCAGGCCGGTTTTTTCCGTCAGCAGGTGGGCGGAGCCATCGGCTTTCAGATGCCACAGCCCGCGGCCATAACTGATCAGCCAGGCGTTGCCCTGCGCATCCCCAAACAGGCTGAGCGTGCCGGTGGTGGCGTCCGTCTGAAATTGCCGGGGATCGGTTTCCACCACCCACTGGCCATTCAGGCATTTGCGCAGCCGGTTTTGTTCCAGCACCCAGAGGCCCCCATCGCCGCTGAAGGCAATTTGTTGGATGCCGGTGGGCAGCGGGCCGTTGGCCGGGGTGCTTTCGATGAAATGCTGGTTATCCCAGACCCAGAGCCGGTTGGAAGTGGCCAGCCAAAGCCGCCGGGCGGAATCCACGGTCAGCGCCATCGTGCTGGCTCCCAGCCAGCCCTGCACATTGGGCATGATTTCAAAGGTGCCGTTGAAATAGCGGGCCAGCCGCCGCCGTTGCGTGATGAACCAAAGGGTGCCCTCCTGATCGACGGTAAAAGTCGCCGGCTGGGCGGTGATTCTTACTTTGGGACCCAAAATCTCCCAGCGATTGGTGCGGTCCTGAAAATTTAGTTCGGCCACATAGGGCAGCTCGCCATTAAACAGCGCAAAATTGGTGTTAACCAACAGCACATGATCCAGGCGCAGCTTGGGCGTTGCCCGGGGCTCGTTATATAATCGGAAGGTGCCCGCCTGCAGGGCGGTGACCGATTCGTTGCCCATGATGATCCACAGGCGCCCGGTTTCATCCACGCTCAGGTGTTCCACCTGCACATCTTGGATTTCCTTGGTGTTTTGCTGGTTGAAGGTCACAAAGCGGACGCCATCAAACCGGGCCAATCCCCCGTAACGGGTGCCGACCCAAAGATAGCCATCCGGAGTTTGCGCGAGGCTGGAGACCCAGTTTTGCGGCAGGCCATTATCGGTCTGCCAGACGTTGATCAGGTAGTCCGGCTCCAAGTCCGGGGTCGGCACTTCGGTGGAAACGGCCCCCCGCAAGCCCGGCCCTATCAGCAGCATAGCGGTGGCATAAAGGGCGATGAAAAATTGTTTCAGCACGGGGCGAAATGATTGGAATGACAATGCGATATTGGCGGCGAAAGGGCAATGTTGCTTTTGGGCTCCGGTTGACCGCCGCCCGGAGCGCCATCCCCCCTGAACCCCGCCCCGGAGTTTTTGGCTGTCATCGCTTTGGACGATTTGCAGGCCGGCGCCTTCGTGTTAAATAAAGGACATACTTGTTCCCCATGATGCGATCACCGCTTGCTGCGGATGCAGGCGTTGGCTTATTTATGGGGGGCCAGTGTCGCTAATCAAATATGCTTAATACCCCGCAACAACCGACTACTCCTATGACTCACACCAAGCAATTACGCACCTTGGCGTTCACCCTGACCCTTGCCGTATTGGCCATGGCGGCCGCCACCCGGGTGGAGGCGCAAACCACATTCTTTGCCGACACCTTCGATCGTGCGGACAACACGATTTTGGATGCCGCCACCAACGGCATGAGCGGGCTGCTCATCAGCAGCGGCGCGATGACAGCCGGTGCGGGCAACATCTGGGTGACGCCGGATGACAACTCGTTAAATACCAACGACACCTTAATCACGGTCAATACGCTGAAAATGGGCGGCAATGCCCATACGGTTCAATTATTCAATAATTTTAATTATGCCAATCTGGTGTCCAACGGCACGGTTTCGGTGAGCGTGGACTTGAAAGGGATACCCACGGGCAGCCCCGGAGGAGTCGAGCGCTATATTGGTTTAGGGATCGGGTTTAGTTATGCCGAGGGCAACACCGTTGCTGACCGGCGGTTAAACAATATTGCGGACTTGTTTGTGGATGAATCGATGGATGGCCAAATTCGCGTTTACGATGGGGCAGCCAGCAACCGGGTGGTCAATACCCCGGATGCCACGGTGGATTTGAACTTGGGTGCGACCACCTTCATTCCGGGCACCCTGCGGGTGGATCTCACGATCACCAACACGGCGGTGGGTTCCAAGGTGACCTACAATGTGCTCTTCAACGCCAGCCCGGTGGTGAGCGGCCGGTCCTTTGTCTGGAGCGGCAATAACGAATTTTATGTCGGCATGGAAGAGCGCTCCGGCGCGGCGGTCACCAATGACAACTTCACGATTTCCGCCAACCCCTACACCCCGCCGCCGCTCAGTTCGCTGGTCTGGCGGGCGCAGACCGACAACAATTGGAACACCACCACCACCAACTGGGTGGATGCCGGCTCGGGCGCCAATAGTTACGCTTTCTTTACGGGAGCCAATGTGTCGTTTGATGACCGGGCGGCCAACCCTTCCGTCAACCTGCCGGGGGCGGTTCAGCCGGGGAACATGTTTTTCAATAATAGCAGCACGATCTACACTTTGACGGGGGCGGGTTCCATTGGCGGGTCGGGAAATCTGACCAAGGCCGGAACGAATATTTTGACCTTGAGCCAGGGAAACAGCTTTTCGGGCGGCACGACGGTCAACTCCGGTTGGCTGCGCGTGGGGAATGACAATGCCTTGGGCAGCGGCGTGGTGACGTTGAGCGGTGGCACGATTTCCTCGGTGGGTTCCACGGCCCACACGCTGGCCAACTCGGTGTTGATCCCCTCCGCCTCGACCGTGGGTGATGTGACGGATAATGGCACCCTGACCTTCAACGGATTGCTGGACTTTGGCGGGGGCGGCCGCACGCTGACCGTCAATGGCAATTCCACGGTGGTCTTCGCCGGCGGCTCCACCAACGGCCTGTTTGGCGGCAAGCAGGGCATCGGTACCCTGGTGATGAAGGGTGTGGTGGCGGGCACGAACTTCAGCATTACGGAAGACGTGTTCAATGGCACGTTGGTTTACGATGGGGCGACGGTCACGACGCAAGGCCGGGTCATTTCGGATGCGGCCACCAATAGCGTGGCTCGCTTGGTCATCACCAATGGAGCGAGCGTGGTCTCCTCTTCCTCGAATGGCAACCTGCGCGCCGGGCGGGCCTCAGCCGGCGGCGGCACCAACTATACGGATCTGGCCGGTTTCTACAGTCTGCCCAACGCGGTTTTGCCCGACGGCAATGCCACGATGTGGGGGGGGGCCCTTTATTCGGAAATAACCTTCTGGCCGGGCGCCGATTTCACGGCCAACGCGGTTCTCAACAGCGCCGGGGCGGGCGTCGGCAACACAGTGTTCAAGTTTGCGGGCGGCATGCTCCGGGCGCGGCAAAGCACCGCGACCTTCTTTGAAGGCCTCTCCCAGGCCTTGGTGCTGGCGGGCGGGGCGAACATTGACTCCGATGTCTACAGCATCACTATCAACCAAGCCTTGCTGAGTGGTGGCGGCAACGGCGGCCTGACCAAGTATGGTTCCGGCACCCTGATTTTGAACGGCGCCAACACTTACACCGGGCCGACTATTGTCAGTAACGGCATGTTGACTCTCAGTCCCAGCAGCCTGCCGAGCGGGGCGGTGGTGGTGGCGGACAACGCGAAGCTGAGTGTGACCAACACGGGCAGCCCCTTGGTGCTTTCCTCGCTGACGCAGGGGGCAACCGGGACCAGCACGTTGCAGTTTAACTTCCCCAGCGGTATTCCGGCGGGTCAAACCATCACCGCGACCAGCTTGACGGCCAAGGGGCCGGTGCTGGTTAATATCACCGGAACTGGTTTGACGGTTGGGTCGTTCCCGCTGGTTCAATTCACCAGTGTCACGGGTCTGGCCAATTTCCAGCTCGGCATGGTGCAACCGGGGATCTATGCGCGGCTGGTGACCAATGCGACCAGCATCAGCCTGAACATCACCAACGCCGTCAAATCGCTGGAGTGGCAGGGGTTGGTTGATTTGAATTGGAATACCTCCACGGTCAACTGGTATGATTTGAATACGGCGCTTGCCACCAACTTTACCCAGCCGGGCGGGTTGGGCGATGTGGTGGCCTTTGACGGTTACAGTTCCGGTTCCACCATCAATCTGGCCCTTCCCGTCACGCCCTTGGGGATGACGGTGAAAAGTGGCGCCTTCTATACTTTTTCCGGCCCCGGTAAAATCAGCGGCATTGGCGGCTTGACGATCAATGATTACTCGGCGGTGCAATTTGGAACCGTGAACGACTTTTCGGGGGGGACGCTGATCAATGCCGGTTATGTTTTTGTGGCCGCGGATCAGGCCCTGGGCAGCGGGCCCGTGACCATCAGCGCCGGCCAGCTGCGCAGCGACGGGGCCACCGCCCGCACGCTGACCAATGTTTTCACCCTGACCGCGGATACGGGGGTTTATTTTGGGGATAGCGCTTATCCCG
This sequence comes from uncultured Verrucomicrobia subdivision 3 bacterium, assembly GCA_903842235.1. Lineage (GTDB taxonomy): Bacteria > Verrucomicrobiota > Verrucomicrobiia > Limisphaerales > UBA11358 > UBA11358. Next base: position 29,801 of record CAIMLG010000047.1, read on the forward strand.
GCCGGCTGACTTTGGGCGGCTTGAACCTGAGCGGCGGCACCGCCAGAACCTTGGATATCCGGAGTGACGTGGCCCTTACCGGCGCCTTGACGAATGGGGCGTTTACGACCAAGCAGGGGGCGGGGGCGCTCATCATCAAGGCCAATTCCCAGCAATCGGCTTTGGTCAATCACATGGCCGGCAATATGGTGGTGGATGGCGCCCAGTTTGATAATGCCAATGGCTGGCGCCTGGCCAACACGGATGCGGGCAACCCGCTGCATCTGGTGGTGACCAATGGCGGGATCTTCACCATTACGACTACCAGTGCCAACCTGAAAATCGGTCAGTCGGGCATTACGGGCAGTGACGGTTCGGCCGTCAATATCGTCGATGTCGCCGGCACGATTAATATGACGCCAGTGGGCGCCGTGGGGGCCAATACGGCGGTGATTTTGGGCCAGATTGGCAGCTTGGCGGTTCTGAATACCTATCCCGGGGGCAACTTGATTACGCGCGCCGTCGTGGGTTCGAATAGCGCCTCGTCGAACACGGTCACCGAGGCGCACTTTAGAGGGGGCACGCTGACGGCGATCGCCAACGAGCCGGCGTTCATCCAGGGCTTAACCAACGCGTTCATGGAAACGGGCGGTCTGACGATTGATACGACTAACTTTACCGTCACCGTTCCGCAGGCGTTGCTGGCGTCCGGGTCGGGCGGGCTGACCAAGCTGGGGGTCGGCACGCTCAACTTGACGGGGTCCAACACCTACTCGGGGAATACGCTGGTCAATGCCGGCAAACTGGTGCTGGTCGAGGCTCACGCGGCGACGGGGGGCATTATTGTGAGTTCGAATGCCACGCTTACCTTCCTGCAAACCACCCCGTCAAACCGGGTAACCGTGGCGAGCGTCACCATTGGGAGCGGGGCGAATTCGACCTTGGAAGCGCAATTGATCGTGACCAACGCTCCGGCGGGAGTCATCACCAGCCTGAGTCTCAACGGGACCGTGGCGGTGAATGCCGTGGGCCCGTTTACCGGGGGGCAAATTCCTTTGTTTGGGTATGGAACGATTAGTGGCTCCGGGCATTTGGTGACGGGAGTTTTGCCGCAGGGCACCGTCGCCCATCTGGTGACCAATGTCCCCAATAAAACCATTGATTTGGTGGTGGATGGGGCGGCCCCCACGACTTGGACGGGGGTTATCAACGGCAATTGGGACACCAATACGACCAACTGGACGTCCCTGGGGCTGCCGGTCGCCTACCAGCAGCCGGCCAATGTCTTGTTCAATGATTCCGCGAGCAATGCCACGGTCAACTTGACGGTGGCGAACCTGCAGCCTGCCAGCATCAGCGCGAGTAACAGCCTGCTGAGCTACGCGTTCGCCGGTGCGGGGACCTTGACGGGCGGCATGTCCCTGACCAAAAACGGGACCAATGGCTTGGCGATCTACACGGCCAATTCCTACACCGGCACGACGACGGTCAAGGCCGGCACCTTGGTGGCGGGCAACGCGACCGCCTTTGGCGCGACCAATGGAGCGGTCGTGGTTCAAACTGGCGGCACGCTGGACGTAAACGATAACAATCTGGGCTACAAGCCGGTCATCGTTGGCGGCACTGGCGCGGGGGGCTTGGGCGCGCTGATCAACAGCGGCGCCGGGGGCAACAACAATGCCCTGTTGGACGTGACCCTGACCGCCGACACGACCATCCGGGCGGACAGCCAGTTGGGCATTCGCATGCCGAACGATACCGATCCTGGTTTCCACGGGAACGGCCATAAGCTGGTCAAGCTCGGCGTGGGAACGCTGGCCCTGAATGGCGGTCAGGCCAACACCACCAACCCCTTCGTCTGGGATTGCGATTTGGGGGATGCGGACGTGCAGCAGGGAACCCTGTCCTTCCAGCGCCGCATGACCATGGGCCGTGCCACCAACACCATCACGGTCCAATCCGGGGCGGTCTTGGAATTCTTTGCCCTCAATCCCTTCGTATTGCCCTTGCAAGTGAAGCCGGTGGTGCTCAACAACGGCGCCCTGAGCGGCACCGGTGGCGTGGGGACCGATACCAATTCCTTTGGCGGTCCGATTGCGCTGGCCAGCGGCACCAATTACATCCGGGCCCAGCAGGGCACCACGTTCCAGTTGTATGGCCCGATTACCGGCAGTGGCGACAACTATGCCAATTCCGGGGCGGCGGCTACGGTGGCATTATTTGCGACCAATACTTATGCGGGCAAGACGGTGATTCAATCCGGCATCGTGTCGTTACGGGGTAATGGTTCAATATCAAATTCGTCCGGCGTGTGGATCAGCAGCGGAGCTCAATTCGATGTCAGTGCGGTTTCGCCATGGACGCTGAAGGCCACGCAAACGCTCGGCGGGTCCGGCACCAATGTCGGCAGTGTGCTGGCCAACGGCACGCTGGCGCCCGGTGACGCGGTGGGCACGCTGACCATCAGCAGCAACCTCACGCTGGCGGGCAATATTCTGATGGAGGTGAACAAGGCGCTGGCGCAATCCAACGACGTGATCGCGGTGGCCGGCACGTTGAGCAACATTGGCAGCGGGACGGTGACGGTCACCAATGTCGGCGCCACGGCCTTGGTGGTCGGCGACAAGTTTACGCTGTTCAGCAAGCCGGTTGCTGGCGGCGCCGCCTTGACGGTGACGGGGGCCGGGGCGACCTGGACCAATAATCTGGCCGTGGACGGCAGCATCTCGGCGCTGACGGTGACCTTGGGCATTGCCACCAACGCGATCTCCATGACCAATTCCTACAGCGGCGGGAATCTGCACCTGTCCTGGCCGACCGATCACATTGGGTGGCATTTGGAGGCCCAGACCAATACGCTGGCCACTGGCCTGCGGAATACCAACTGGTTCCCGTGGCCGAATTCATCGACAACGAATTCAGTGAGCATCCCGGTGAACTCAACCAATCCGTCGGTGTTCTTCCGCCTCGTCTCGCCGTAAGGCCGGAGGCCGTTGGGGAAATCCCGCTGTGACTTGGGGGTCAAGGGAGCGCCGCCTGAAGAGGCGGCGCTCCTTAACCTTGGCGGGCGGCAGAAAGGCGGGCTGATTTCCGTCATGAGCGGCAGTTTTAACCGCAAATTGCGCAATTTAGTTGAGACCAAAACGGCCGGGGGGCCGTCTAGGCTTCGACCAGCCCGGATTATGAGCGCCCAAGCTATGAGTAATAAATATATCGCCATCATTATCGCCGCCCTTTGTGCCCTTTGCCTGAACGCCCTGGCGGCCGAACTGCCGCCGGGCGTTCTGGCGCCGATGTCCCGGGCGGAGATTGAAGCCGGCCTGAAATCCCACGACCACGCCCTCCATATCAAGCAGGGCTGGATTCGCGATCCCTACCTGATTTTGGGGCCCGACAAGAAGTATTACCTCTCCGGCACGACGCCGAATCCGGGCGATCCGCGCGAATCGGGCGAGCCGTATAACACCGGCCTCGGCAAGGCATCCATCGTCGGCTCGGCGGTTCGGGTCTGGCGCAGCGCGGATCTGGTGGATTGGGAATATGCCGGCGAGCCGTTCACGCTGGAGCGGGACAGCGATCGCAAAAATCCGGGGAAAATTCTCTGGGCGCCGGAAATTCACTGGCTGGGCGACCGCTGGGCCTTGGTGCATTGCCCGGGCGCCAAGGCGAATTTCGCCCTTTCCGCCGGCCCGGAACTCAAAGGCCCCTGGGCCCACCCCATGGGCGACAAACTGGGCGAGAAACATGATCCCTCGCTGTTCAAGGATGGCGATACGTGGTGGATGATCTGGGCCAATGCCGAGATTGCGCCGCTGAGCAAAGACTTCACCGAATTCACGGCGGCCCCGGTTCACATTGAGCCAGCGGGCAGTCGGACCAATAGCGCGGGCACGGTGAAATCCGTTATTGGCCATGAAGGCACCACCATTCAGAAGATCGGCAATAAATATGTTTTCTTCGGCACGGCTTGGTCCACCGACATCGGCCGTAAGGGATCTTACAACCTCTATTATTGCACCGCCGACAAGGTCACGGGTCCCTATGGCGCCCGCAAATTTGTCGGTCGTTTCCTGGGCCACGGCACGCCGTTCCAGACACGCGATGGCCAGTGGTGGTGCTCGGCGTTCTATAACGGAAACGTGCCGCCGCTGCCGCGCGAAGGGATTGAAAAACGTGACCTTGCCTCGGATGCGCACACCATCAACCAGCGCGGCACCACGATCGTGCCGCTGGCCGTGAAGCTTCAGGCGGACGGCGATATTTATATTCGCGCCACCGACCCGGCCTATGGCACCCCGGGGCCGGAGGAAGTCCAGAAATTCTAACGCGCAACCGTTTTGCTACCTTAACTCCATGGGCACATTGCATCGTCAAATCGGCTTCGGGCTGTCGCTGGCTGCCGGACTTTTGATTTCCTCCGCGTTCGCTCAGGTAGCCGCAGTTCAACCTGTGGAAATCCCGGGGCACTGGTCGGCCGAACGAGCCAATCAGTATTACACCAAATTCTCCTGGCGCATCGGGTGCAACTACATTCCCGCCACGGCCATCAACCAGATCGAAATGTGGCAGGCGGAAAGCTTTGATCCGCGCACGATTGAAAAGGAGTTGGACCGTGCTCAAAATCTGGGCTTCAACCTGCTGCGGGTTTTTCTCCATGAACTGGTCTGGGCCACGGATGAAAAGGGGCTTTACGATCGCATGGATCAGTTTCTGAAGATTACGGACCAGCGGGGCATGGTGGTGGATTTTGTCTTGTTCGACGATTGTCATCATCCCCTGGGCAAAATGGGCCCGCAGCCGTTGCCGGTGCCCGGCTATCACAATTCCGGCTGGTTGAATTCTCCCACCCGTGACGTGGCGCAGCGCTATGCTGCGGGCAAATCCGACGCCAGGGAGGCGGCGCAACTTAAGGGTTACGTTCAAGCAACCCTGCGCCGTTTCAAAAATGACCAACGGGTGTTTATGTGGGAACTCTACAATGAACCCGGCCGGGGGCGTGGCCTGGCCGGCAGCATGGAAGGCGCGGCGGGGGATGCTTGGGGCGACAAGAGCGCCAAGCTGCTGCTCGACGCTTGGAAATGGGCCCGCGAAGTGGCGCCCTCGCAGCCGATTTGCTCCACGGCGGAAGGGTGCGTGGGCCCGGCGAATCTGGAAATTGCCCGCTTGAATTCGGATATCGCTTCCTTCCATTGCTATGCGGCCCCGGCGAAATTGGGAAAAGTCTGTCAGCGCTACGCTGCCACGGGCCGCCCGGCGATTTGCACTGAAGTGTTGAAGCGGCCGGAAAGCACGGTGCAAGGCTGCTATCCCGTGCTCAAACAGCACCACATCGGTGCCGTCGGCTGGGGGTTTGTTTCTGGAAAAACGGGCACGATCTGGCCGTGGGACAGCCGCAAGGGCAAGGATGTGGACCAGCTGCGGGCGGCCGGCAAGGTGATCAAACCCGGCGACGCATTTCCGGAGCCGAAAGAGTGGTTCCACGATCTGTATCGCATGGATGGCACCCCCTTTGATCAGAAAGAAATCGATTTCATCCAGCAATTAACCGGGCGGCCCGGCCCGGCGGGCAAATAATCCGCATGGCCCCCGCCGCCGCAGTTTTCGTTTGAAACCTTTAAACCCATGACGAACTTGAAAAAACTTGGATGTCTCCTGACGCTCTGGCTGGTGCTGGCTTTCACGGCTCGGGCAGCGGATAAACCCAATGTCCTGTTCATCGTCATTGACGACCTGAACGATTACATCTCGCTGCTGGGCCATTATCCGGGCCTCCAGACGCCGAACCTCGATAAATTCGCGAAGACGGCCACGGTCTTTACCCACGCCTATTGCGCGGCGCCCATCTGCAATCCGTCGCGCACGGCGTTCATCAGCGGCCTCGCGCCGTATCGCTCCGGCGTTTATGCGAACAACGATCCGCTGAGCGCTTCCCCGTTGGTTTTGGACTCGGTGCTGTTGCCGGAGCAGTTCAAGCGCAATGGCTATTTTACGCTGTGGAATGGCAAGTTTTTCCATACCGACCCGCCCAAAGAACGGCTGCAAAGCATGTGGGACGACAAGGAGGGCGGCCGGGGCAAATACGGCCCGCCGGCCCAGCATTATGCGATCCCCAAGAGCGTGCATCGCCCGCCGATGTTTAATTACGAGGCGTGGAGCGGCCCCGACACCGATTTTCCGGACTACAATCACATGCTGATTGATGAGCGACGGCTGGCCCAGAAATACGATCAGCCTTTCTTCCTGGTCTATGGCATTTACCGGCCGCACAATCCATGGACGGCGCCGAAACGGTTCTTCGATCTGTATCCGCTGGAGACGTTGGCCATGCCGCCCGTGTTGACCAACGATCTGGACGACATTCCGGCCATCGGCCAGCAATATGCCCGGTATCCCGTCAGCCTGCAGGAATTGAAAGACGCCGGCCAATGGAAGCCCGTGGTGCAATCTTATCTCGCCTGCATTTCCTTCATGGATTACAACCTCGGCCGGGTGTTGGACGCGCTGGAAAAGAGTCCTAACCGCACCAATACCATTGTCTGTCTGGTGGCGGATAACGGTTTCCACCTGGGCGAGAAAGAGCATTTCGCCAAATACGCGCTGTGGGAGCAGACCACGCATGTGCTCTGCGCCTGGCGCGTGCCGGGCGTCACCACGCCGGGCACAATTTGTGAGACGCCCGTGAGTTTGCTCGATCTCTATCCCACCTTCAACGAGCTGTGCAGCCTGTCGGTCGTGCCGCAATCGCTCGATGGCCAGAGCCTGGTTCCCTTGCTGAAAAATCCCCGGGCCGAATGGAAACGGCCCGCCCTCACGACCTATTTGCAGAACGACCACGCCGTGCGCGATCCGCAATGGCGCTACATCCGCTATCATGACGGTTCCGAGGAACTCTACAATGAGCTTCAGGATCCGAACGAGTGGACCAACGTCGTGGCCCAGCCGGCCAATGCCGCCGTCAAGGCCCGCTTGGCGGAATGGCTGCCCAAGGTGAACGCGCCTTCCAATGGCCATCAAGGGGGCGGGGAGGGCGAGTGAAGGGCAGGATTGACTGTGTGAATAGATTATTGAAACTTGATGGCCTCCGGAACCCTCTACCCACTAGTTATTTCATGAAAAAAATCGTCGTTTTGCTCATGTCCCTGCTGACGGCCGGGGCCGCGTTGGCGGCTCCCAGCAAGCCCAACATCATCTATTTTTTGGTCGATGACATGGGCTTTGCCGATTGCGGCTTCAATGGCGGCAAAGACATTCGCACCCCCAATATCGACACTTTGTCGGCCAAGGGCACGGTGTTTCAAAACTACTATGTGCAGCCGCTGTGCTCCGCGGCCCGCGCCTGCCTCATGACCGGCCGGCTGCCGATTCACAACGGCATTTATGGCGCCCTGAAGACGGACTCGAAATTCGGCCTGCCGCTGGACGAGCGGACCCTGCCGCAGGCGTTGCATACGGCCGGTTATACCACCGCCATCGTCGGCAAATGGCATCTGGGCGAATTCCAGCCGGGTTATCGGCCGATGCAACGCGGCTTCGATCACCAATACGGCCTCTGGTATGGCCAGATTGATTACTTCACCCACGAACGCGGCGGACGGATTGATTGGTATCGCGACGACCAGCCCTGCGCCGAACCGGGCTACTCCACACATTTAATTGCCAAAGAAGCGGTGCGCCTGATTCAGCAGCAGCCCAAGGACAAGCCGTTGTTCCTTTATGTGCCCTTCAACGCGGTGCATGGACCGTTCCAAGTGCCGGAGAGCTATACAGAACCCTACAAAAATTTGCGCGCCACCCGTGCCACCTTGGCCGGCATGCTGGCCGCTGCGGATGAGGCCATCGGCCAAATCATGGCGGCCGTCAAAGCCGCCAACCTCGATTCGAACACGCTGGTGATTTTCTCCAGCGACAATGGCGGCGTGCAGCCCGGCATCCGGACGCTGAATACGCCGTTGCGCGATGGCAAAGGCACCATTTACGAAGGCGGCGTGCGCTCGGCGGCTTTTGCGGTTCTGCCCGGGGTGATTCCGGCGGGCAAAAAAGTTTCGCCGCCTGTCCGGCTGGCGGACTGGTATCCCACCCTGGTCAAGCTCACGGGAGCCGATTCACAGCAGCCCTTGCCGCTGGATGGCTTGGACATCTGGCCGCTGTTGACCCAGGGCAAGGCCCCGGACCGCGATGCGTTTTTGATTGTGGGCACGTCGCCCCAGCGGCTGGCGTTGCGCATGGGCGACTGGAAATTGCTGGTGAATCCCAATCAAAGTCAGGCCGGGGCCAAAAAAGATCCCGATGAAGAAGATGCCGGTCCCGTGGCGGGCACGGCCGAGCGAGTGGAACTCTATAATCTGGCTGAGGACATCAGCGAAACCAAAAACCTCGCGGCGGCCGAACCCGAGCGGGTCAAGGCCATGCGGGCCCGGTTGGATGCCCTGACTCAAGATGTGGTTCCTTCTGCGGGCGCGGGAACGCCGCAACCCAAACGCGGGGCCGCCAAAAAATAATTTTTTAACTCAACCCTATAAAGCCCATGAAATATCTCCTCCCAACCGCAAGTTTGTTTCTATCGGCGGTGTTATCCCCGGTGGCCGCCCCGGTGCTCGCCGCCAAACCCAACATCGTCGTCATTCTGGTGGATGACATGGGCTATTCCGACATCAGTTGTTACGGCAGCGAAATTCCCACGCCCAATCTGGATTCGCTGGCGAAGAGCGGCTTGCGCTTCACGCAGTTTTATAACACCGGCCGCTGCTGCCCCACCCGCGCCTCGCTGCTGACCGGGCTTTACTCCCATCAGGCGGGCGTGGGGCACATGACGGAGGACAATGGCTTGCCCGGTTATGAGGGACATTTGAATGACCGCTGTGTGACCATGGCGGAAGTGTTGCGGCCGGCGGGTTACTTCACGGCCATGACCGGCAAATGGCACGTAGGGCAAAACGCGGGCGTTACGCCGTGGGGGCGCGGCTTTGAACGGAATCTGAGCTCCGCCGCAGGCGGTTTTTATTACGGCGATGCGAAGAAGGCCAAACTCTTCCTCAATGGCGAAACCCTCGCCGGCGACGATCCGCGCCTGCCGAAGAACTGGTATTCCACCGACCTCTGGACGCAATACGGGATCAAGTTCATTGACGAAGCGCTGACGGAGAAGAAACCGTTCTTCCTGTATCTGGCCTACAATGCGCCGCACTTCCCGTTGCAGGCACCGGCGGAGGACATTGCGAAGTTCCGCCACGGCATTTATACCAACGGCTGGGATAAGCTCCGGGAAGCCCGCTACGAGCGCCAGAAGGCCATGGGCTTGATTGATCCGGCCTGGGAACTGTCGCCCCGATCCAGCCAGGTGCAGCCGTGGGCCAGCCTGACGGCCGCCGAGCAGGATCGTTTCGACAATATCATGAGCATTTATGCCGCGTGCGTCTGGCACATGGACAAGGCCGTTGGCGATCTAGTCGCCGCCCTCAAGCAACGCGGGGTGTTGGACAATACGCTGATCCTGTTCATGAGCGACAACGGCGGCAACGCGGAAAGCGGGCCGAATGGCCGGTTGAACGGCACCAATCCGGGCGGGCCGGGCAGCTCGGTTTTCTGCGGCCAATCCTGGGCCACGTTGGAGAACACGCCCAACCGGCTTTACAAACATTACAACCATGAAGGCGGCATCAGCACGCCGCTGATTGCCCACTGGCCCGCCGGCATCTCGGCCAAGGGCGAATTCCGCACGCAGCCGGGCCATTTGGTGGATATCATGGCCACGCTGGTGGATGTCGGCGGCGCGACGTATCCGAAGGAATTCAACGGCAAGTCAATTCAGCCCATGGAAGGCCGCAGCCTGCGCCCGGCTTTTGCCAACCAACCCATCGAGCGCGAGGCCATTTATTGGGAGCACGAGGGCAACGCCGCCGTTCGGGAGGGCGATTGGAAACTGGTGCGGCTGGGCGCCAAGGGAGCGTGGGAACTCTACGACCTCAAAGCCGATCGCACCGAACAGCATAATCTGGCGGCCGCCCAGCCCGAGCGCGTTCAGCACCTGACCGCGCTGTGGAATGCCTGGGCCAAACGCGCCAATGTGCTGCCCGCTCCGGCCGGGGTCAAAGCCGCGGCGGATGAATCCGATTCGGCCCCGGACCAAGCGCCGGCGCCCAAGAAAGCCGGCAAAAAGAAACTGAATAAATGATTTCATCCGGCGGTGAACCCCATTTTTCCGCCGGTTGATTTCGGCGGGAATTCATTTTAACTCAGCCTCGATCTCAAGCATGAAAACGCAATATCTCAAGACGGCTTTCGCCGCCTTCACCCTGCTGATGGCAGCCGGGCGAAGTGTCACCCTCGCGGCTCCGGCTGCCCCGGCGGCGAAACCCAACTTTCTCCTGATCGTGGCCGACGATTTGAATTGGCGCGATCTGGGGTTCACCGGGAACAAGGACATTCAGACGCCGAATCTGGACCGGCTTCGCAACGAAGGCGTCTGGCTGCGCAACATGTTCAACCCGGCCACCACCTGTTCGCCCACCCGCCACGCGCTCTACACGGGGCTCGACTGCATCCGCTCCGGCGCGTTTCCCAATCATACCCGGGTTTATGACGGCACGAAGAGCATGTTCACTTACTTCAAAGGTTTGGGTTATCGCGTGGCCTTGCAGGCCAAAACCCATGTTGGGCCGGAAGCTTCCTTTCCCTATGAATATTTGACGGCGGATCAGGATGATTTTGCGCCTTTTGCCCAGTTTGTAAACCGCGCGCCCAACCAGCCCTGGCTGGCGGTTTTTGCCTCGCATGATCCGCACAGCCCGTGGACCCGGGGCCCCAAAGACCTTTATGATCCCGCCAAGATTACCGTGCCCTCGTATCTGCACGACAATCAAGTCACGCGTCGGCTGCTGGCGGCGTATTATGCGGAAATTTCCTCGCTGGATTCGCAGGTCGGCGCGCTGTTGAAAATTCTGGCTGAGAGCAAACAGGCCGATAATACGGTCGTGATGTTCGTGAGCGAGCAGGGCAGTTCCTTTCCGTATGGCGGCAAATGGTCGGTCTATAACAACGGCATTCACTCGGCCACCGTGGTCCGCTGGCCCGGCAAAATCCAGCCCGGCTCGGCGAATGACGCGATGATTGAATATTTGGACGTGCCGCCGACGTTTCTGACGATTGCGGGCGAGGATCCAACCAAGATTGATACCGGTTGTGCGGATGCCAAGGGGTATCGCGGTTTTGACGGCCGAAATTTCCTCGATGTGCTGCTCGCCAAGACGAATCACTTTCGGGACTACGTTTTTGCCCAGCACACCACCGTGGGCGTTATCGGTTACAAGGAGCCGTATCCGATGCGGTCGGTGCAAGACGTGCGTTACAAATACATCCGGAATATTTGCCCGACCAACACTTATGAAATCGGCGGCATTCACAAGGGCCAGCCCTTGAATTCCTGGAAAGTGGATGCGCAAAATGATCCAGCTTTGGCCAAGCGGGTGGACTGGCTCTACCATCGCACCGCCGAAGAACTTTACGATCTGTCGGTCGATCCGTTGGAAACGAACAACCTCGCGGCGCTGCCGGAATTGACGGCGACGAAAAAGCGTCTGAGCGATCAAATGGATGCCTGGATGGCCCAGCAGGGGGACAAGGGACTGGCGACCGAACTGCTGGCCCCTACCCGGCAGGGCAAGGGCGATGAGGGCGACGGCGATGGCACCCCGGCGCCCAAAGCCAAGAAGGCCAAAGGCGCGAAAAAGGCGCAGTGATCGCGAGTCGTTCTCTCCTGCGCCACAACCCCTGACTTCCAAGCCCATTCAGCCAACATGAAAACCCTGTTTCAAGCCGCAACGCTGGCGTTCGTTATCGGCGTTTCCGTCCTGGCGCAAGCCGCCCCCCCGCCAAATTTCATCGTCATTCTATCCGATGATCAGGGCTGGGGCACGACCTCGGTGACGATGGATCCGCTGGTGCCGGATTCGAAGAGCGATTTCTTCAAAACGCCAAACATCGAGCGACTGGCGGCAGCGGGCATGCGGTTCTCGCAAGGGTATGCCTCGCACTGCAATTGCTCGCCCAGCCGCGGGGCATTGCAGACCGGACGTTCGCCGGCGGCGTTGCACCTCACCGACATCATCGAGCGCAATGCCGGGCCGGAATACGTGGGCAATAAATTGATCCCGCCGCATCACGTTTCGGCACTGCCGGCGGCGGAACAGACCATTCCTGAATTGCTCAAGGCCAAAAACCCAGCATACCGCGCCGCCCACTTTGGTAAGTGGCATCTCGCCGGGGGCGGCCCGGCCCAGTTTGGCTACGATGAATCGGACGGCCCCACCGGCAACCGGGAGGGCAGTGTGAAAGTCAATTTGCCGGATGATCCCAAGAAAATTTTCAGCACCACGCGCGAGGCGATTGCCTTCCTCCAGAAACAGGTGCAGGCCGGCCACCCGTTCTATTTGCAGGTTTCGTATTATGCCACCCACGCGGCCGACCAGTCGCGCCCGGCCACCTTCGCGAAGTTTCAGGCCGCTCCCAAGGGCCAACGCCATGACAACGTGCCTTATGGCGCGATGCTGGCCGATCTGGACACGGGCATCGGTCAGTTGCTGGATGCGGTCAAGGCGGTCGGCATCAGCACCAATACCTACATCCTTTATACCTCCGACAACGGCTGTGTCCCCACGGACGACCCCGCCAATATCAACGGCCCGGTGCATGGCTACAAAGCCAGCGTTTGGGAAGGCGGCATCCGCGTGCCGTTCATGGTGGCGGGTCCGGGTGTGAAGCCGGGCTCGGTTAGCCGCACGCCGGTGGTTGGGTATGATTTCTTGCCGACCATTTGTGAACTGGCCGGCCTGACCATCTGGCCCAAAGTTGTGGAAGGCGGCTCCATGAAACCGGTGTTGCTGGGCGATGGTTCGGCCGCGGTGAAACGGCCGGGGGATTTTCTGGTCTTCCATTGGCCGCATTATCAGCATGGAAAACACAGCACGCCGGACACGACCATTCTCGCCGATGGCTGGAAGCTGCATTACTGGTGGGAAACCGGGCAGGTGCAGCTCTTTCATCTCGATCAGGATTTGGGCGAATCAAAAGATCTGGCCGCCACCCAGCCGGCCCGCGCCGCCGCCATGAAAAAGACCCTGACCAATTACCTCGCCACCGTGGACGCCCAACTGCCGGTGAAAAATCCCGATTACAATCCCGCCACTGACCCGACGCTCCGGCCGAAGGCGGGGCGCCGGGGCCAGAATGCCAGCGGCGGCGATGAGTAGATCGATGGCGAAAGCATTGATCAAAAGAACCGCTATTGAATATGACCTCCCGAATTCGAATGCGCTGCTGGTTGCCCCTGGCCGCAGCTTTGGTGAGCCTCGTGGCCGGCGGCGCGGCGGCGGAAATTAAATCCCGCCCGCCCAACGTGCTGGTTATCCTGACCGACGACCTCGGTTATTCCGACCTTGGGTGTTATGGCGGGGAAATTCCCACACCGAACATTGACGGGCTGGCCCGGACCGGTTTGCGCTACACGCAAATGGCCAATTCGGCCCGCTGCTGTCCCAGCCGGGCGTCGTTGCTCACCGGCTTGTATCCCAGCCAGGCCGGGATTCCCAATTTCGGCGGCTCGCTCAACAGCCAATGCACGACCTTGGGCGAAGTGATGCGGAGCGCCGGTTACAAAACTTACGCGGTGGGCAAATGGCACGTCGGCGCCAACGCGGCGGCCTTGCCCACGGCCCGCGGCTTTGACGAATTTTATGGTTTCCCGGACGGCTATTCTCAAGGCCAATGGGATCCCAACAATTACCAGCGGCTCCCGGCTGACCATCCGCCGGAATTGAAATATGCCCCGGGTGGTTTTTACGCCACGGATGTTTTTAGCGACTACGCTCTGGAATTCATCCGGCAAGGCGCAGCCAGCCAGCAGCCCTGGTTTTTGTATCTGGCCTATTCTTCGCCGCATTTTCCAATTCAGGCGCCGGCGAAATCCGTTGCGCCGTTTCTGGACATCTACCGCCAGGGCTGGGATGTTTTGCGCGCGGCGCGGTTTGAACGCATGAAGAAAATTGGGCTGGCCAATGATGATGGCTGGAAGCTGACCGAACGCGCCCCCGTGCCGGCGGAAAAAAACGACGCCATCGCCAACGGCTATTCCGGCCAGTTGAATCCGGCTTGGGCCGCGTTGCCGCCGGATCGGCAGGAAGACCTGGCCCATCGCATGGCCCTCTATGCCGCCATGATTCAGCATGTGGACACCGGCGTCGGCCGCATCATCAATCAGCTCCAGGCGGCCGGCGAATTGGATAATACCCTGATCTTGTTCCTCTCTGACAATGGCGCCTGCTACGAATGGGGACCGTTTGGCTTTGACGGAAAATCCCGCGCGGCCAAAAATGTGCTCCATACCGGCGCCGCCTTGGCCACGATGGGTGGCCCCGGACAGGAAGAAATGTCCTACGGCTCGGCCTGGGCGAACCTCTGTAATACGCCGTTCCGCCTCTATAAACATTTCACGCATCAAGGCGGCATCATCACGCCTTTTATCGTGCATTGGCCCGCCGGCGTGCAGTCGCCCGGGCGCTGGGTGCGCGATCCGGCGCACATCATTGACATTATGGCCACAATGGCCGAAGTGGGCCAGGCCGCCTATCCCACCAACCGGAACGGCCACCCGGTTTTGCCCATGGAAGGCGTGAGCCTGACGCCCACGTTCAAAGCGGACGGCGCGTTGGCACTCCGTTCCATTTGTTTTCAGCACGAAGGCTCGCGGGCGATTGAAAATGGAAACTGGAAGCTGGTTTACAGCCGCGTGACCTCCGCCCAGCGCGGGCCCAATGCCCTGGTGACTTGGGAGCTATATGACTTGAGCAAAGATCCCTGCGAAACCATGGATCTGGCCGCGAAATATCCCGAGCGAGTCAAAGCCATGGCCGAGGAATGGGAGGCTTGGGCCAAACGCACCGACGCCTTTGGCAAAGAAAACCACATGAAGCCCGGAGCGGAAGATTGAAGTGCCGCCGACAGAAAGACCAACGTATGAGAAGCGTAAATCGCCTTGCTGTGTTCTGGCTGGCCCTGCTCGGCTTGTGCTTGTGGGGCGGCTGGAAAGCTGCGGCCGCCGAGCCGGCCAAAGTTGAGACCTTCAGAAATCCGCTGCTGCCGCACGGGCCGGACCCGTGGGTGTGCCAGCGGAATGGTGAATATTTCTATCTCCGCGCCCAAGGAGACAAGCTGGTCCTTTCGCGAACGGCGGACATTACGGAGTTGGCCAAGGCCAGTCACCAGACGATCTGGACGGCTCAAGAATCTACGAATGGATATCACCTGTGGGCGCCGGAAATTCATTTCATCGCCGGCAAATGGTATGTCTATTACGCCGCCGATGACGGGAATACGGATAATCATCAGCTCTACGTGCTGGAAAATTCCAGCGCCGATCCGTTTGCCGGGGAATTTGTCATGAAGGGGCGCATCAGCACCGACCAGGACAACAACTGGGCGATTGACGGCACCGTGTTTGAAAACGCCGGCATTTGGTATTTGCTCTGGTCCGGCTGGCAGACGCGGCGGGTGGACACCGAAACCCAGTGCATCTATATCGCCAAAATGAAAAATCCTTGGACGCTCGCTTCGGAAAGAGTCCTGCTCTCGCAGCCGGAATTCGACTGGGAGCGCCGTTACCGGAACAAGGATGGGAAAAATCCCGGCCACATCATCTACGTCAACGAAGGGCCGGAAACGCTGGTTAGCCCGGATGGCAAATTGGTGCATGTGGTTTATTCCGCCAGCGGCTGCTGGACCCCGTATTACGCCTTGGGGATGTTGACCGCCCGGACGGATGCCGACCTCCTGAATCCAAAATCCTGGACCAAATCCCCGCAGCCGGTCTTTAAACAGTCTCCTGAGAACGGCGTTTACGGGACGGGGCACAACGGCTTCTTCAAATCGCCGGATGGCACTGAGGATTACATTCTCTACCATGCCCGTGACACGGAAACCGATCCGGCCCGGCAGGATACCCGTTCGCCGCGCGCCCAGAAATTTACTTGGGATGCCAGGGGCTATCCGATTTTTGGCGTGCCGCTGCCCACGTCCAGGCCATTGCCAAAACCCTCGGCCAAAGCTGCGATCAAACCCCGGCCCGCGTCGGCTCCGACCGCGCCTTAAAGCATGCGTCCGGCGATCCGCGTCAACCCTATCGTTCCTTAAACCAATCCCATCACTGAAACCCGATGCGTAAATTCTCCCACATCCGCCCCAATGTCTGGTTGCTGGGCTGTCTGACCGGCTGGCTGGCCCTGTCGGTCCTCACGCACGCCGCCGCCGCCGATTGGAAGCCCGCGCCCTCGCCGTTGATGACGCGCTGGGGCCAAGCCGTCACGCCGGACAACGCCTGGCGCGAATACCCGCGCCCGCAAATGGTGCGCGCCGAATGGCAAAGCCTGAACGGCCTGTGGGATTATGCCGTGGTGGGGAAAGCCGGCGAGTGGACGTCGCCCAACGTCGAAAACGCGGCGTTCGATCCGTTGAATCAAACGCCCCCCGCTGTTCCCACCGAGTGGAATGGAAAAATTCTCGTGCCGTTTGCCATTGAATCCGCTTTGTCCGGCGTGGGTCAACTGGTCCGCCCCAATCAACTGCTCTGGTATCAACGGAGCTTTGATGTGCCGGAGAAATGGCGGGGCCAGCGCGTGCTGCTGCATTTCGACGCCGTGGATTGGCACGCCGTGGTTTGGGTGAACGGCCGGAAAATGGGCGAGAACAAGGGCGGTTACAATGCCTTCAGCTTTGATGTCACGGACGCGCTCCAGCCGGCCGGCTCGCAGGTAATCCAGGTGGCGGTCTGGGATCCCAGCAATGCCGGCGATCAGGCCGTCGGCAAACAAACCTTGCCCGAGATCAAGAAAGGCTTTCGCTACACGCCCACCACCGGCATCTGGCAGCCCGTGTGGCTGGAGCCGGTGCCGGCGGTGGCCATTGACAAGCTGGTCATCACGCCGCAGGTGGATCAAGGCGCGGTGGCCATCACGGTGCAGGCGGCCAACGCCGGTTCAAATCCATCGCCGTCGGCCAAACTGCAAATTTTCGACGGTGACAAAGTGGTGGCGGAAGGCACGGGAAAACCCGGCGAGAAAATTCGGGTTAAAATTCCCAACGCCAAATTATGGTCGCCCGAATCGCCGTTTCTCTACGATTTAAAAGTGAGCCTGGGCGCGGACGTCATCACCAGCTACTTCGGAATGCGCCAAATTGAAATTCGCCCGGACGCGACCGGCCTTGCCCGCCTTCAGCTCAACGGCCGGGAAATTTTCTCCTTCGGCCCGCTGGATCAGGGCTACTGGCCGGATGGCGTGCTCACGCCCCCGAGCGATGCGGCGGAACAGGCCGATCTGCAATACCTGAAGGACATTGGCTGCAATATGGTGCGGCTGCACATCAAAGTGAACCCCGCCCGCTGGTATTATTGGGCCGACCGGCTGGGCCTCATGGTCTGGCAGGATTTTGTCTGCCTGCCCAAATACGGCAGCACCATCCGGCCATCTTCTTCCGCCCAGTGGCAATCCGAAATGGCGCGGGAAATGGACCAGCTCCACAACCATCCGGCCATCGTGCAATGGATCGTTTTCAACGAGGCCTGGGGCCAGCACGACACCGAGCGCTTCACGCAATGGACCAGGCAGCGCGATCCCTCCCGCGTGGTGTGTGGCGTGACCGGGTGGACGGATGCCGGCGTGGGCGACACCTACGACATCCACGATTATTCCTTCAACCTTTCCATCGCCCGGCCCGGCCAGCTTGGGACGCGCGCCATGTCGGTGGGGGAATGCGGCGGGTTCAACGTCGGGCTGCCCGGCCATTTGTGGGGCAATTACCCAGCGAAGGAAACGGTGGACGAAATCGGCGAAGGCGGCCGGGAAAGTTATCGGGACGCCGCCACTTGGGAAAAGCGTTACGCGTCGTGGCTGGAGAGCATTCAATTCCTCCGCTCGCTCGGACTGTGCGCGGCGGTTAACACCCAGATAAGCGATGTGGAGCACGAGTGCAATGGCTGGCTCACCTACGACCGGGCGGTCAGCAAAATTCCCGTCGCCAAACTGCAGGAACTGCATGCCCGGCTTTACCAGCCGCTGCCGGGCCTCAAACCGCTTCTGCCTCTGAGCGCGGCGGATCAGCCGGCCAAGGGCTTCCAGGATCATCGCCTGAGTTTGCCGACCGAACGCAGCTTCAAGCTGGAGAAACTGCCCGCCGCCGTGCTGATCCGAATGGATGGCTCGGGCACAGGCCGCCTGACCTTGAATGGTCAATTGGTGAAAGTGATGAACAACAGCGACCGGGCGGGCTATGTGCCGACTTCGATGGCCCTGTTGTCCCCGAACGCCCTCCAGGCTTTTCGGGTTGGCGACAATGTGCTGAAAATCGAGCACGGCGCGAATAAGAAAAATGCTGATGGGGCGGATGAAACGCCGCTCGATGTGGGCCTGTTCGAAATTGAACCCGCCCGCTAGGCCGGCATCATCGCTTTGGATGAGGTTAAAACGGTAGAATCGACCGGCTGTCTAGTGTAGTTTTCCGCTTTATTAAAAGACGGATTGTAGAAATTGCGTATGAAATATCTGAACTCATTTGCTTGGCTGCTCGCGGGCATCATTTTGCCGGTCACCGCTGCCATCGGCGCACCCGCGCGGCCCAACGTCATCCTCATCATGGTGGACGACATGGGGTTTTCGGACCTCGGCTGTTACGGCAGCGAAATTGCCACGCCCACCATCGACTCGCTGGCCAAGGGTGGGGTGCGCTTTTCGCATTTTTACAATAACGCCCGCTGCTGTCCCACGCGGGCCACGCTGATGACCGGACTGGCGCCGCACCAGGCCGGCATCGGCCACATGACCGTGGAACCCGGCTATAAGGAAGTCAAAAACGCCCCGCCCGCCTATCAGGGCAACCTCAATGACTCCTGCGTCACCCTTGCGCAAGTCGCCCGCCGCGCCGGCTACGCCACGTTCATGACCGGCAAATGGCATCTCTCGGGCGCGAACCAGGAAGACTGGCCGCTCCAGCGTGGGTTCGATCAATACTACGGCTGCATCTCCGGCGCGGCGCGCTATTTTTATCCGACCGGCGAGCGCATCATGTATTCCGGCAACACCGCCGACCGCAATCCCAAGAGCACCACCGACCAGCCCTTCTACACGACCGACGCCTTCACGGATCACGGCTTGGAGTTCATTGCCAAGAACCCGGCCGGGACGAACAGTCGTCCGTTTTTCTGGTATCTGGCGTTCAACGCGCCGCACTGGCCGTTGCAGGCGCCCGAAGTGGACATCGCCAAGTATCGCGACCAATACAAAATCGGCTGGGACCAACTGCGGGCGCAACGCTACCAGCGGGAAATTGCCCTGGGACTGATCGATCCGAAATGGTCGCTCTCGCCGCGCGATCCCGGCGTGCCCGCCTGGGAATCCTTGAGCGCCGCCCAAAAAGAAGATCTTTCCCTGCGCATGGCCATCTACGCCGCGATGATTGATCATGTGGATCAGAACCTCGCCAAGCTGGTGGCTTTTCTGAAGGCGAAAAACCTGTTCGATAACACGCTCATCCTGTTCCTTTCCGACAATGGCGCTTGTGCGGAAGGCGGCGTTTTCCCGCGCGGCGATATTTTCGATGTGGCCAAGCGTAACGAATCGCCCGACATCTCCGTGGGTCAGGGCTGGGCCAATGCCTCGGACACGCCCTTCCGACTCTACAAGCACTATTCGCATGAAGGCGGCACTGCCACCCCGTTCTTCATGCACTGGCCGGCGCGCATCCCGCCCCGGGCGGCGTGGTATGATGAACCCGCCCAGATCATTGATATCATGCCTACCTTGGTGGAGGTCGTGGGCGGGCAATATCCGAAGACGTTTGGCGGGCACGACATTTTGCCGGGCGAAGGCGTCTCGCTGACGCCGGCGTTTGCTGGCGCGTCGCTCCTGCGAAAACAACCCTTGTTCATGGAGCATGAGGGCAACGCCTTTGTTCACGCCGGCGATTGGAAGCTGGTGGGCCGCGGGGTCACGCCACCCAAGGGGCTGCAAGTCCAAAAGTGGGAGCTCTATAATTTGAAGGATGATCGCTCCGAATTGCATGATCTCGCGGCGGCCATGCCGGAGAAAGTGCAGGCCATGTCCGCCCAATGGGTGGCCTGGGCCAACCGCGCCCATGTGTATCCGAAAACCCTGGCCAAGCCGGGCGGGGCTATCGAAGAATAAACACCCCGGATTCATCCTTACGGACGATGGACAAACCCGTCGGCCATGAATAATAATTTGCCCCCTGATCACACCATGAAATCAAACTATCTTAATTCCGCCTGTCAGATCGGCGCCCGCCTGCTATTGGCCGCCACCTTGTCCCTCCCCTGTCTTTCGGCCCTGGGCGCCGCCTGGCAGCCCGTCGCCGGCAAAATGATGACCCGTTGGGGGCGGGAGGTGACGCCCGAGAATGCCTGGCGGGAATATCCGCGTCCGCAAATGGAGCGCGCCAACTGGCAGGATTTGAACGGCCTTTGGGATTACGCCATCGCGCCCAAGGCGGATGCGCAGCCCGCCGCGTGGACCGGAAAAATCCTGGTGCCCTTCGCGCCCGAAGCCTCGCTCTCCGGCGTCGGCCAGCAGTTGCAGCCAGATCAATCGCTCTGGTATCGCCGCACGTTCGACGGGGCGCCCCAAGCCGGCCAGCGGCTCCGGCTGAACTTTGAAGCCGTGGATTACCAAGCCACCATCTGGGTCAACGGCCGCGAAGTCGGCGCGCACACTGGTGGTTCCACGCCCTTTTCCTTCGACATCACGGACGTCGTTAAAGCGGGCGCCAATGAAATCGTCGTGCGCGTCTGGGATGCCACCGGCGGCGCCCAATTGCGCGGCAAGCAGACCCTCAACCCCAATGGTATCTGGTATACCCGCGTTTCCGGCATCTGGCAGACCGTCTGGCTGGAGACGGTTGCGGATCGCCATATCGCCGACCTCAAGCTCGCCACGAGCATCAGTCCGGCGACGATTACCGTTGCCCCGGAGCTGGCGGGGAAATCTGCGGCTGGTGAGAAACTGCGCGTCACCGCTTCGTTAAATGGCAAAAAAGTCGCCACGGCCGAAGGCGCCGGCGAACTGAAATTGAAAATTGCCGACGCCAAATTGTGGTCGCCCGCGCATCCCGCGCTCTACGATTTGAATATCGAATTGCTCGATGGCAGCGGCAAGGTGCTGGACACCGTGCGCTCCTACGCCGGCCTTCGGGAAGTGGGCCGGAAACAGGACGCCGCCGGCAACTGGCAATTCACCCTCAACGGCGAAGTCATTTTTCACTGGGGCCCGCTGGATCAGGGCTGGTGGCCGGACGGCTTGCTCACGCCGCCCTCGGAGGCCGCCATGCGCTCGGATGTGGATTTCCTCAAATCGGCCGGGTTTAACATGATTCGCAAACACATCAAAGTGGAGCCGCGCCGCTACTATGCCTATTGCGACCGCGTGGGCATGCTGCTCTGGCAGGATCAGGTCAGCGGCGGCAAAGGGGCCAAGTGGACGCACCTGCAGCCAAATCCCGTGGATGCCGAATGGTCCGATGCGGATCACGCCCAGTGGATGCAGGAGTTGAAAGCCATGATGGACGAGCTGCACAACGTGCCCGCCATCGTCGTCTGGACGCCCTTCAACGAAGCCTGGGGGCAGCACCGCACCGTGGAAGTCGGCCGGTGGATGATGGCTTACGATCCCAGCCGGTTGATCAATATTGCCAGCGGCGGCAATTTCTGGCCCGCCGGCCACATTGCCGATCAGCACAGCTACCCCAACCCCGGTTTTCCCCTGCAGAATGAGCGGTTTTCCGATTACGTCAAAGTCGTCGGCGAATTTGGCGGCCACGGCTGGCCGGTGGAAGGCCACCTCTGGAACCCGGGCGCCCGCAACTGGGGCTACGGCGGTTTGCCCAAGGACAAGGAAGAATATCTCGCCCGCTACGAAAAATCCCTCGATGTCCTCGTGGATTTGAAATCCAAAGGCGTCTGCGCCGGCGTCTATACCCAGACCACCGACGTGGAA
>CAIMLG010000048.1 GCA_903842235.1 uncultured Verrucomicrobia subdivision 3 bacterium
GACGCGACCGTCGGCACCGGGCTGGCCGAAATTTATTTTGGGGTCGAGGATGTAGTTGAGGCTGGCCTGCCGGGCGAGATTTTCGATGGCGGCGGTGAGGGGCACGTCCACAAATTGGATGAGCGGGATGATGTCGGAGTTGGTGCCGCTGGCGGCGGGCGCGACCGTGGTGGCGGCAGGCTCGGGGGGGGTGGCCGGAGCGGGATTGGTGGTGACTTCAGCGAAGGTCGTGGCGGTAGGGGCGGGGTTGGTCGGAACGGCGGCTTCAGCCTGATTGGTGGTGGCGGCGACAGCGACGGGCGCGGCCTGGGTGGGGGTGGGGTTGGTTGTGGCGGCGGCAATCGGTTCGGTCTGGGCGGGCGCAAGGTTGGTGGCGGCCGCCGGCGGCGGGTCTTGGGTGAATCCAATCTGAGCAAGGGCGATGCAACCCAGGAACACAAGGAGGTTAATTTTCGGTTTCATTTTATGGTCAGGTGTTGGTTTTTCTGTGTCGCAATTGAGTTTAAAAGCGTGAGGGGAGACGAAGTTCTATTTTTTGTCCACCGCCGATGGTGACGACGGCCACATCGGCCCGGATTTCCACGCAGCGGACACGGATGCGGCCGCCAGCGGTGAGGACTTCGCTTTCTTCGCCGACGGCGAAGGTGTGGTCGTTGATGATGGCGAAGCGGCGGTGGGCGGGGCCGGAAAATCCTTTGAGGGCGAGGATGACAGCGGGCTGGCTTTCGCCGTTCTCGGAGAGGGCGGCGGCCTGCCGGCTGGACATGGGAAAAAACGGATCGCGCCCGTTGTTGTCGAAGTTGGACCGGAAATCGTTGGTGTTAACGGTGGCAACGGGGGCGTTGGTGGTGGCGGTCACGGTGTTCGTGGCGGCGCAAAGGTTGGCGGCGGGCGCGAAGGTGAAGGCCCAGCCGAGGAGCAGCGCGAGGAAGATTTGGCGGCGGACATTCATGGGCATCATTTGTTGTCGCCGGTGGGGGCGTTGTTGACGAGGGCGATGATTTCCATGCGGAAGGCGAGTTTTTCCCGGTCGGACGCCTGTTCGGGGCCGGTGGCGGGTTCAAGGGTCAGGTTTTCCACCCGGATGTGGGGGAAATGGTTCTCAAAGTCGGACAGGAATCGGCCGAAGTCGTGAAAGTAGGCGCTGCCGTTGACGGAGATTTTGACCTGTTTGTAGGGGAATTGGGGGATGAGGTTGTTTTCGGCGGTTTCGACGGTGCTGAATTGGGGGATGTCCACATGATAGGAACGGTTGAAATTTTTGATGGTGGTGTACATCCAGGAGTAGAGGTCGCCGGAGGCCATTTCCTGCTTGATGGTGGCGAGCTTTTCGGCGGCGGTGTTGAGGTTATTTTCAATCTGGACGGAGTTTTTGGTGGCGGTGTCGATTTTTTTGCGCTGTTCTTCGGCGGTGGCCTGCTTTTCCTTGAATTCCTCAATATTGGTGTTCAGGGCGCCGATGAGATAATACCAGAGGACGCCGATGACGACCGCGGTCAATATGGCCACGACGATCAATTTGTTGCGCTTGTCGGCGGAGAGTTTCATTTGGGGGATTTTTCCGGCAACCGGCATTCCAGAGAGAAGATGACGACGGTTTTGCCGCTGGCGCCATCGAGGGCCGGCGGGGACAGGTTGCGGAGGGTGATTTCGTTGGTTTTGCCGAGCAGTTTGCGGAAATAATCGGAGCTGGAGAGGGCGACCTTGAATTTCCCGACCTGATCGCCGGGAGTGGAACTGGCGTCTTTGGCGTCGAATTGAAGGCGGATTCTTTCGACGGCGGAGCCGGGTTTGCCGATGGTGATTTTGCCGGTTTCGCTGTTGGTTTTTGGCTTCGTGCCTTCGGTGACGATGTGGGCTTGCTCACAACGGAGGCCAAGCATTTGTACGTCGGAGACGGTGGATTTTTGCAGGGTATTGAGGAGGTTGCCCCAGAGAAAGCGGTTGGTGGAAAGGCGTTCGAGGTCGCTCAGTTTGCGGGTGAGGTCGGCCAAGTCCTTTTCGTTCTGGGTGATTTTGGCGTAGCTTTTGTTTTGCAGGGCGAGCCGCACTTCCAGGTTGGAGAGCTGGCTTTTGTGGCTCATGATTCTAAATTGCAGCCAGCCGGCCCAGACCAGAACGAGGGCGACAAGGAATCCGCCGGCCCAGATGCCGCGCTTGACGGGGTCGCGCCGGCGCAATTCCTCTTCGGCTTGGGCTTCGGCGAGTAGATTGAGGCGGAGGGGCATGGTCAGAGGGCGAGGGCGGCGCCCACGGCAACGGTCAGTTGCGGGGCGACTTGCTCGATTTCGGCGGTTTGCTGAGGGGGCAGCGCGAGTGGCAGGGTGCTGGTCGGGTTCCAAGCCCGGCAGTTGACGGTCCGTAAAAACGCGCGTGGTTTGAGAAGGAATTGAAAAGGTTTGAGAAGGAAGGCCAGTTTTGACCACCAAAAACCCGCCAGTTTAAGCTCCCCGTAATGCCCCATTACATAGCCGTTAAACCAGCTTCGCGAGCAGCGCCACGGTATCGTTCACATAGTGGGCGCAGATCGGGTAGGCCGGGACTATCGGATCGACGCCCCAACTGCCATCGGTGCGGCTGTTCATGCTGCCGATGATGGTCGCCTGAAGATCGACGCGCTCGCCGGCTTTGTAGACGAGGAAGTCGGAGGTGAAGATGGGCCATAATGCTTCGACCATTGTGCCGGTCTGATACATCCCAAAGCTCACGAACGCGCCGTTACGCATGCAGCCGATCTCCACGGCTATTTCCCCAGCCTGTTTGACCGCGATACCAGCAGCCCCCACGACGCCCAAGCGGTTGATAAAGACGCGGTGAATCCAGTGGATGAAGGACGGATTGCTCGTCGTCCACGGCTCAAAGCCTATGCTCCAGCGACCCACGGGGAATGTCCCAGCAGGATAGAGCAGCGGGACATTGCCGGCAGCGATGTCGTTGAACCAGATGAATGGGTAGCGCGGCATGCCCAACGCGGTATACGCAGGAGGGTTGGAGTAGGTATATCCGCCGGGCAGGTTTTGATAGAGAAATTGGCTGCGGGCCTTGGCTGGCGTGAAGGCCGGGATGTTCACCGCCGTCAGCTCCCATTTGAGAAAAGTGAAATTGCCACCGTTGGGATCAAGGCTGAATTCTCCCAACAGAATCTTCCAGATCGAAACGCCGCTGTAGGTTTCCTGCGTCCCGCTGATGCCGGAAGCGGCGGTGGTTGGCTGGCCGGCCACATCCAGCACGGCCACCAGTTGTTGGGTGTTGCCGTGATGATCCAAAACCTTGTCGCCTACGGTGTAGGTTTGGCCGGCCTGCCAGCGGGCAACAACGGGCAGATTGAAACCATCCAGCGCCCACGTCGGCCCGGCGCGAAACGACTTGGCTGGATTGTCGTCGGGGCGGTGGCCTGGCTCGGTGTAGGTGTTGAAGCCGGGTGTCATGTTGGCGGGCAACGCCGCCACGAGTGGTAACAGGCTCTTTATCGTCGGCCATTGAACCTGCCCCAGCCCACTGAAGCCGGCGACGGTGCAGCGCCAGCGGAAACCGCACTGATCCAGAACGCAGAAGTCCACGGGATACAATGTCTGCTCTTTCCACGGCGGCGTGGTGAGACTGTTCTCGGTGTCGCCGTTGGAATCAAATCCGCCGCCGCCATTGCCACCAATCGGATTCCAAGTCGAAGTCAGCGCCCACATGTTCCACGGCATGATGTTTGGGTCAACATTGTTCAGGCTGCCTACCGGCGGCACCTTACCAGTCCACAAGCCGGGCAGGCTGGTGGTATAGCCGACCGGCCAGAAAAATCCCCGCGCCAAACCAAATGTAAAGTCGTCACCAAACACAACTGGATTAACTACAGCGGCACCGTCAGCAAACGCCATTCCCACCAGCGGTGGATCGTTCGTGGAGTTGTTAAACAGCGGCGCTGGAATTTTCAACACGGCCTTTGATTTGTGTATGCCCGCCACCGGAGTGGCCGCCGTGTTGACCAAATAGGCCAAGCCCTGTCCCGATACTAAACCTGATATTGAAACAGAATCGGGGGCAACCTCGCCTGAACCACCCCGTGCAGGATTGCGCCAGCTATAATCATCTCCCCCAGCAGTGCAATCTCCACCTACATCAATCAACATTAACAACTCATATCGTCCGGGAGCTACCCACGCGTCAACCCGGCAGGTGTAGGTGATGTTGTAACCGTGTCCATTGTCGGCCAGTGTCCGATTCCAAGTCGCCCCGGAAATCCAACCGCTAGAATCCAACGAAACCATGTCAGCTAATGCGGTGGTGTAAGCGTCTTGAGAAACCAACTGCGGAGTCCAAATCGTGCCCCCGCCGTAACTGACCGTAACTTCATTTCCAGTGCTGGCCTTGCAGCGCAGCGTAAAGACGGCCTCAATCTTTACATTCTCATTGCCACCAACGATGAGTGTATATTTTTCCTGACGATACGCATATCCGTCCACTGCCACCCGGTAATATCCGCTGCCTCCACCACCACCAACCCCGAAGCCGTGATACCAAGTGGCATAATATTCCACGGCGGAAAGAAAGTTGAAATTAGACTGAAGCCTGACCCACTCCGCTTGTCCGCGATCCGCGTAGTAGAACTCCTGCCGGTCGTAGAACTGGTGCGGCCCGTTGATGGGCCACGGCCCGCTCACCACCGCTTCCCACAGGGCGAGCAGCGGGTCGCCGCTGGTGCCATTCTTATACCAGTGCGCCGCCGCATCCATGTCGCTGCGCAAGCGGCACAATTCGGTGAACCATCTGTTGGGCGTGCCGCCAGTGGTGTAGGGCACGAAGGGCAGCAGCGGATGCGCGGCATAATAGCGGGCAATGGCCGGGTTGGAATTTCCGGCGGCGAACAGCGCGCCGACTTCCGCTCCGTCAATTTTTTGGCCGGAAACCGCCATAGCTCAATACCAGTTGCCGTTCAAGGGGCCGGGCGCGACCTGCATCCAACCGTTGCCGGTGTCCGGCCAGTTCATCCCAACGATGACTGCCGGCGATTGGTTGAGGCTCGTGGCGGTGGTGCAAATATACGTCCCACATGCCGGGCCGCTCTGCACGATCACCTCGTCGCCAGCATGGTAAGTCACGGCGGGATTCCATAGACCTTTGAAGCTGTTCCCGGCAGCGGTGCCCGTATTCTCGGCGGTGCCGGCGTTTTCTTCGGATTGCGCGACGCCCACATCAATATCCATGCCGGTGGCGGTGTCGCCCAGGCGCGAGCCGAAGCTGCTCCAGATGGAACGGCTGCGGGCGACGCGCAGCAGGTCGATGTAATCGCCGGCCATCAGATGTTCCGGCCAGCCGAACTGGAGCTGCGTGTAGCCGCTGCGGGCGCGTTCGCTGGTCTGCTGGATCACCGCGCCCATCGTGGCCCACGCTGCCGCCATGCCGGTTAGGTTGAGCGTGTTGCCGAGGCCGCCGACGGTGCCGAC
>CAIMLG010000049.1 GCA_903842235.1 uncultured Verrucomicrobia subdivision 3 bacterium
GATGGCCGTGGCAAAGGCGACGAGCGGGTCCAGTTCGAGAAACAGCGAGACGGGATAACCCTTGAGATAGCGCAGGTCGGTGACGAAAACGAAAAACAGAAACAGGCTGAAAAAGAAGACCTGCGCCCCGCGGCGGACGTTGCGGAGCTTGAGCAGGTCGTGGGGATTGAACTTCAAATTCACACCGTCACCTCTTTGTAGAGCGTGTTTTTCCAGTCGATCTTGCCGAGGCCGCGCTCCTGTGCCTTGTGGAGGTAAGTCAGTTCCGCAAGGTCGCGTTCCAGCAAATGCGAGTAGCCGTAGGCGTCCACGGCGATCATATCCGTGCCGGCCACGATGGTGTTCATCACTTTCACGTCGGAAAGGCGGCCGCCGGTGGGGCCGTTGCTCATCAGCACGTTCAGGCCGTCGAGGATGACCAGCGTGGGCTTCATCATCAGCGCAAAATCCGAGACGATGCTGTGGATGTGCTGGTGAAACTGGTTGCGCCGGCCGCCGAGCAGGCCATACCAGTTCTTCGTGGTCATGGAGGCATGGCAAAGGTTGTGATCCTTGCACGGCGCGAGGCCGATGACCTTGGTGGCTTTCTTGAAGGGCGTGTTGAAGAACGTCCATTCCTTCAAGACTTCGCCGTTGAGCGACAGCGGCGCAAAGGAATTGGTTTCGGGATACAGCAAATCCAGCTTCATCTCCGCCGCCACGGCGGTCAGCCCGCTCTTGAGAAAACAGCCGGTCGGCGAATTGATCGGGTTGTCAGCCACGATGACCTTGCTCGCGCCAGCCTCGAAGCAGAGTTTTGCCACGGCCCGCAGGGCGTCCGGATGCGTCGTGGCCGCGAGGGCCGGGGGGCGATCGAAGGCGACGTTGGGCTTGATCATCACCACGTCGCCGTGTTGGATGAAGCGGTCCATGCCGCCCAGCGCGGCCAGGGCCGCGCGGATGGTCTTGTCGTGTTCCGTGCCGTGCGCGATGGCGAGCGACGGTAAAACCTTGCTGGCCGCCGGCGCATAGCTCTTCAGCTGCAGCCCGGTTTCTTTTTGAAAGCCGGGCACAAAATGGTTGGGCTGCCAGAGCTTTTTGGCCGCGAGCCCGGAGCCGGCGATGAGCGCCCCCGTAATGCCGAGGCGGACGAGAAATTCGCGCCGGTTGACGGGGTCGCTGTGCTGGGCTGAACTCATTTGATGGCTCCTTGCAAATACTGTTCCACGAATGCCCGCGCTTTGCCAGCCTCCGTTGCATCAAACACCCCGCCCAGTTCGCCGTCGCGCTGGTAGATGACCTTCCATTTGCCAAAAACTTGCGCGCTGAACAGCTTGCCCCCGCTGGCGTCCGGCAGCCGTTCCACCTTGCCGAACCGCGCGCAAAAATCCAGAAACGACTGCCCCGCCTTGGCCGCCTCGTCCGGCGCGGCCACCATGATGAAGAACGGCAGTTCCGCGCTGTCAAACTGGTATCGGGCTTGGAACACGTCCTTCAACGTCGCCTGCCCCTGGGCATTTTCCGGCACAAAGGCCACGCTGTCCGCGATCATCCCGGCGGCCGGCAGCCGGCGGCGCCCGGCGAGGCCGGAATCGTCCCCGGGCAATTTTTGGGCCCGGATGTCGGCGATGCTTTTGGCGATGGCGAGCGTCGCCGGTTTCATGTCCGACGCGATGATCTGCACATACACCGCGCCTTGCCGGAAGAAATAGCCCATTTCGCCCGAATAGCCATCCGCCGCCCGGGCGAACGAGTGGCCTTTCGGGTCGCGTTCGAGGGCAAACATCCCGAACGCGTTCACCGGCGAATCAAAACGGTATTCATACACGTCCACATAACTGCCGGCGGCCGCCGTGACGCTGAAGGAGCGGCACCGCAGTGCTTGCACATTGTAGTTTTGGTAGGCGGGCGCGCGGCCGTCGATTTTCTCGTAAAGATTTTCTGAATTGTAAAATTCCGTGTCGCCCATGGGCTTGGTGCCGGCCAGGGCCAGTTCCAGCGGTTCGCTTTTAGCGGCCGGCTTGGGCGTTTCGTTGTGTCCTTCCGCCCCGCCTTCGGCCGGGCCTTCTTCCCCGGCCGCCGGCTTTGCGGCCGCGGCATGGTCGGCGACCGGTCTGGTTTCCGGCGTGGATCGCGCGGTGCCGGCTTTGCCTTCGACGGCGGTCGCCGTGGATTTCAGCGAGTCGGTGCGGACCGCATAGAGATTGGGATCAAAGCTTTTTCCCTTGTGATAAATCGCATAGCCGATGGCCGCGAGCAGCAGCAGCAATATCGCGCTGGCGATGCTTTCCGCCGCCGGCACGGTGGTGCGGACGAATTGCTTGCGCCCGCCGGTGCCGTATTTTTTTTCAGTCGCCATTTTGCGGGAAGAGACGCGTCCGAGGCGGGTTCGGTTTCATCGTGGTTCTCAAGCGAAATACCGTTCGGCGCGGCGGATGATTTCCGGGTAATTCGTCTTGAATTGGCAGGCGTCGCGCAACGCTGCGAGATCCACTTGGGACGCGTCGCGGTGGCCGGCGGGCAATTGCTGATACAGCTCGCGGGCCTGCCGGTTGCCGTCCTGCTCGTAATACATGACGTAGCGGGAAATGTCGGCGAAGGCCAAAGCCAGTTCCGCGCTGTGCCGGTGGCACGCCGGGCAGCCGGGACACATCGCCCCCCGGCTGGCCAGCAGGGTTTCGCGCAGGAGTTCCCGGTGGGCCAGCTTCAGCGGGCCTTTATAGCCGCGCACGGCGGCCACGCTGGTCTGGATATTGTCCATGTTTTGCATCCGGTTGCAAACGGCGCTGAGGCGCGGGTCGCTCCAGACCGCCTGGAGCAGCGCCTGATGCGTGGTGAGCCCCAGCTGATCAAATTCCGGCAGGCGCTTGGGCGCATCGGCCGCATTGCGCAGCGTCTTCATGGCGATGAGGCCGATGCCTGCCGCCTGGCAGGCGTCGAGCGCTTTGTCCATGGCCCCGCCTTTGGCGAAGAACGGCGTGTAGCTGACCATGATGGCGTCGAGAAAACCGCCTTCGGCCGCCGCCGCCAGATATTGCGGCGCTTGCGCGTCGTGGCAGGAAAAGCCGACCATTTTGACTTTGCCGGAGCTCTTCAGTTTTTCCGCCACCTTTTTGAAGGCATCGCTTTTGGGCCAGTTCAAGGAGTCGGCGCCATATTCCCGGGCATTGATGCCGTGGATGAAATAGAGGTCGAGATAGCGGGTCTGGCAGCGCTCCAGCCGGCGGTCAACCAGCTCCAGCAACTGCTCCGGGCCGGCTTTGGGATGGTCTTTCGAGACGAGGAACAAGTCCTTGCGGCGTTCGGGGTATTGGGCGAGCCATTGCGCGACTTTCGTTTCGTCGTTGCCGCCCCCGTATTGGGCGGCGGTGTCAAAGTAACGGATGCCCATGGACCAGCCCAAATCGAGAAATTCCGGACTGTAAGCCGGCATGTCGCCGCCAAAAATCAACATGCTCACGTCCGGGCCATTCTTGCCGAGCTTGCGCGTGGGCACCGGCGTGGCCGCCGCCGCTTGCTTCGGCGGGTCTTCGGCTTTCGCCGGGAAACTGGGCGCCCAGGCCACGCCCACCGGCGCGAGCAGGGCGCTGCGCAGAAAATTCCGGCGGGTGCAGGTTGATTTCTTGGCGCTCATATTACATCAGGCGAAATAGCGTTCGGCGCGCCGGACGATTTCCGGATAGTCCGTCTTGAAATGGCAGGCGTCCCGCAGCGCCGCGAGATCCAATTGGGATGAATCGCGATGTTCCCGCGCCAGCGCCCGATAATAATCGCGGGCCTCCGTGTTGCCATCCTGCTCATAGTAGGTGACGAAGCGGGCAATGTCGTGGAAGGCAAAGCCGGTTTGCTTGGCCAACGCTTCGCAGGACGGGCAGCCGGTGCACATCGTGCGGCGGCCGGCAAGGATGGTTTCCTGGAGCAGTTCCCGGTGCGCCAACTTGAGCGGCTCCTTGTAGCTGCGGGCGGCGGCGGTGCTGGTGCTCATCTGATCCACGTTGTCAATCATGTTGCAGATGGAGGCGATGCGCGGGTCGCTCCACACGGCATGCAGCACGGCCTGGTGCGTGGTGAGCCCGAGCTTATCTAATTCCGGCAGCCGCTTGGGCACATCGCCCGTGTTGCGCATCGTCTTCATCGCGACCAGCCCGATGCCGGCTTGGTGGCAGGCGTCCAGCGCCTGGTCGAGCGGGCCGCCTTTCGGGTAAAACGGATTAAACGCCAGCATGATGATTTCAATGAAACCCCCTTCCGCCGCCGCGTTCAGGTAATCTGGCAGCCGGCCGTCGTGGCAGGAGAAGCCGACCATTTTCACCTTGCCGGAGCTTTTCAACTGTTCGGCCACCCGCTTGAAGGCGTCGTTTTTTGGCCAGTTTAGCGAGTCGTCGCCGTATTCCTTCGGGCCGATGCCGTGGATGTAAAACGCATCCAGATAATCGGTGCCGCAGGCTTGCAAGCGCTTGTCAATCATCTCCAGCAGCTGCTCCGGGCCTTTGCGCGGGTGATCCTTGGAGACGAGGAAGATTTCCTTGCGCCGCTCGGGATATTTGGCGAGCCACTGGGCGATGATTTTTTCCGACTGCCCCTTGATATAGCAGTCCGCCGTGTCGAAATAGCGGATGCCCATGGACCACGCGATGTCCAGATAGTCGGGGCTCAAGGCGGCCATCATCCCGCCGAGGTTCAGCAGGGTCACCTTCGGCCCGTTCTTGCCCAGTTGGCGGCGCGGCAGCACTTCGGCTGGGGCCTCCGCTGCGCCGGCCGCGTGGGTGAACAGCGTTGGGGCGGCGGCCAGGGCGACCGGCAGCGTCAGGGTGGATTTGAGAAAATGGCGCCGGGAGGTGGGTAATGGGCTTTTAGGCATGGTCGGATAATTTTGGCAGACCATAGCACCGGACCCCGGCCATCGCAACCGGAGACCCGCAGATAATCCTGGGAAACGGCCCGGCCGGCCTAGCGTTGGAGAAATTTGGCCACCGCTTCCGTCCGCGTGCGCACCTGGAGTTTCTCGTAAATCCGCCGGATATAGGTGTGCACAGTCTCGTAGCTGATGCCGAGTTTTTCGCCGATCTCCTTGTAGATCAACCCCTGCGAGAGCAGGTCCAGCACCTGCTGTTCGCGTTCGGAGAGCTCGGATAATTCCTGATGGGTGGCGGTCTGGGCGGCGGTGAGCGGCTTTTGGAACGACTGCACCACCAGCCGGGCGATGTGAGTGGTCATCGGCGAACCGCCGCGCTTCACGTCGTGAATGGCTTGGATCAACTCTTTGGTCGTGGTGCGCTTGAGCAGGTAGCCGTTGGCGCCGGCGGCCAGGGCGTTGAAGATGTTTTCCGTGTCCTCGTAAACCGTCAGCATGATGACCTGCGTTTCCGGCAGCGCGGCCTTGAGTTTGCGGACGCATTCCACGCCGTTCATGCCGGGCAGGTTGATGTCCATGAGGACGACGTCGGGCTTCACCTTGGGCAGCCCGGCGAGGGCGTCCTCGGCGCTGCCGTAGTCGCTGACAAATTTAAATCCTTCCGCCCGGCCAATCACCTTGGCGAGCGTGCCGCGCAGCTTGTCATTGTCTTCGACGATGGAGATGGCAGTGGGCATAAATTACTTTTTGATCAGAGGCACGGTGAGGCGCACGACCGTGCCGCCGGTCGGGCCGGGCGCGAGGTCAAATTCGCCCTGCACCTCGGCCAGGCGTTTGCGCATGTTTTTCAGGCCGTTCCGCAGGGACTTGGCCGAGAGGTCGCCCACGCCCTGGCCGTTGTCGGTGACGCTCAAGCTGAATTGGCCGGGGGCCAATTGCAGGCTCACGTGTGCCTCGGTGGCCTGCGCGTGCTTGACCACATTGTTCACGGCCTCCTTGAAGGCGAGGAAGACGTTGTGCCGCACTTCGGGCGGGATCGGCGTGGCGGGCAGTTGCGTGGGCAGTTCGGCGCGGTAGCGGATGCCGGCCAGCGTGAAATAATCCTGCGCAAATTTGCCGGCGTAATTGACCAGCCCCTCCAGGGTGTCGTTGGCGGGATTCACCGCCCAGACGATTTCATCGAGCGCGCGCGTGGTCTCCCGCGCCGTGGCGCAAATCTGCTTGGCGTGCTGTTCGATCTCCCCCGGCAGATCCTTGTCCATCTCCGCCATTTCGCCCAGCAGCGTCACTTGGGTGAGGTTGGCGCCCAGCTGGTCGTGCAGATCGCGGGCGATGCGGGCCCGTTCTTTTTCGATCAATTCCTTCTGCCGCGCGGCCCGCAGCTGCCGCTTCAACCGGGCGGTGGAAATAAGATAGATGATGCCCGCCAGCGCGCCGAGCAATGCCAGCGCGGCGGTGATCATGAAGGAGCGGGTTTGCCAGAACGGCGGCCGCACGGTCACGGCCAGCGTGGCGCCCGCCAGGTTCCAGACGCCATCTTCATTGCAGGCCTGGACGTGGAAAGTGTATTCGCCCGCCGGCAGTTTGGGGAAGTGCGCCACGCGTTCCCCGCCGATGTCGGTCCAGCTTTTATCCGGGGCTTCGTGATTACGGTCTTCCAGGCGGTAGCGGAATCGCACCCCGGCGGCCGCGTGTTTGGGCGCGGAGAAGTTCAGGCTGGCAAAGCCAATTTCCAGTTGTTCTTTTTCCGGCGCGAGGGTGATGGCGGTCGGCCCGCTGGCGCTGAGGGGGTTGTTCTTCCGCCCCACCCCGTCCACCAGGACGGACTCAATGATGACCGGCGGCGGATTGGTGTTGAGCTTCAGGGCCGCCGGATTCAACGCCACCACGCCTTCGATGGTCGGGAACCACAATTTTTGGTCGCTCGTTTGAATGGCGGCGGGCTGCGCGCCGATGGAGCATTCCCGGGTGAGGAAGATGCGGCCGGAGATTTTTTTGATGGCGCCGGCGGCAAAGCGCGCCAGCGAATTCTGATCCACCCGCATCAGGCCTTCATACGAACCGATCCAGAGATTGCCGAGCTGGTCGTCAATCAAATAGCCAATGTCGTCGCCCGCCAGTCCGTCCGCCGCGGTGTAGCGCGTCCAGCGGCCTTCGGCCAGCCGCCCCAGGCCGTGCCCGGCCGTGCCGGCCCACACCGTGTTGTCGCGATCAACCAACAGGCTGGAAATATCCTTTACCGGCGCATTGGTGGCGAAGATTTGCTTGTTCCGCAGGATGAACAGACCGTTGCCTTTGGTGCCGATCCAGAGCTGGCCCTGGGCATCTTCGGCCAGGGCGCGAACGGCGTCGGCGGGCAGCCCGTCGCGGGGCGTGTAGTTTTTCCAAATCGTCCCATCATAACTGCCGAGTCCGTTCTGTCCGCCCACCCAGATCCGCCCGTCGCGGCTTTGGAACAGGGCGTGAATGGGCGGCGTGATTTCCGCGGAGGTCACCGGTTGAAAATTGCCGTTGGTCAGGAGAAACAAGCCTTCATCGCGGGTGCCGGCCCAAACCCGTTGCTGCCGGTCCACCAGCACCGACCACGCGTTGCCTTTGCTGCCAATCCGGTAATCCTGGCTGCCGTTGGTCCGGGCGTAGGTCAGCCCGCGGCCGTTGTACGCCACCCACATGCCGCCGGCGGCGTCCTCCGCGATGGATTGCGCCGCGCCGGGGGCAAAGCCCGGGGGCGTGGTGAAAACATTCTTCCGGATCCGCTCCAGGCCGTCGCCGTCCGTGCCCGCCCATAAATTGCCTTCCCGATCAAAGCACAGGGAAAGCACCAGACCCTGCGACAGGCCTTTGTCCGTGGCGATATGGTGCCAGCTCCCCGTGGCATCGAGCCAGTAGACGCCCATGCCGCGGGTGCCCACCACGAGGTTGCCTTCGGGGTCTTCGCAGGCGGCGGTGACGTTGGCATCGAAGGGGATTTGAATGAACTGCCCGTCCGGCGATTTATAAAGCGCGGTGACCGGGGCATTGGGCCACGGGCTGCTCCCGAAATCCTTTTCGATCGTTTCGCTGTTGAATTTTTGCACGCGGCCATTTTGCAACGACCAGACCACGCCGTTTTTGCCCGGCACCCGGAGATGGAAGATCTGGTAATAGCGCCCGGCGGAAAAGGTCGGTGGGTGCGGGTCCAACTGCCCTTTTCGCACGCGGAAGAACTTCCCCGTGCCCGTGCTGAACCAGATTTCGCCGTTGGTGTTTTCATCCGCGAAAACCACCTTTCCGCCCGCGTCGGCCAAATCGAAATTTTGCACCGTGCCGGCGTGAATCCGGCAAAGTCCGCCGTTATCCGTGCCGACCCATAGATTGGTCTGCTGGTCTTCAAACAGAAAAGCAATGACGTTGCCGGGCAGGCCGGGCGTGTTGTTGACGTTGAAGTGGGTGAATGTGTTGCCATCGAAGCGCACCAGCCCGTTGAGGGTGCCGAGCCACAGGTAGCCATCCCGGGACTGCCGGATGGAGATGACCGAACCTTGCGGCAGGCCATCGACGGTGCCCCAGACGTCCACGGTGAACGGGGCGTCGTCCGCGGCGCGCAGGCCGGGCAGCAGCGTCAAAGCCAGCCCGGCGATCAGGATGTGGATGCGATGCTTCAATTGCCGGGTGCAGCATAGACCGGATGCCCGGCGGGAAAAAAGTTTTTTCCCAAAAAGGGCTTGCGACCGTCCGGCCTTGGCTTAGGTTGAAATCGCCCCTGAGAACGGGCGCGCCGTTTTTCCTGTTGAAAGACGGTTTGGCGGGTCGGCGGAAATCTGTGTGCCCGCCGGCCCGTTTTCTTTGGCAAAAAATCTTGCGTCCCGGCCAAAAGCTCCTACCCTTTCCGCTCAGTTATTGGGGTCTTAGCTCAGTTGGTAGAGCGTCTCGTTCGCAATAGGATTTAGGCAGTTTCACCCCCAAAGTCCCCCACTGTCCATCACGGCGATTTCGTGGGTTTTTTCCAATGGAATCAATGGTCTTGTGAACCTGCGTTCGCGTCCCCACGTGGACTCAAAAAACGCCAATTTTTTCCACAGGTTAGGAGGAGGTTAGGAGGAGCGGTTTCTCGCTTGGAACGAGAGGGTCAACCTTAATCCGCAGTTCACCCCATTCCACCTCGTTGACGCTGCAGTAAAGCAGCCTCGACGCTTGGCCAGTGATAAAGCGTTCGCCGGCCAATTTTCACGGACGGAATTTTGCCAGACATGCGCCAATTGATAAGCGTGCGCCGACTGACGGACATATTTTTGAGCAGCTGCATTTCGGTGATGAAGCTGGATTCGCCGGGTTGTAATGGATTGGTTGAAACCGGATTTTCAGTAGCCGGTTGAATTTGAAGTGCACGAAGAACTGGTATCATGTTTTTGCAATCGAGCGTAAGTTGGCCGGTGATGTTGATCGTGATGGTGGTGGGAGTGTTCATGTTTATGATCAAATATGTGGATCAAAACTATCGTCGGGATTTTGCTCGTCCATCAGCTTGGGGAAATATTCGCCGACGCTTTGCCGGTAAAACAGTCGGTATCCCTTCATGTTGCCTCTCCGCCTCAAAGCCACCGATTTTACCACACGCGCATTAAAGCTGGCTGAAAACGACCCGCCAAGCTAAAACGGCGAATTATATTGAGGAAATTGAGTTTCTTTCTGCCCCGTTTGACAGCCCCAAAAACAGGACGGCTTTGACGATGGCTGGAGCAAAACTCTCAATCTATTGTTGAACTAAAATGCCAGTCGCAGGACTGCGCTGGATTCTTGCCCAGGAAGGAAGTAATGTTGCGGGTATAGCATGGTTGCATCAAAGCCATCAGTGTGGATGAGTTTGCTGGCTGGTGGCCTGTGTTTATGGGCTTCCTTGGCGCAGGCGGATCTTTGGTGTGCGGGTTATTTTCCGGGGTGGGAACAGGGTGGGATGCCGGCGTCCAACATCGACTTCTCGGTAGTGACTCACGTCATCCATTTTTCCGTGCTGCCCAATGCGGACGGCACATTGAACACGAATAATAATGGCATCACTCCCGCCTACACCGCGGATGTGGTATCGCGCACCCACGCGGCAAACCGGCAGGCCTTGATCTGCGTAGGGGGCGCGGGCACCAGTTTTCAAAGCGCGGTGAGCAACGCAAACCTTTCCACTTTCATCACCCATTTGACAAACTTCATGGCGGTCGGCGGCTATGACGGTATTGACGTGGATTGGGAACCGCTGAATGATTCGGACAAGATGCTCTTCACTAATTTTGTAACGCATCTGCGGACGGCGTTGGACCGCTTCAGCACTCACAAATTATTGACGGTGGCCGTGCCAACTACGACCACGCCCTCATTGCTGGCGTCAGTGCAGGCGAAGTTCGATCAAATCAATTTGATGACCTATGATTTGTCCGGGGCCTGGCCGGGTTGGGTGACGTGGTTCAATTCCCCGATTTACGACAAAGGGCTCACGTTTCCTTCCGTGCCCAGCGAATCCCTGCCATCCATTGAGGGCGCCGTGACAAATTTTATAGCTAGTGGCATCCCGACGAACAAACTAGGGATTGGTGTTCCTTTTTACGGTTACATTTGGAAGGGCGGAACTGGCACCAGCACCGGCGGAGCGACACAGCCGTATCAAAGCTGGACGACGGCCCCGAGTGTGCGGGACTACACCTATAACCAGATCGTGTCATCCAACTTCACGGCCGCCCAATATCATTATGATGCGGGCGCGCAGGCGGCCTATTTCAGTATTACGAATGCCCAGGCGGCAAATGACATGTTTGTTTCGTATGAGGATCAACGGGCGTGCCAGGCCAAGGTGAGCTATGCCCGCAACCGTGGCCTGGGTGGGCTGATTATCTGGGAACTGAGCCAGGATCATCAAGCAAACCAGCCTGATCCCTTGTTACAGGCCATGAAGCAAGCCCTCGCGACCCCTGGCAAGTTGGCACTTCAGACTACTGGACAGGGTGTCAGCCTCGCTTTCACCAGCGCTCCGCTAGGGTCCTATCAGGTGCAATGCAGCAGCAATCTGGCGACCTGGAGTTCGTTCCTGCTCACCAACGCCAGTCTGACGTGGACAGGGGGAGTGATGCAGGCGTTCGACACAAGTGTTTCAAACCAGCCGCGCCGATTTTTCCGGGTCAAAACACCGCCCTGAATATTTGGGCCGATCAGGCTGACGCCGGATTACCCAAAAGACGAAGATGTAGTTTACGCAACAATGCGGTGTGGCGGTCGTCGGTGATTATATTTTTACCGTTTAGGTCTTGATCTGAAAAACACAATCAACATGCCTTTGTGCTGGAAGATTCCGTGTCTTCTGGGGAAGCTGTTGCGGACGTAACAAAGCAGGGGGTGGATAAAATGGTGGATATGTTCAAGGCTGGAAAAATTGCAAATGTTGCTGATATGCCGACTTACCAACAAATTCGTGCTCTTATGCAGGGTAGAATTGGCAATGAACTGCGCGAAACCTACAAAGGAATTACATTTGGAAGCCAAGGCTGGGAAGCACATCATTTGGTGCCAAAGTATCTACAGGATGTTCTTGGCATTCCAGCA
>CAIMLG010000050.1 GCA_903842235.1 uncultured Verrucomicrobia subdivision 3 bacterium
CCACTGAGGGACATCCCCATGCGGATAGCCAAGGTGGCGCGACACTGACGGGCCCAAAGATCAAAAACGCTGTTGACACCTTGTTAGCTCAATTCTCTTCCGTGGAAATCCAGGCTAGGATTGCCAAACGCTGGGGCACGGCGCCGTTGGACGGTTATAGGGCCTTAACTTACGACAGTGGGTCTTTGGCCGTGACGATTTCGCCTCCCGATGCCGTGCTCGCCGGGGCGCAATGGCAAGTGGACGCCGGGGGCTGGCAAACCAACGGCGCAAAAATGACCATGCTGACAGTCGGCAGGCATACCGTTTCCTTCAAGACTCTTGACGGCTGGATAACGCCCTCAAACCAAACTGTGTCGGTCTATTCCGGCATCACGACGACGGTGAGCAGCAGCAATTACATTTGCTTTTCACCGTATGCCTACAGCCTGGCCGGCACAAACATTACAATCACCGGATATAGAGGTTTGGGTGGAGCGGTCACGATACCCTCATTGATACCCGGCGTTGGCACCGTCGCAGCCATTGAGGGGGCAGCGTTCAGCGGCTGCACCAACGTGACCAGCGTTGTCATTCCCGGCAGCGTCACTGCCATTGGGGATAATGCATTCGCTGGCTGCACGGGCCTGACCGGCATTGTCATTCCAAATAGTGTCACTTCAATAGGCGATAATGCATTTTCTTACTGCGCCGGCCTGACCGATGTTGCCATTCCCAACAGCGTCACCAACATCGGAAGCGGCGCCTTCGGCGGCTGCACCAGCTTGACTAGCATCACCATTCCCAACAGCGTCGTCTCCGTCTGGGATAATGCGTTCTATGGCTGCGCCAGTTTGACTAGCGTATATTTTCAAGGCAGCGCGCCCGCGTTCTTCGGATTGCCCGACCCGCCTGTATTCCGCGCATCGGTATTCCAGGGAGCAGGAGCGGGGTTTGGGATTTACTACCCTGTGAATGCCACCGGCTGGAGCACCCCGACCTGGGCCGGCTATCCAGCCTGGCCTTACGCGTTGCCCAATGGAGCTTTGACAATGACGCTTTGGCCCCCCGAGGCCGCCGGCGCCGGAGCGCAATGGCGGGTGGACGGCGGGGCTTGGCAAACCAGTGGCGCATTGGTGTCCGCACTACCCGTCGGCACCCATACCGTCTCATACGCTCCCCTTGACGGCTGGGTACCGCCCACGGACCAAATTGTGATGATCAATGCCAACGCCATTACGACGGCGGCCGGCAATTACGCCTATTATTTTCCATTCACCTATACCGTTAATGGCACAAATATTACGATCACCGGCTACACCGGCGCCAACCCGGTGGTCGCGATCCCCGCTTTCGTGCCCGGAGTGGGCACGGTCACTTCCATCGGAAATAACGCGTTCAGAG
The DNA here is from genome assembly GCA_903842235.1 of uncultured Verrucomicrobia subdivision 3 bacterium. Lineage (GTDB taxonomy): Bacteria > Verrucomicrobiota > Verrucomicrobiia > Limisphaerales > UBA11358 > UBA11358. The sequence goes on from CAIMLG010000050.1 coordinate 1,384, forward strand.
GCCTCTCCAGCGTGACTAGCGTTACCATTCCCGACACCGTCACTACGATTTGGGCCGGTGTGTTTTTCTTGTGCCCAAATCTGACCGGGGTTGTCATTCCTAACGGCGTAGATTCCATCGGCGATTATATGTTCTCTGGGTGCGATGCCTTGACCAACGTCACTATTCCCGCCAGCGTGACGGTCATTGGGGCAGAGGCGTTCTCGGGTTGCGTCAGCCTGACCAGTATTACCATTCCCAGCGGCGTCACTAACATTGAGGACAGTGCGTTTTATCGATGCACCAACCTGTCCAGCGCCTATTTCCTAGGCAACCCGCCGCCCTCCTTTGGTTTGACTGTCTTTTCTGGAGCCGCATCGAATTTTTGTATTTACTACCCGGCGAGCGCCACGGGTTGGAGCACGCCGACCTGGAACGGCTGCGCGGCTTGCGCTTTCTCCGGTGGCGCTTTGACAGTGACGATTTTGCCCGCCGCCGCCGCCGGTGCGCAATGGCAGGTGGACCGTATCTGGGCGTCGAGCAGCAATGGCGCAACGCTCTATAACCTGCCGGTCGGCGTTCATACCGTCGTTTTCAACGATATGAGCGGGTGGATTACTCCCCCCAGCTTGAGCGTGACGATTAGTTCCAACCAGACGGCGGTCACGGCAACGTATGTCCTGGCAAAACCGAAGTTGACTCTAGCCCAGGCCGGGGGATTGGTTGCGCCGGTATTCAACAGCCTGGGAACTGGCGTGGGTTACCAGTTGCAGGTCTCCAGCGACTTGGTCACCTGGAGCAACATGGCGCCGGTTTTCACGGCGACCAACGCCATTGAGATTCATCCGCAGTCGTTTGACATGCGCGGCAGCGAGCGGCTTTTCTTCCGGCTGCGGTCGGACCCGTAGCGTTTTTACTTGTCAAACGATTGGATTTAGGAGAATGTCGGTGCATCCCGTATTCCGTAACTGACGAGTCATCTAATTACTTACGTTATGAAACATGCTCAGATACGACAGTGCCCGGTCTGCAAAACAAATGTTAATTGGGGCAAGAAGATAGGAAAATGCAAATGCCCCGGTAAAAGTTGGCGGAAACTAAACGTTGTCCCGGCCATCACCTGAAGCGTTCTCAAATGGGTCTAGCCGCCCAGGTAGGCCTCGCGGACTTTGTCGTTTTGGCGCAGCAGGGCGGAGGTGTCGTGAAGGATGATCCGGCCGGTCTCAATGACGTAACCGTAGCGGGAGACTTCCAGGGCCAGGTTGGCGTTTTGCTCGACTAATAAGATTGCGATGCCTTGCTGGCGGTTGATTTCGACGATCTTCTCAAAAATCGTTTTGACCAGCAACGGGGCAATTCCCAAGGAAGGTTCGTCAAGCATGAGGAACTTGGGGCGGCTCATCAGCGCGCGGCCAATGGCCAGCATCTGTTGCTCGCCGCCGGAGAGGGTGCCGGCGACTTGTTTGAGCCGCTCGGAGAGGCGCGGGAACATTCCGAAGACAAAATCGCGGGTGGCACGATTGGCGGCCTTGTCTTTTTGGAGATAAGCGCCCATTCGCAAGTTTTCATCGACAGTGAGGTTGGAGAAGATCATCCGGCCCTCCGGCACGTGGCAGACACCGGCGGCGACGATCTGGTCGGGCGGCAGGCTGGCCAGGTTGCGGCCATTGTAGAGGATTTCACCGCGTCCTCTGATCAAGCCCGAGACGGCCTTGAGAGTCGTGGTCTTGCCGGCGCCGTTGCCGCCGATAAGGGTGACGATGTCGCCGTCGTTGACGGTGAAGGAGATGCCGTGGAGGGCGGTTATCGCGCCGTAATTGACTGTAAGATTGCGAATTTCCAGCATGATCGCCTCAGACGGGTTGTTCGCCCAGGTAAGCCTCGATGACCTTGGGATCGGCGCGGACCTCATCGGGGGTGCCTTCGGCGATTTTGATGCCGTAGTCCAGGACGATGATCCGCCGGCAAATTCCCATGACCACGCGCATGTCGTGCTCGACGAGCAGGACGGAGATGTTGAATTGGTTCTCGACGAATTGGATGAGTTTCATCAGCTCGATTTTCTCGGAGGAGTTCATTCCGGCGGCCGGCTCGTCGAGGAGGAGCAACTGCGGGCGGGTGGCCAGGGCGCGGACGATTTCCAGCCGGCGCTGGTCGCCGTAAGGCAGGCTTTTGGCGGGGGCGTCGCGCAGGGAGCCGAGGTGAAAAATATCGAGCATCTCCATCGCCTTGGTTTCAATTTCACGTTCTTCCCGCTCAAAATCGGGGCCGCGAATAACCGCGTGGCTGATGCCCTGCAAAAGATGGAGATGAAAGGCCACGCGGACATTGTCAAAGACCGAGAGCGATGGAAAAAGCCGGATGTTCTGAAAGGTGCGCGCGATGCCG
>CAIMLG010000051.1 GCA_903842235.1 uncultured Verrucomicrobia subdivision 3 bacterium
GAACACCTACACACGGACCAACGGACGAAAAAAGCAGCTATCTTACAAACCAGAAATTGGGAAAGCAGAAATTAAATCTGCCCTTTCTGCCCACCCACTGCTACTTCCAAACGGACCCTTGAACGGACCCACCCAGAAATTGGGAAAGCAGAAATATATTCAGATTTTCCATTCCCGTTTTTTACTCTCGGCTTTCTGCTTTCCTTATTTTTACTTTCGGTTTTCTACTTTCCCCTTCCCCCGCCCAAGAGCGCCATGACCAACGGCAAAATTCGTTTGCTGTTTTTTTCCCAACTCTTGAGCATTTTGGCCCGCGCCAGGGCATGGTCGCGCTCCGGCCCGGCCAGCTTGCGCGCCTCGGTAATGATTTTATCCAGCCGCTCGCCGCTGTCCTGGAAATAGCTGAACACCTGCTGGCGCAGGAAGCGCCCGGCCAAATTGCGCAGTTCGGCCACGGCCTCGTAATGCCCCCGCCGATCCGCCGCCACGGCCACCGGGCGCACGGCCCCCAGATCCTGCAAATACCGCAGGCCCTGGCTGGCCGAGCCTTTGCTCAAGTTGAGCCGGCCGGTGAACTCGTCCTGCGGCAGCGGCCGGGGGGAAACAAACAACAAGCCGTAGATCTCGGCGACGGAGGGAGGCTGGCCCAGGGCGCGGGACAGCTGCACGAACAGGCGGATGGTCTCCACTTCCACCGGATTCAAGGGCGCGAACCCGCTGCGGCCGGAGCCGGTCACGGGCGGGAGGGCGTTCCGTTTCATGATTGGCGGCCAGATTGGCAGAACCGGGGGAACAGTTCAATCAATAATGAATAAATCTTTCCCCCCGCGGTCGGCGCAGCGCGCCGTCCATACCCAGGCCGATGATGGGTCACGGCGGTGGGTTTTCGCAGGTCCACTTCCAGTCGTCCCAAGCGCGGCCGGCGCGATTAGGCTCGGCCTCCGTCTCAGCGCCTCAATGCGGGTGCAGGTGATGCAAGATGTGGGGCCGCTCCAAGCCGTGCGCCAGCATCAGCTTTTCGTTGGAAAGCAATTCCACCGTGCGGCCATCGGCGATGAGCTGGCCGTGATCCAGAATGATGGTCCGCGCGCAGAGCTCCACGGCCAGCTCCAGATCGTGCGTGGCGATGAGCTTGGTGGCGGGGAGCGTGCGCAGCATGGCCTTGAACTCGCGCCGCCCGCGGGGATCCAGATCGCTGGTGGGCTCGTCGAGCACGAGAATCTGGGGATCACACGCGAGCACGCCGGCGAGGCAGGCCCGGCGCTTTTCGCCATGGCTCAAGTGATGCGTGGCGCGCGCCTCAAACCCGGCGAGGCCGACTTGCGCCAGCGAGGCTTTAACCCGCGCCGCCACGGCCGCGGCCGGCAGGCCCAGCTGCTGGGGGCCAAACGCCACGTCCTCGGCCACGGTGGGGCAAAACAACTGGTCGTCGGGGTCCTGAAACACCAGCCCCACCTGGCGGCGGATGGCGGCGAGATTCTGCGGGGCCACCGGCTGGCCGAAGATTTTCACCGCCCCGCCGCCCGCCGGCTTTTCCGGCAGCAGGCCATTCAGATGGAGGAGCAAGGTGGATTTGCCGGAGCCGTTCGGCCCGAGCAGGGCGATGCATTCGCCCGGCAGCACGCGGAAGCTGAGGCCGCGCAGCGCTTCCGGGCCATCGCGGTAGGAATATTTTAAATTGGTGATTTCGAGCGCGTTCATTGCCACCCCCGGGCACACATGGCCTGGTAAATCCGCTCCGCGCGTTCCGAGGCGCGGACAAAGAGCTGGCCCGCCACGGAGGCCAGCGCCGACCATTGCCAGCGGCGGCCCCGCGCAAACGTCCGGCTGGCCCGGGCGCGGCGCATCCGCTCGGATTCCTCCGCCAGCACAAACAAATAGCGGTGCATGAGCGTCAGCGTGGTGACGAAGAGCCACGGCACGCGGAGGCGCTGCAGCACGCGCACCAGCTCCGGGAACGGGGTGGTGTGCGACAGCAGCAGCGTGGTGAGCAGGCACAGATTCGCCTTGAACATGACGACCGCAAAAATCCGGCCGCCGCCCGGCTGGAACCACATCAAGCCCGCCACGCCCAGCACCAGCGGCTCGAGCAGCAGCAGCCGTTTCACCAGCGATAAAAGGGGCAGCCGGCTGACCGTCACGAGCCCGGCCAAAATGACCGCCACCCCCCCCAAGCTGGTCAGGGCGGTGCGCGGCAGCAGCACGACCGTCAAGACCAGCGCCAGGGCCACGGCCAGTTTACCGCCGGCCGGAACGCGCGCCAGCCCGCTCCGGGCGGCGGCATGATGCAGGAAATGATGCGCACTCATCGGCGAAACTGATTGGTTTGAACTTGACGGAAAAGCCTCACGTATTACGGTTTCAACTATCAGTAACACCTAACACAAGCTCCTCAGCCAAACAAGGTTTATGCACATTCCCGACGGCTTTCTCGATGGCAAAACGCTGGCGCTCACCGGCGCGCTGGCGGCCGGCGGCCTGACGGTGGCGGCGCGGCAGGTCAACCGCACCCTGCCCCGCAACAAGATCCCGCTGATGGGGCTCGGCGCGGCGTTTGTCTTCGCGGCGCAGATGATCAACTTTCCCGTGGCCGGCGGCACCTCGGGCCATCTGCTCGGCGGCGTGCTGGCGGGGGTGCTGCTGGGACCGGGGGCGGCGGCCATCGTGATGGCCTGCGTCCTGCTCGTGCAGGCATTGCTGTTCAGCGACGGCGGCGTGCTGGCGCTGGGCGCCAATATTTTCAACATGGCGTTCGTCGGCGCCATGGTCGGCGACACCATCTATCGCGCGGTGTTCCGGTTTCGATCCGGCCTGCGCGGGCGCATTGCCGCCGTGTTTTTCGCCGCGTGGTGTTCCACCGTGCTAGCCTCGCTGACCTGTGCCGGCGAACTGACCTGGTCCGGCACGCTCGCGCCCGCCGCGGTGTTCCCCGCCATGCTCGGCACGCACGCGCTTATCGGCCTGGGCGAAGGGCTGATCACGGCGATGATCATTCTGGCCATCGCGCGCGCGCGCCCGGATTTGCTGGCGGAGGAAAGCGCGCCCACCGGCCGCGGCACCGGCTGGGAATTTCTGGCGTTCGGCCTGATCATTGCGCTGGGGCTGGCGGTTTTTGTGGCCCCCTACGCCTGCGCCTGGCCGGATGGACTGGACAAGATGGCGGAGCATTTTGGCTTGGCCGGCCGGGCCACCACGCTGATCCAAACGTGGATTCCCGATTACCACCTCCCCGGCATCAGTTCGACCGGCCTGGCCACGGCCCTGGCCGGCGCCCTCGGCACCATGATTATCTTCGGCCTCGCTTGCGTGATTGGCCATGTGCTGGTGCGGGAAAAACCGGCGCCGCCCAAACCGACGGAATGATCCTTTAACAAAGAGCGGCAGATTAGTTTGAACGTTTTCCGCTTAACGGGTATCAATAGTGGCGTGCGGCATTTCCGAAACCTCTTTTTCGCCCTGGCAGCCTTCCTCTGGCTGCCGGCGGCCGCCCATTGCCAACTGGAAGCGCTTTCCGGGTTGGAGTTTTTTCAATGTTCCGCCGGCGGCTCAGCCCCCTGCGGGCCGCTCACCGACTGCGATTGTTCGGCCGCGGAAAAATTTCAACTGCTGCCCGGCCACCTGCGGCTCACGTCCCCCGCGCCGTTGCTGACGCCCCTCGGGGGCCAGCCCCAATTGAAGGCGGCCAGCCCCCGGCCCAATGAAATCGGCGGGGAGACCGGCACGCCGCCGCCGCCGCGCCTTAAAACGTGGCAGTTTTATCTCCGCTCCGCCCTGCCCATTCGCGCTCCCGCGCTCGCTTCGTAAGCTGTCCCGTTCGGGACGTTTTCCTTGAAAGGCGGCGAGCTCGCTCACCGCGGTTTTCCCGATTCCGTTTATTTGGTTTCCGTTATTTATGAAGCGCACGCATTTTATTCATCGACCGCTCTGGCTGGCCGCCGCCTTGGCGATTCCCGGCGTCCTGCCGACCCAGGGTCAGGCACCCGAAGCCGCGCCGGGCACCAATGAACTCACCCTGGCGAGCGCAATCCGGCAGGCACTGGAACATAACCCGGAATTGCAGATGGCGGACGCGCAGGTGGCGGCGGCCGCCGGGCGGGCGGAGCAGGCCGGGCCGTGGGCGAATCCTGAATTGGAACTGCGCGCCGAAGACTGGCCCACCAAAGGCCGGAACGGATTCGCGGATTCCAAGCAAACCATCGGCCTCACGCAAACCCTCCCGTTTCCGGGGAAAAAGTCGCTTGACCGGCAGGGGGGCGGCGCGGGCGTCAAGTTGGCGGCCACGGAACGGGCGCTCCGGCGGACGGAAATCGTCCGGGACGTGAAAGTCGGATTTTTCCAAGCGCTGGCGGCGGAAAAGCTGGCCGAGGTTTCGGCGCAACTGGTCAACATGGCTGAGGCATCCGCCACCACAATTCGCAAACGCGTGGAGGCGGGGGACGCCGCCTATCAGGAGCAATTACGCGCGGAGATTCTGCTGGAGCAAGCGCGAACGGAGCAACTGAGCGGCGAACGGGAGCTGGCCGCCGCCCGCCAGCAGGTGGCCGCCCGGCTAGGCCAGCCCGATTTGCAGCAAACGGTGTTCTCCGGCGTCCTGACGGACAAGCCTGAGGCTAGCCTGCTGGACTGGCCATCCCCCGCGCACCTGGCTGAACATCCGAGCGCTGCCGCCGTCCGGGCGAAGCTGGAACGCGCGCGGTTGGAATACCGGCGCACCCGGCTGGAACCTTATCCGGATGTGAAGGTCGGCGTGGCGGGCGGCCGCATGGGCGCGTCCGATGAAGCCATCATCCAAATCGGCTTTTCGTTGCCCCTGCCCGTTTTCGATCGCAGCCGGGGCCGCCAGCGGGAGGCGCGGGCGGAGGTTCAGGCCGCCGAAGCCGAATGCCAGGCGGTGACCCAGCAGCTACAACGCGAATGGGCCGGCGCCCGCGCCCGCTGCCAGTTGGCCGCCGCACTGGTGGCCCAGTATCGCGATCGAATTTTGCCCAAGTCCGCCGAGGCACAGCAGGCCTATCTGGGCAAACTCCTGGAAATGAATATTGCCCAAGCGGAACTGGAGGCCTTGGCGCAGCCAGAAACCGTCGAAACTTCCCCCCGCAAATGAATTTTATCATGAAAAATACATCCTCCCATCCGCTGGCGGCCCTGCTGGCGGTGACGGTCCTGACTCTGGGCACCGCTGGCAACTGCCCGGCGGAACCGACCGCTACCAAGCCCCATGTGATCAGCCAAAACGGCGTGGCCAGGTGCACGGAACACAACGTGCCCGAAGCCCAATGCGCCGTATGCCAGCCGCACCTCGCGGACAAGCTGCAGCCGGGCGAAAGCCTGCAAGTGCGCCTGCCCTCGACGAATTCAGCCGCCCTCGTCGGCATCCTCACCGCCGCCCCGGCAAGGGAGGCGATGGCGGACGGCATTGAGTGCGTGGCAGAGGTGAGCTTTAACCTCAACCAGCGGGCGCAAATCGCCGCGCCCGTGGGCGGCATTTTGCAGGCGGTGGAGGCGGATTTGGGCAGTCAGGTGGGCGAAAAACAAATGGTGGCGAAGATTTGGTCCGCCGCCATCGCCGAAGCCGTGGCCAAAGCGGTGCTGGCGCATCAAACCTTGGAACGCGAGCGGAAACTCCGCGCCGACCGCATCACGGCGGAAAAGGATTGGCAGGCCGCCGAAGCCACGCACCGGGCCGCCGGCCAGCAACTCCGCACGCTGGGTTTCAGCGAGGAGCAAATGGAAGATCTGAGCCAGACCCCCCAGGAGCCGGTGCTCTTGGAAGTGCGGACGCCGTTCGCCGGCGAAATCGTCGAGCGCACGGCCGTACGCGGCTCCTTGGTGGAGCCCGGCCAGCCGCTCTTCACGCTGGTGGATCACTCCAGCGTGTGGGCCAGCTTGCAAATCCCCGAGGCGGTTCTGGCCGGGATTAAAGCGGGCCAGGCAGTGGAACTGCGCGTGGATTCCCAGCCGGGGCGCGTGTTTGCCGGCAAACTAACGTGGATTGCTCCCGCCGTGGATGAACGCACCCGCATGGTTCGCGCCCGGGCGGAATTCGCCAACCCGGAACGGCTCCTCAAGGACAAGATGTTCGCCGCGGCGCGCATCCTGACCCGGCAATCCGAGCGCGCGCTCCTCGTGCCGACGGCGGCCATCCAGCACATCGAAGGCCGACCATTTTTGTTTGTCCGGCGCGACGCGGATTTGTTTGACGTGCGGGCGGTGCAACTGGGCGCGCGATTGGACGCGCGCCAGGAAGTGCGGGCGGGCCTGCAGCCCGGGGAGCAGGTCGCCGTGAGCCATGCCTTCGCCCTCAAGTCCGCCATGCTGATGGCCAGTCTGGGCGCGGGCTGCGCGGATGACTGAGGGAGTTTTAAAATCAACCGAAACATCAAACCAAAGAAAGAAAACATAGAATGAACCGTCAGCAACTCCGACTCAAGGATCGGGGACTGGGGCGCAAGGCGGCCAGTCAATGGAGGAGCAGCCCATAACCGCCACCAGGGATCGCCACGGATGATCTCAATTCACCCCGTTGATTGCGCATGGAACCACGGGAAATCAAAGCTATGAAAACGAAACGCACAACCCACCAACCGGAAAGCGAACTGCCCGCGCAAACCGTGCGAGTCAAATTCATTCATCAGATGGCAACGAAGGTTTGCATCGTGGGGGCCTTCAACGATTGGCGGCCCGAAGTCACACCGATGATTTCGCTGGGCGATGGGCGCTGGATCAAAGAACTGGTATTGCCCCCGGGTGTCTATGAATACCAATGGGTGGTGGATGGAAAATGGATGCCTCATCCACCCGCCAGCAAAACCACGGCTAACCGGCTCGGGAGAGTAAATTCCACAACCAAAACCAAACCATGAAACAAAATCGCGAGTTGACCGTCCGGTCAGCGGCGAGGCAACAAACAAGGCGATAAATATGAAACCATCCACCATTGAAGATCACCATATCCTGGAACAAGAGCTGACCCGCCGGCTGCAAAAGCTGGAAGCCGAGCAGCACGCGATGGCCGCGGCGGAAAAACGCCGGCAGAAGGAATTGCACTGGATGCGCTGTCCCAAATGCGGCCACCAACTGGCGACCGAGCATTACGGCGCGGTGGAAATAGACGTATGCCCCAGCTGCCGGGGCCTCTGGCTGGACGCGAATGAATTGGAAACCATTCTCGCCAGCGAAACCGGCTTATTCCGGGCGTGCGTAAAAGTTTTGCACCGCAAATAACGGGGACGCCTCCATCACCTATCGCCCCCGGCAAAATCACCCCGCCGCCGCGCAACCTCCGGCGGCGAGGCCCAAAATTCTTAATTCGCGACCCGATGCAACTGCCCGCCAATCGCCCCAACGACCGCGCCAATATTTTCACGATCAACCCGCCATGTTAAACACCCTCATCACCTTTTCGCTTAAAAACCGGCTGCTCGTCTGCGTGCTGGCGGCGCTGCTCGTGATCATCGGCGGCCGCGCCTTAAGCGTCCTGCCGATTGACGCTTTCCCGGACACCACGCCGGTGCAGGTGCAAATCAACACCACGGCCGCGTCCTTGAACCCACAGGAAACCGAGGCGCAAATCACGCAGCCGGTGGAACTGGCCATCAGCGGCCTGCCCGGCCTGCAAAACGTGCGCTCCATTTCCAAGTTCGGCCTCTCGCAAGTCGTCGCCACGTTTGCGGACCGCGTTGACATCTTCCAGGCGCGGCAGCTCATCATGGAGCGGCTGCAAACCGTGGAACTGGCCGCCAACCTGGAGCGCCCGCAGCTTGGCCCCATCGCCACCGGGTTGGGCGAAGTGTTTCATTACGTCGTGCGCTCCTCGGATACGAACCGCACGGCCACCGAGCTGCGCACGCTGCAAGATTGGGTGATCAAGCCGGAATTGCGCAAGGTGCCGGGCGTGGCGGAAGTGAACACCTGGGGCGGCTTCGAAAAACAATTCCATGTGGTGGTGGACACGGAACGGCTCATCAAATACCGCCTGACGTTTGAGGAATTGATCGAAGCCTTGCAGGCCAACAATCAGAACGTCGGGGGCGGCCAGATCACGCGCGGCGGCGAAACGCTGCTGGTGCATGGCGTCGGGCTGACCACCAACCTGGCCGAGCTTGCCAGCATCGTGATCAAATCGCAAAATGGCACGCCCGTGCGGGTCGGCGACGTGGCCACGGTGAAGGAAGATCACGAAATCCGCCGGGGGGCCGTGACGGCCGATGGCCGCGGCGAAGCCGTGCTGGGCCTGGGCTTCATGCTCATGGGCGAAAACAGCGCCGTCGTCACGCGCGCCCTCAAGACCAAGCTGGCCGAGGTGCAAAAGTTCCTGCCGCCCGACGTGAAGCTGGTAGTGCTCTACGACCGCACGGAGCTGGTGGATAACGTCATCCGCACCGTGGAACACAATTTGCTGGCGGGCGCGCTGCTGGTCATCGCCATCCTGTTCGCCTTGCTCGGCAACCTGCGGGCCGGGCTGATAGTGGCCGTGGCGATTCCGCTTTCGATGCTGTTTGCGGGCACCTTCATGTTGCAGGCGGGCATCGCGGCCAGCTTGCTGAGTCTGGGCGCGATTGACTTCGGGCTGATTGTGGACGGCGCCGTGGTGATGATGGAAAACACCCTGCGGCGGCTGGCGGAGCAGCGGCGGGGTGCAGAGGTCCCGGCCGCCAGTTCCAGGCGCCGGTTGCAAGGCGGGCAGAGACACCCGGAGCCGGAGGCTCCGATCACCAGCCGGCGGGAAGCCGGCGCTACCGCGGAAGCCGAGCGCCAGCAAATCATTCAATCTGCCTGTCTCGAAGTCGCCCGCCCGGTGGCCTTCGGCGTGGGCATCATCATGATTGTCTTCCTGCCCATTCTCACGCTGGAGGGCATCGAGGGGAAAATGTTCAAACCCATGGCGCTGACGCTGATTTTCGCCCTGCTCGGCTCGCTCATTCTCGCCCTCACGCTGACGCCGGTGCTGGCGTCGCTGTGCTTGCCCAAGCAGGTCAAGGAGACCGAACCGTGGCTGGTGCGGCTGGCCCATCGCCTCTACGAACCGGCGCTGGGATTCGCCCTGCGGTTTCGCAAAACCACGTTGCTGGGAGCGCTGGCCCTCTTCATCGGCGCGGCGCTGCTCGCCTCGCGCATGGGCGGCGAATTTCTGCCCAAGCTCGGCGAAGGCGCGATTGTCGGCACCACCGTCCGCCTCGCAGGCATTTCCGTGGCGGAAGCCGTGGCGCAAAACGACCGCATTGAGCAGGCGCTGCTGGCCAAATTCCCCGACGAAATCGAACACATCTGGACCCGCCTCGGCACCGCCGAGACGGCCACCGACCCGATGGGCGTTGAACTTTCAGATTTTTTCCTGGCGCTCAAGTCCCGCAACCACTGGAAACAGGCGCACACGCAAACCGAGCTGACGGAAAAAATGCGCACCGTCCTGAACCAGGTGCCCGGCTTGAAACCATCGTTCAGCCAGCCCATTGAAATGCGGCTCAACGAAATGATCGCCGGGGCGCGCGGTGACATCGCCATCAAAATTTATGGCGAAGATTTGGCGGAACTGCGGCGGCTGGGAGGCGAAGTGCAGACCGTGCTGGGCGGGATTCGCGGCGCCAGTGAACCGTCCGTGGAGCAATTGACCGGGCAGACCTTTCTACAAGTGCGCGTGAATCCGCAGGCCATCGCCCGCGCCGGCATCCCGACGCGGCAGGTCTTGAACGTCGTGGCAGCCGTCGGCTCGCGCCGCGTGGGCGATGTGCGCGAGGGCCAGCAGCGGTTCCCGCTCGTCGTGCGGCTGCCCGATGCCCAGCGCACCGATCCCGACGCGCTGGCCGCCACGCTCATTCCCACCGCCGCCGGGCCGGTGCTGCCGCTGAATCAGGTGGCCACCATCACAGAGTTGGAAGGGCCAGCCACCATCAACCGCGAATGGGGCAAGCGCCGGATCACCGTGCAATGCAACGTGGCCGGGCGCGACGTGAAAAGCTTCGTGGCCGAAGGGCGGGCGAAAATCACCGCGCAAATCAAGCTGCCCGAAGGCTACACCATCGAATGGGGCGGCCAGTTTGAAAACATGGAACGCGCCAACCGCAAGCTCATGTTCGTGGTGCCGATGGCGCTGGCCATGATTTTTGTGCTGCTGTTCTTCAGCCTGAAAACCCTGCGCGAAGTGCTCATCGTGGCCTCGGGCATTCCGCTGGGCCTGGTGGGCGGCGTGCTGGCGCTGTGGCTGCGCGGCCTGCCCTTCACCGTCAGCTCGGCCATCGGTTTCATTGCGTTGAGCGGCGTGGCCATCCTGAACGGGCTGGTGCTGGTGACGTTCATTAAACAGAGGATTGAGGCGGGCTTGCCGCTGGAACAAGCCGTGCGGGAAGGCTGCCGCGTGCGCCTGCGCCCCGTGCTGCTGACCGCGCTGGTCGCCGCCGTGGGCTTCATTCCGATGGCGCTGAACGTGGGCGTGGGCGGCGAAGTGCAGCGTCCGCTCGCCACCGTCGTCATCGGCGGGATTTTCACCAACACGCTGCTAACGCTACTGGTGCTGCCGGCGCTTTACCTGCTGCTCAAAGGCAAGGCCGGCGTCAGCCGCACGGTTGCGGACGAACTCATCGCCGCCAAGGGCGGGAAACACGGCTAGGGCATTTCCATAAATCCGGTAGCGAAGCGGAAGCAAATGGGGTGGAAGCGGGGGGGGGGTATTTTTGGCTTTGTTTCAGCTCCGGGACAGGGTTTTGCAATCGGCGCCTTCACTGGAGCCTCGCCAAAAACCAAAAATCCTCGCTCCGCCCCCTCCATCATTTCGCTAATGCTCTAGCGACCGCCGTCCCAGTTGCTCCGAGGCAAAATCCGGTTTATACTGCCGCGTGATTTCCCCCATTACTGTCCGGCACCGCATCGGCCAAAGCCTGGTCTGGGCGCTGCTTTTTTTGGGCTTTTACGCCCGGGGCCAGAATCATGAGATCCGGCTGCGGCAGGGGACGATTTTTACGCCCCCCAAGAATCCGGCCGCCATGGTCGCCAAAAATGCGGCGGCGGTTTCATCGCCCGGGCTTTATCTCATCCAATTGGAAGGCCCGCCCGACGCGGACACTTTGGCCGGGCTCCGCGCCGAGGGCGGCCAGCTAATCAAATACATTCCGGACGATGCCTTCATTGCCAGATTAAAAGACGCGGACCCGGAAACCCTCCGTCGCCTGCCAGCCGTGCGCTGGGTGGATCACTATCGGGCGGAATACAAGATCCATCCGCGGCTCACGGCAAACCTGGCCGCCCAAAAAAACAAGCCCGCCGCCGTGGCCGTGAACATCCTGCTTTCGCCGCTGGCTTCCGCCGCCGAAACCGGCCTAATCCGCTCGCTGCTGGCGCGCATCCAACACGAAAGCCCGTTGCGGCAGGGCACGATTCTCCGCGCCGAAGTTTCCCCCGCCAAGCTGGAGGCCCTGGCGCAGTCCGAAGCCGTGCTCTGGATTGAGCCCGCGCCAACGCGCAAGCTCTACGACGAGGCGGCGTCCAAAATTGTCGGCGGCGATGACGGCGCCCTGGCCACCCCCACGGTCACCCAGCAACTGGGCTTTGACGGTTCAGGCGTGACGGTGTGCGTGGCGGACACCGGCCTGGACACCGGCGCCACCAACAATATGCATCCAGATTTAGCGGGGCGCGTGACCGGTTTTCAGTTTTATGGCGACCTCACCGATGGCTCGGACGGCTACGGCCATGGCACCCATTGCGCCGGCATCGTGGCCGGCAACGCCGCCACCGGCGAGACCGATCCGGATGACGGCACGCTGTATGGCTTGGGCATCGCCCCAGGCGCGAACCTCTTTATCGAGCGCTTGTTCAACGACGAGGCCACGCCCGCCAATCCCTTTCCCAGCAACGAAACGCTGACGCGCGACGCCGTCCGGCACGGCGCCAAGATTGGCTCCAACAGCTGGGGCAACGATGTCCAAGGCGAATACGACACCGACGCGGCGCAGTTTGACGAACTGGTGCGCGACGCCGATGCGGGGACCGCCGGCGACCAGCCTTACATTCTGGAATTTTCCGCCGGGAACGCCGGGCCGGGCTCCCAAACGATCGGCAGTCCGGCCACCGCCAAGAACGTGATCGCCACCGGCGCTTCCCAAAATACGCCCGGCACGCTGGCGGCCACCTACGGACTTTATGCCGACGGTTCCGATACGATGGCGGATTTTTCGAGTCGCGGCCCCTGCGCGGATGGCCGGATCAAGCCGGATCTCGTTGCGCCGGGAACGTGGATTGCCTCGGCCGCCTCCCGCTATGCGCTGGATCCGGCCAATACCTCCTGGACCGTGATTGACGATTGGTATGTTTACATGGGCGGCACCAGCATGGCCGGCCCTTACGCCGCCGGGGCGGCGGCCGTGTTTGTGCAATTTTACCAAGCCACCCATACCAACGAAATACCTGCGCCAGCCTTGGTCAAAGCCGCGCTGATCAATTCGGCGGGCGAACTGGATCCAGCCAACGGCGGCCCGGGCCCGGTGCCCAATATCAGCGAAGGCTGGGGCCGGATCACGCTGACCAATCTCATCACGACCAACGTCAACACCGCCCCGCGCTATTATCAATACGTCAACCAAACCGTCCGCCTCACGAACGGTCAGGTTTACGCCCAGCACCTCTTCGTGCAGGGGGCGGAACAGCCGCTGAAAATCACGCTGGCTTACACCGACGTGCCCGGTTTTCCCGGCGCCCTACCCGCGCTGGTAAACGACCTCGACCTCGAAGTCATGGCCCCGGATGGCACGCGGTATCGCGGCAATCAATTCGGCGCGGGGGAATCGGTGGCGAATGCCCCGTCGCCGGACCGCATCAATAATGTGGAAGGCATTTATCTCAGCCAGCCGCAACCGGGAGATTATCTGGTGCGGGTGCGGGGCAGCCGGATTGTGCAGGATGCGCTGACCAGCACGCCCAGCGTCATGGATCAGGATTTTGCGCTGGTAACTTCCGGCGACCTCGTTCGCCCGGGCACCGGCTTCATCCTGCTGGATCGGCCCCATTACACGGCGCCCGGCGTCATAAAGCTCACCGTCTTTGACGCCGCCCGCGCCGCCAGCAACAGCGTGAGCGTGGTGATCACCAACCTCGCCGCACATCTGGCCGTGACCGCTTTGCTGCCCACCGCCGGCAATTACGGGCTGTTCACCGGGAGCGTCGCCACCGTCACGGGGCCCGCCGGCGCCAACCAAATTCAAATTGCCAACGGCCAGCTGCTTGAGGCCGATTACTGGGATAAGAACGGGAGCCAACGCACCGCCACGGCCGGGGCGGATCTGATTTTGCCCGGCATTACGTCGGTCGCTGCCGGTTTTGATCTGGGCGTGGTCAACCTCACCTGGCAAACCGCCGAACCCACCGCCGCCATCGTCCGCTACGGCACCAACAGCGCCAACCTGAACCAGAGCGTCACCAATCTGACGCTGGTGACCGACCACGTCGTGAAGCTGACCGGCTTGCTCGCCGGCCAGACGTATTATTATCTCATCATCGCAACCGATGCGGCCGGCAACAGCGCGACCAATAACAATGGCGGCGCGAATTTTACCTTTACCGGCCGCAAGACCCCCACCGTGCTGCTGGTGGATGCTTACGATACCGCCGTGGAAACGGCCAACGGCGCCACCGTCATTCCCGACAGCGCCTACACCAACGCGCTCGCCGCGGCGGGCGTGAGTTACGGTTTTTGGAAGGTCAATGAGCGGGGCTCGCCGCAGCTGGCCGACCTGACGCCCTTCCCCGTCGTCATCTGGCGCACCACCGACGACACCATCAACTACGGCGTGGATGCCGACGGCCTGCCGGATCCCAGCGCCACCAACAACACCTTGAACGCCCAGCAGCAATACATGATTCAGACCTACCTGAACGGCGGCGGCGCCTTTTTCATGGCGTCCATGGGCATCCTCACGCAACTGGGCGACGGGCCGTTCCGGCGGGACGTTTTGCAGGTGGCCCAATTCAAACAGAACACCGACCTGCTCGGCGCCTGCGCCAATTGCGATGAAGACTTCGGCGTGCCCGCTTTTTTCGGCCTGCCGGCGTCCGTGGCCAAGGGCATGAGCGTGACGCTGGATTACACCAATTATCCGTTCATTGACCTAGGCGGAGGAGATTTTGGGAGCGACATTTACGGCCCGGATTTTTCCGACACGTTTACGCCCGCCGCCGGGGCCACCGCCATCACCTATGAAGCGGCGTCGGGCAAAGCCTGCGGCATGAGCTATCCCGCCGCCGGAGTGAACAGCCCCGGGCGGATGGTTTTCCTGTCCTTTCCCTTGGACGCCATTCCCAGCAGCGGCCTCGCGCCCAACAACGCGGCGACGCTGCTCCGCAATATCATCGACTTTCTCGCGCCGGGGGCGGATGGCTCGGGGCAAGTGACGCTGGATCATTCGGCTTACACGACCAACGAACTGGTGACCGTCGAGGTGGGCGATGCCGATCTGGCCGGCAGCGGCCAGACGCAAGTTACCTTCGCCGCCAGTTCCCGCACCAACCGACTGACGGTCGGGCTGTCGGAAACCACGCATCGCGGCCTGTTCCGCGGCAGTTGTCTGCTGGTGGGCGGCGGGGCCACCAACAACCAGCTGCGCGTGCAACACGGCGACACCATCACGGCCACCTACTGGGATGCGTCCCGCAGCAGCAACGTGGTGGCCACGGCGGTGATTGATACGGTGCCCCCGGTGATTTCCCAGGTGGCCGCCACGACGGACTACTACAATGCGCGCGTGACCTGGCAGACCACCAAACCGACGGATTCCGCCGTGCAGTATGGCGACCTGGCCCAGCCCCCGGCCAATTCCGTCTATGCCAGCGCGCTGGTGACCAATCATTCGCTCATCATCAGCAGCCTGGTTCCCAACCATATTTATCATTATCAAGTGACCAGCCGCGACCTGGCGGGCAATACCACGGTGGAGGACAATCAGGGAAATTATTACACCTTCACCACACTCAAGGGCTTAACCCCGCCCTGGTTCACCGACTTGGAAGGCGACGGGACGGGCTGGACGGTGGTGCCGGATCCGGCCAACGGATCGGACATCAATTGGGAACTCGGCACCCCGCACAACGGCCTGACCAGCAGCGCACATTCCGGCACCAATGCCTGGAGCAGCAACCTCAGCGGCAGCCAAGATCTATTCCTGGCGAGCAGCTTTCTTTACAGTCCGCCGATTGACTTGAGCGGATTGAAATCCGCCACGCTGACATTTTCCAATGTCTATGATTTCAGCCGGACGGTCTTTGGCGTTTATTACGAAGAAGACGGCGGGGTATTCATCAGCACCAACAGCAGCACCCCGCCCAGCCTGAGCCTGCCGCTGGGCGTGGATCTGGCGGACAACACCGCCTATGCCTGGCAAAAAGAAACCGTGGATCTTACGCCCTACGTGGGCAAGACGGTCCAACTGGTGTTTTACTATCAGGCGTTCGCTTTCGGGGACACAATCTACGGCTGGACCATTGACGACATCCGCGTCACCGGCGCCTTAACCGGCGGCAATATCGTCATCACCAAAAACCTGAGCCAAGGCACTTGGTGGTTGTCGGCCGTTTCCCCGATCGCCTTGGTGCCGGTCGAATCCGGAAATGCCAGCTCCGTGATCCTCAGCAACCAGCCGGTCGGCCAGTATGTCATGGAATTCGGCGACGTGCCGTATTATCAAACGCCGGCCCGCCAGACCAACTCCCTGGCCGATGGCGGCACCCTGAATTTCACCGGCAACTATTCCTTTCCGGACGCAAATAGCAACGGCATCCCGGACAGTTTTGAATGGACCTTCTTCGGAACCGTTTCGACCAATCGCACCCAAGCCACCGACACCGACGGCGACGGCCTGCCGGACTACGCCGAGTTCATCGCCGGCACCGATCCCACGAACGCCGCGTCGGTTTTCCATATCCTGCCCCCCGCCACCCCGACCAATGGAGTGCTGCCCTTGCGCTGGACCACCGTGCCCGGCCGCCGGTATCAGATGGAATCCTCGGCCAACCTGCAAACCTGGGTGACCAATCTCACCTGGCAAGCCGCCCCGGGCACCAACATGGCTTTCAACGCCACCAACGCCCCCGGCACCGGCCGTTTCTATCGGGTGGAAGTGCAGCCATAAACCCCCGATCTTCGCCGCCAAAGATTCCCATGAGCCAGCCGTTTGAACACCTGGAGCCGCCGGATCGTTTCCATTTGGAGGCAGCCGAAGGCTGGTTTGAATTGGGCAATGGCGCCGAGGCGCAGGCCGAGTTGGCCCAGCTCACCCCGGAACTTCAAACGCATCCGCTGGCGCTCGAACTGCGCTGGCAATTACACGCCCAGGCCCGCCAATGGGAAACGGCCATTTCCTTGGCCCGGGAACTGGCGACCCGGCAGCCCGACCACGCGCCGGCGTGGATCCACTGGGCTTACAGCCTGCACGAACTGAAACGCACCCGGGAAGCCCGGGAAATTTTGCACCCGCAAGCCGCGCGTTTTCCCAACGAACATGTCATCCCCTACAATCTGGCCTGCTATGCCTGCCAGCTGGGGAACTTGGACGAGACCCGGCAATGGTTGAAAAAGGCCATGCAAATTGTCGGAAAGAAAACCATTCTTGCAATGGCGGCGGCCGATCCCGACCTCAAGCCGCTGGGGAAAGATTTCGGTGAAATTGAAAAATTGCCAGCCGCCGATTGACGCGGCGGCTGGAGCGGTTCAATAAAAGCCATAGCCGGAATTCATGTTAATTAGCGTCATTCGCGTAAAGTCTTTTTCGCATCCGGGTGAATCCGTGTCCATCCGCGGGTTAACTGAAGGGTTGGCTTAAACGCTCTACCGCAGTTCTGCCAGCGCCTCGGCCACCGCCGCCGCAATCTTGCGCGGGCCAGCGCCGCCCAATTGTTCATCCACCGCCTCCAGCCGGCGGATCAAGTCCAGCACCGGCGGGCGCGGATACGGCCCGCCCGCCGCCGCGCAAAAGTGCGTGCGGCAGCCGAACGGCCGGTCGGCATAGATCAGGCAGCGCCCCGTGGCCCGCTTCAGCAGCGGACAAGCGCCATCGTCCGATTCCGGCAACGCCTTGCGCCCGGCGGCCCGCACGCCTTTGGCGGCCACCAGCGCCTCCCCTTTCGTCAGATGCGGCGTCAGGCCGGTCAGGTGAAATTGGCAGCATTCCGTCAGCGCCTGGCAGGAGCGCGCCAAAGGACGCTTCGCCAGTTCCGCATAGACTGCGCGAACTTCCGCGATGGCTGGTGGTAATAAATCCCGCGGCATAATGTCAAAAGGGCCGGGTTTAAATGCCAAATAACCGGCCGCCAAGCCAGGGGAAATCCGGGGTAGCTTCCCGCTGAAACACCAAGTCCCGGGGAGCGGGCACTGCGTGGCGCAGTCCGCAGAGTTCAGAACCCAGCGACCGATCATTCATTTTTCAGGAGAGAGCCCGCTTCGTTAATCCAAGGGAAGCCCGAGATGCGCAGCGTCGTGCAGCCGTAGGGAATCAGCCGGATAGTTTCCGCCGCCGCGTTCGCGGGCATGGCCACCGGGCTGGGCGGCGGGCAGCCGGCATGATTTTTCGGCGTGGTCCACTCGGGCAGGCGCACGGCGGCCGTGCGCAGTTCCACGGGAGCCCCGGCAAGATTCCACGGATACGTCTTCCCGGCCGCGGCGGAGCGCACCACCGCAAACCCCTGAGCCAGATTCTGCAACTTGCTTTCCAGCAGCGCGTAATTCCACGGGGTGGCCGGACGGCATTCGCGCAGGGTGCGGTCCCCGGCCTCGGCGGGCGCGGTCGCCGGAGCGGCGGGCGGCACGACCGACCACGTCTCCTCAACCCGCAACGCAAAGAGGAGCGGCCCGCGTTCGATGGCCACACTGCGCTGATCCCATTCGGACTTGCGGATCGTCATCGGCAAGCTCAACTCCACCACATCGCCGCGCTTCCACCGGCGCTGGACGATGGCGATACTGCCGGCCTTGGCCGGCGGCTGGAGCTCGCCATTCACTTTCAAGGTCGCGGCGGCGCACCAGCCGGGGATCCGCAGGTGCAACGGGAATTCCGCCGGCGACTCGATCGTAAACCGCACCGTTTCGTCGAATGGATACAGCGTCTCTTCGCGGAGGCTCACCGTCTGGCCGCCGCCGATGGTCGTCGTCACCCGACTTGGCGCATACGCCAGCGCGGCCAGGCCGCCGTCAGCGCTGGCCAGCCAGAGGTGCTGCGCAAACTTCGGCCAGCCTTGATGCAGGTTGCAGGTGCAGCAGGGATAGCCGCTCAACAGGCCATAGACCTGGGATTTACCCGCGTAGGCATTAAAAAAGCCGGAGTCGCCCACCGAGCAGACCACCTGATTCGCCTGCGAAAAGTATTGGCGGGTGCATTGGTCGTCCGAGACCTGGGTGGGCAGGACATTGAAGGCGATTTGCTCCAACCGGTCCGCGAACTCGGTCGCACCGGAAATCTCCAGCATCTTTTCGAGGGAGAACATCATTTCCACGGCGGTGCACAGTTCACTGCCGCGATCCAAGCCCGTTCCGTGCATGTGCTCATCGGCACCATAAAGTCCGTAGGGCTGGCCGTCGTAGGTGCGAATGGCCGCGAAACCCTTGCGCGTGGCCGCCAGGTGGCGCGGGCTGCCATCGCGCTGGTATTCGATGAGCGGCGTCTTCATCGCCTGCGCGAGATTAACCCCATGGAACGGGCCGTCCTCGGTATTGCCGGTGCCGATCTTTTTCGCGCCCTGCAGTTTCAGCACCTGGCCGTTCTCAAACCAGGTGGTGAGGGGGATCGTCTGCTGCTGGAGCAGGTCGGCCAGATCCAGCAGGTATTTTTCGCCCGTCAGGTTATAGAACCACAGCACCACCATGAGATTATCCGCGCCGCGCTGCGCCGCCCAATACGTGCCCCCCTGGGGATTGTCCGGGGCATACAAGGGGGCCGTCGGCAGCGTCTTCAGTTGATAGCGAAAATAGTTGTCCAGCACCGGCACGACGCGCGGGTCGTGCGTGGCATCATAATGCTGCTGGAGAATTTTCAGCATCACCATGCGCGGCCACCAGTCGCCCGCGTTTTTGATCTGCGCCCCGCGAGGCGCCGGCCGCGTGCGCTCCTCCGGCTTCAACTCGACCGGGCCGAGGTAACCATCCGCGCGCTGATGCGTCAGCGTCCAGTCCACCCACTGCTGGGCCTTGGCCTGCAACTTTGGGTCATCCAGCAAGCGGGCGAGCGGATATAAACCATCAATCCAATACGGCCCGCGCTCCCAGGTGTCACCGTCTCCGCCCAGCCAGGCGTTCCGCGCGCCGCAGACTTCCGGATACCACTCGTCGAGATGGCCGGTCATGCCGCTGGCCATGCGCTGAAGTTCCTCGCGCAGCCAGCCCTCCGGCTGGATCGCGCCCAGCGGCAATTCCGCGTAGGGCTTCGGCTGCAGCGGAGCGCGGTTAAAGGAGGGACTAGATTTGCCGGATTCAGCGGCGGGCAAAGCCCCCGCCAGACCGAGCGCAATGGCCATTAAGGAGAATATTTTCATAGCGAAACGGGCGTAGCTTCCAACCTCAGACATTTGAAATTTTCCGCCGGCACCTTCCACTCAACGCCAACCAACCTCCGGCGACCACCCGCGCGAGATGGTTTAACGTGGCCAACGGGGCCAGCGGCGTGGCGGTGGGTGGAAAGGCCGGTCATGGTCGCATTTCTTTTACGACCTTACCTCCACCTTGCCAAGCCAGATTTCAAAAAATCTTCCACCGGTGGCGACCCAAACGGGAAACGACCATTGATCCGCATGAAACGCCCCGCCCGTGGCCGGCGCATTTCCGGCCGGGCGGCCGACGGCATCCGCCAGCGCGGCGCCCTCATCGTCCCTTTCGCTCACCGCCGCCACGCGACGGCGGTAAATCCAACGGCCCCCGGCTTTCTCCGCCGGCCGGCATGAACGGGCGGGAGAATAAAAAACGCGGCCCGCTTTCCGGAGCCGCGGTTGTTGAAATGAACACGCGCTAGTCCGCGTAGCCGGCCGGGTGTTTCACGTGCCAGGCCCAGGCGGTTTTCACGATGTCTTCCAGCTTGGGATACTGCGGCTTCCAGCCGAGCACGGTGTAAGCTTTGTTCGCCGCCGCAATCAGCTTGGGCGGATCGCCCGCGCGGCGCGGCTTCTCGATCACCGGGATTTTCCTGCCAGTGACCTTTTCGCACATCGAGATGACTTCCTTGACGGAATAGCCGTCGCCGTTGCCGAGGTTGAAGAAGCCGCTCTTGCCGGGCTGCAGGCCCAGGATGTGCGCCTGCGCCAGATCCTTGATGTGGATGTAATCGCGGATGCAGGTGCCGTCCGGCGTGGGATAATCGGTGCCGAAGATATCCACGTGCGATTTCTGGCCGAGCGCCACAAACAGCACGTTCGGAATCAGGTGCGTCTCGATCCGATGATGTTCGCCGAACTGTTCACTCGCGCCGGCGGCGTTGAAATAGCGGAAGGCAACAAATTCCAGCCCGTAAATCTGCTGATACCAAATGAGCGCCTTCTCGAACATCAGCTTGGATTCGCCGTAAGGATTGATCGGGCGCTGCGGCAGATCTTCCGTCATCGGAATCTTGTCCGGCGGGCCGTAGGTGGCGCAGGTGGAGCTGAAGACAAATTTCTTCACGCCGCATTCCACGGCGGCATCGGCCAGCTTGAGCGCATTGACGAAGTTATTGTGGAAATACTTCCTAGGATTGGTCATGGACTCGCCGACGAGCGCGAAGGCGGCGAAGTGCAGAATGGCATCCGGCTGGACCGCTTTGACGGCGGCGAGGATGTTGCCCTCCTCTTCCGGCTGGGCGTGGATGAATTTCGCGCGCGGGTCCACCGCCGAGCGATGGCCTTCCGTGAGATTGTCGTAAACCGTGACCTGATGGCCGGCATTGAGCAGTTCTTCCGTGCAAACGGAACCAATATAACCGGCACCGCCGGTGACCAAGACGTTCATCCGCCTAGTGTAGAAAATTTTTCCCCGGGCGAAAGTTCAAAAAATGAAGCCCAACCCATCAGGTGAAGCTCGAGGATGACGATGAGGATGAAGTCCCCATCTCCCAACTTCCAATCGCCGGCTAGGGCAAGGGAGCTGGGAGCGGCGGCTTGAGGGCTTCCGGCAAATCCAGAGTATCGACCCATTTGATGGCGGCGGCTGAATCGGTTTTCAGCCATTGCCGGGCGACCTGAAGCTGATACATCTGCCGCTGGGTTGCATCGGTAACGGATTGGGTCCACTGGCCGGCGAATTCGGGATATTTCACGGCGGCACCCGCAAGAAACGCGCTGACCATGCCTTCGCGGGCGGTTCCCGGAGGCAGCTTGGCCAGCCATTGGGCCGCCGCCGCCGGTTCGGTTTGCGCCCACGACTGGAGGACCGACTGCATCTTCTCAGGTTGGGCATTGGTTTCCGGAAAAGACCCCAGCCAATTGATAGCCGCTTCCGGGTCGGCGGCAGTCCAATTGGAAAGTAATCCTTTGATCGCCGCTTGCTGGTCATCGCCCGCAGGCAGGGCGGCAATCTGCTTCGCCGCCGGATCCAAGTGCGGCAGGTCACAACTGCGGGCGGCCTGTTCCAAAAGTCTTAGCCGCAAGGCCGCGTCGGCCAACGGTTGCAACACCTCCACGGTGCCCGGCAAATCACCTCTGGCCAATTGCCGGCAGGCAGCGGTCAGAAATTGGGTCTGAACCTCGCCGATGGGCAGACCGAGCGCATAAGCCGCCATACCTTTTGGATCGTTCTGCGCCCACGGTTCCCCCAAGGCCAGCTGGGCCGCATTCTTTTTCTCCCCTTCCGGCAGGCGGGCGATCCAATTCGTGGTGGCATTGAAATCACGTTGGAACCAGGCGGTGGCAATCCCCCCCAGCGCCGCGCCGGAAAGTTCGGGATGCTGCTCGGCAAACTGACTGGCGGCCGCTGGATCTTGCCGCGCCCAGCGAGTGACGATTTGGTTGAGGGCGGCCACCAACTCGGCTCCGGAACCCAGAGATTGCGCCCAGGCCAAAGCCGCCGGGGGGTCGGTATCGGCCCAGTGTTGGCCTAATTCGACCATGGCTTTTTGCCGGAAGTCACCGGCCGGCAGGTTTTTGACATCGTCCGCAGCGGCAGCTGGATCGGTCGTGATCCGTCGGCCCAAGACCGATTCCCAAGCCTTTTCCTTGGCCACGCCATCCGGCAACTGCTGGCACGCCGTCGTGGCGGCGGCCAAATTTTTCGCCGCCCAGTTGGTGAACAAGCCGACGATCAGCGCATTGCGCCAGGTTCCGTCCGGCTGGGATTTCACCCAGTCCAAAGCGGCCTCCGGCTGTTGCTCCCCCCAGACGGCCAGAATGGTGCCGAGCAGTGTGTCCCCGGCATCCTGGCCGGGAATCGATTGCCGCTGTTCGATCGCTTGAATGGGATCCTGGGCGGCCCAGCGCTGGAAAAACAGCGTGTAGCTCCGTTCGCCGGGCGCGGGTTGCAGCTCGTTCAGCCGGGCCAGCGTGTTGGTTGGATTATCGGCGGCCAGGGCCGGAATTATTTTCTCCAACGCGCGCTCCCGGGCAGCCGCATTGGTCAAGGAGCAAACCCAGCCAAAGGCTCCGGCCAAATCGGCCTGCAACCAGCGTTCCAGCAATTGCCCCTGAAAATAGCCGCGCGGCGGATCCGCCAAAAGGATTGCGGACGCCGTGAGCGCTTCGGGGATTTCCGCCGGCGGAATTCGGGTTGCCAAGTCATCCAGCAGGCGCAGCCGATTCCACTCCGGCCCAGCCCCGGCAAGTTTTTGCAGCGCCGGCCGGATCTGTTCCGCGTTCATCGGGCCCGCTGCCAGATCGGTCGCCTGGGCCGCCGCCGAAGCCGCCTGGGCCAGGGCTGGGCGGGCGACCTGACGTTGCCGCCAAACCAGGCTGGTGACCAGGCTGGCCGCCAGCAAAGTGAGCACCGCCAGCAGCGCAAAAACCTTGGTGAGGCGGCGCGCGACCCGGGCTTTATTTTGAATTTCCTGAACTTGCGCTTGAACGGCCCGGGCTTGGTTCTGCGCTTCCAAGGCTTGGGTTTGCGCTTGCTGAATTTGGCTCTGAGCGGCGCGCGTCTGACTTTGGATTTCCTGGACCTTAGCTTGGGCGGCCCGCGCCTGATTTTGGGCTTCTTGGAGCTGGGTTTGGATTTCCAAGATTGAGGGCTGCGCGGCGCGAACTTGCTGCTCGGCTTCCCGCACTTGGGCTGGCGCGACCTGCAGTTGAGCTTGGGCTTCCTGCGCCCGAATGTTGGCTTCCTGAGCCTGCTGCTGCGCGGCTTGAATTTCACCCTGCGCCGCGCGGGCCTGGTTCTGCGCTTCCAAGACTTGGCTGGGCGCTGCCAGAGTCGGGCTGGGGATTTCCGGGCCGGTATTCTTGGCGGCCTGGATTTGGTCCAGTAACTCCTGAACGCGGCTCTGGGCATCCCGAGCCTGCTGCTGCGCTTGCAAAACCTGGCTTTCGGCGGCACGCGCCTGGTGGCGGGCTTCATCGGTCTGGCTTTGCGCTTGCCGGGCCTGGTTTTCGATGGCCTGAACCTGGCTCTGGGCGGCGCTCGCTTGCTGGCGAGCTTCCTCAGCCTGGCGGTGCGCGGTGCGCGCCTGGTGCTGCGCTTCCTGAACTTGGTTCTGCGCTTCCTGAAGCTGGCTTTTAACGTCTGGCGGCAGGTTTTGACTTTCCAAAGCCTGGCGCTCAGCCGCGCGGACTTGCTGGCGCGCGGCTTCCAGCTGGTGCTGGGCTTCGAGCACTTGGCCTTGCGATGCCCGCGCTTGATTCTGAACTTCCTGAATTTGCTGCCGGGCTTCCCGGACTTGAATTTGGGCGGCGGTATAGCGGCGGATCTGTTCGCGCCCCCATAAGCCATTGAAGCCCACGCCGAGCAGGCCGGCGATCAAACGAATCTTGGCCGCTTCCAGCTCGGTATCGGCTTGGGAATGATCCGTGGCCAGAATTTCCCGTTTATCATCCCCCTGCCGCGCATCCGCAAAAAGGGGTCCCCGATCCCGCCGGCTGAGATCGAGCGTGCCATCCGGCGCCACCGGGTGGCGCAACGCCGGCACAAAACATTCGTCCGCCGGGGAGCGCCCCGGCTTGTGGCCGTCGGTGGCATTGGGTTCCCCGGCGATGACGAGGGGCAAAATCCGGTTGCCGCGCCCGAGCTGCTTGAAATAACGCACCGCCTCGTTCACCGGCCGGCTTTGCGCCGAACGGGGCGAACAAATGACCACCAGGCAATGGGATTGCGCCAAGGCCTGGCGAGTTGTTTCGCTCAATTCGGCGTTCCCGGGAGATTCCTCCGCAGCCTGAAAAATGGGCTCAATCCGTTCCGGAATAATTTCCCCACGGGCATTGATCTGACCGACGAATTCAGCCGGAATGGAAAACGTCTTCAGCACATCATGCAGCCAATCCCCCCAGGACAAGTGGCTTCCCGCCGGGGCATCCGGACGCGGCCCGCCATTATCCTGCGGGCTATAGCTCAGGAAGGCCCAATAAGTAAATTCGTTTTCGGTCATAGCGACTCGGCTGATATTACGGGGGAAAGTTTTGGAATCATGAATGAAAAAATCATCGCCGCGCCGGGGGGCAGGCCCGCCCCACCCCGCCCTGCCCCGCTCGCGGTTCAGGCCCGCGACCGAACGCCGCCGCCCGCCCGCCGC
>CAIMLG010000052.1 GCA_903842235.1 uncultured Verrucomicrobia subdivision 3 bacterium
AACCACATGAACCCATTGATTGGTCAGAATCGTGGTTGTGCCATAAAGAATTCCCGAAACTGAATTTGCCCGATCAATAATAATGCAATACAAGTGGCGATTGGATGGATCAATGGATAAAGTGTAATTGGCTGCAGCCGTATTTGGCCCACCGAATTTTGACACTATTTCACGCGAGTCTAATCCACTAAACGTTTTTAATTTCACCCACGCCTCAATTGTCATCGTATTGGAAAAATTAATTCCGGGCGCGTTGGGCACCTGAACCCGACTCGCCCCATCGAGAACGAAGGCTTGTCCCACTTCTCCGCCGGCAAAAGGAACGGTTCCTATCTGCGCCCCATTGTTCGTGCCGATACTGTCTGAGTAATTATTCTCCGCACGCCACCAAGCAGAAATCCCCGGCCCCCGAGATGTAAAGGTTAAAGTATTGGTAGTTCCTGGAACTACCCGCAACACTCTAGAAATCGAACCGTTTGCCAGCGCCAAAAACTGCCCCGACTGGGCACTAGCGGGATCACTGACCACACTGACCTGATTACTCACAACATTCCATCCGTCCACGGATGCGGCGCTGACATAGGCTCCGGTCGCCGGACCTTCAAAGGCACTCAAATTGGTGGTCACCAAATTGGTTGCCGGCGTGATATTGGTGGTCACGAGGTAGTTTGTCAGCAATACGGGGATAAACTGTGACGTCGCGGCATATTTGATCGGCGTCTGCGTCAGATTTGTGTTTTCCGTAAAGGTCAAATAGCCTTGCTGCACCACGGGGGTAGTCAGCGAATAATTCCAGCTGGAATTGGTATTGGTATTGCCCGCCTCATTCATGATGACCGTGAGATAAGTGGATGCCCCAGGGCCATAGTTAAAGGTTGTCGAATTGGTCCCGCCGACCATACCTGAATCGAATATTTTTCCACCAGCGTAATAGACGGTCATTTGATCCGGCAGCGGCTCGAAGTCGTAATTGATCACGATTGTCCCCGCATTGGTTCCGGTATTGATCGTGTTGGTCGCCGTTAGCCCCCCGCTGGCCGATGATGCCATTATGGTATTGGTCATAATCGTCGTCACCCCGGCGCCGTTGGTGCTGTCAGCCCCGCGATTTTCCATGAGCAAATAGCGGGTGCCGTCCGGACTGATCAGATGGAACACCAGATCCGAAATCCGCTGGTGATCCACGCGCAAGCCGACATTCAAGCCGCCGATCAGATCCCGATCCGTCACAAAGATGGAATCATACGTCACCGCGTCGTCCAGCAAGGGCACCGGACCGGTTGAAGTCCAATTCACCCGGGTGATGGCCGCGGGGTTAAAGGCGAGCGTCACGCCAAGCAAAACCGCATGGCCGACCGTATCCGGATTGTAGAGACCGACGAAATACCGACCCGGCTTCAGCGGGGGTCCATAGGAGATGGAATTGCCAGGATAGGTGCCCGTCGGATACGTGCCAAAACCGGGCGGACAGTTGGTCAAACCGACGATGACCAGATTATTGCTCAACGTTGGCTCGACATTATATTGCAGGGCCAGTTGGATGGGCGGGACCGAGGTCGGCGGCAAGTTGGTCGCCACCACCAGCATATTGGTGTAGCCCACCGGAACATCCACATAATCATAAAACCAGCCCCCCGCCGGGACGAACACCTCATGCAATCCGGTATTATTTTGCGCGATATGCGGTTCGATTTTGAAGGTCAGGCCGGTGACGGCGCCGGTCTGGGTCTGGGAATCATCAATTTCCGTCAGCAACCACAAGCCAAGGCCCTGCTTGCCGCGGAAATTTTTCAAGGTGCCGGGGCCATCGGAATGGCTGGCCAGATTGGTCAAGCCGCCCTGCCCGCTATCATCATAGGCTTTGGAGAAATCGGTCACCGCCCCGAGCGAGTCGTGGTTGTTCAAGGTGGCATAGGCACTGTCGTGGCTGAAAACCCCCACCAGGTCACCGTAGTTTTCGTGCGTGATGGTATTCGTCACGATCACATTCCGCACCTCGATCGGCTGCACGCACAACCCAAAGACATAACCGACGCCGGCTTGCTTGTTATTGCCGTCGGGAATGGTCACCGGCAAATTCAACCCCTCCACATAGACATTGCCGTTGGTATCCTGCTGGCTGAACGGCTTCTCGCTGAACACCCCCAGAAAACCATATTGGCTGGCCATCTGATCCTCGCATTTCACGCCCACATAATACACGTCCCCCTGGGCCGCGTTGGTATAGGCGACAAATTCGGTGCCGGCCCGGCTGAGCGCCACGCCGTCGCCATTAAGCCCGTAAATACAATTGGAAATCACCAGCGGATCCAGGCCCAACAACCCTGAGGCGGCGGGATCATTGGGGCCGGCGACATACAAATCCAAATCCGCCTCCGGGCGCGTCGAATTGGCATCGGAACCGGCAAACACGCCTACGCGCGGAAGCGCCAGGGTATTCGGCAGAAACACCACGAAGGCCGCATTCGAAAAGGTCGTCGTATTGGTGACCACATAAAAATGCCACTGATTCGTCTGCCCCACATAGACCACGGCATTGGTGGCGTAAACCGAATTGGTGCCAAAGGCCACCACATTGGTGCTCAGCAGCGGGGCGCTGGCCCCGGCCAACTGGTTGAAATAAATGCCGTTCGTGCCGCCGCCACTGACATAAGTGATCCGCTGCGCATTGGTGGAGACCGCGGCCGACGCGGCCGACGCCACGTCAATCCCGTTGGTGCCCCCACTGTCGTCACAGGAAATCACCAGGGCGAAATCCTGCACGAGATTGGTTTGCTCGGTGGTCACCGCGTTGACATTCACGCTCTGCCCAATGACGGTAACGGTATAATTGGTGCCCAGCAACGGCGGGATAATGATGTTTTCGACGTTGTTGACGGAATCCGGCACCGGGCTGGCGTTGGTATCATAGCCGACGGAGTAAGGCGGATCTGACGGGGCAAACGCATTGCCAAAATAAACCCTGCCGGTATCCAAATTGGTGACGACGAGATCCAGGTTGTTGACCAGTTTAAGGGCGGCAGCCGGATTGCCCGGCGGATCCGTCCACGCCAGCGTCACACGCAGCGGCACGCCTCGCGACGCCGCCGGGACGGCAACCGTGTAAGTCCGGCGGTCGCCCGTGGCCAGCACATTGGCGGGACTCTGATCGGCAAAGAAAAGCGGCGTCCCATTGGTGGTGGGCGCACTGGCCAGCGCGGCCGGAATGGAATTGGGCAGGTTGATCAGCCCCCAGCCTTGCAGATTAAGCCCGTTGGTCAGGGCAAAACGGTAGGTGCCGGCGACCCGCGCGCCATTGATAAGCATGGCCTTGAGCAGCACCGGGCTGGGCGTGGTTTTCAGCGTGTTGGTGAAGAAATCCTGCATCAACGCCAGCGTCCCCGAAACATCCGCCGCCGCCATGCTGGTGCCGCTTTCATACCGATAATAATTATCCGGCTGCGATCCCAAGCTATCGTTCAACCCTTGAAAGACGGTAAGGAAATCACCCAGGTCATTGGTGGTGATGTGTTCGATAATCAGGTCGAAATTCACCGGAATGGACAGGGTGTCCACCACGGCAAAGCTGTAATTCCCGCTGCCAATAATCGTCTGCAAATATCCGGCCCCGCCGTCCGGGGGAATGGTCACGGTGTTGTTCGTCACCGCAAAATCGTAGGTGGTCGCATCTGACGGATCCAACATCATGCCATCATTCGCCACGACGCAGAATTTCAGGGTGGGAAACGGCACGGGCGACTGATTGTTGGGCACGACCCGCAAGACCAGGCCCACCGTGTTCGAGGGAACCGTATCCTGGAAAAAACCAAAGCCGCTCAGGTTAGTGTCAATCACCTGGCCGCCATTGATGGCGTTGAAATGGTAGTTCGTGGGATTGTAATAGGCGTTGGTGTCCCACGTCGTGGTGCGGGTCGAGACCACCATGGTGCCCGGCGCCACCACGTCCGGCTTGAAGCGGCCAAAATCGCCTTCGACCCCGATGCCGACGTTCCCCCGGGCCGAATAGTCAGCCACCTCGGTGGAACTATCCGTCCGGGGCGCCCAATACGCCTCGGGATTGGTGGAACCGAACGGAATATAGGTGTTGGTAATATTGCGATACTGCTCCAGCGAGCCAACGGTGATGACATTCTTGGCCGTGGCCGGCGACAGGATGGAATCCGAATTCCCGCCCGCCCCGGTGGGGCGACCCGCGCCGTCATTGCCGGCCGCAAACACAAACAGCACCGGCTGCGGCCCCGTCCGCTCCGGCAGCGCATCGCGCACGGCCGCATCGAAGCCGGCCGCCGAAAGATCATATTCCGCCGACCCGTCATTGTTCCAACTGCAGTTCGCGATCAACGCGTTGGTGACCGCCGCCGCCTCCTGAAAATACCAGTCGGGGAAATTGCCGGGGAAAAAGTAATTCGTCTGGCCCGCCGCCTCATTCCGGCCGAGAAAATAATTGTCCGGGCCGGGGATGAAAAAGTTGGTCTGGCCCCAAACGAAGAAATTGGTGTCATGGCCGCCCACGTGGATGTTATCCCGCAAGCCGCCCACCCCGCCCACGGAAAAGAGCTTGGCCGACGGCGCCAAGCCGCGGAACTGGCCATTCGTTCCCGGCATGAGGGAGCCCTGCGCATTGGTCACGGTGGTGGACTTCGTGCCGTCCCCGGCAATCATGCCCCCCACAAAGGTGCCGTGGCCGTCCGTATCATAGCCGCTGCCGATAAAATCCAGGAGCACCCGACCGGTGAGATCGGGATGGTTCGTATCCACCCCGGTGTCAATCACCGCCACCACGACATTCGAGCCGGAAAGATTCAGGTAATTGGTCGTCGTCTGGGAGGTCGCCGCCAGGCCGGTCGTCACCCGGGAAAGATCATTGGCCGTCACCCGCAGGTGCGCCGGCTCCACCAACTGCACGCCGGGCAACTGCGCCAGCGCCAGCCAGTCCGCGCCGGGGCGCACCCGGATCACCGGACCAAAGGGCGAACGATCCCGCGCCACAATGACCGCGCCCAGTTTTTCGATCTGGGCTTCCGTGGCCGCCACGCCATCGCTGAACAGGCCCAGGGTCAGATAGGTGTCCGCCGGCAGCGGCTTCGCATTCACGGCCAAGCCCAGCAACGACGATTGCACCTTGAAATACGGCGCGTAAGGCAGCACCGCCGCCACCAGCGGACTTGACCGCAAGCCCGCCGCGCCCGCCGCCGACAGCTGCACCAGATACGCGCGGTTCGGAATGTAGGAAACGATCTGGCCGCCCGCCTCGGTCAGGGCCGCGCGAAAGGCCGCGCTGAGAGTGCCCCGCGCCTGGACAATGAACGCGCCGGGCTCACTCAGGGCCTGGAGCTGCCGGGGAATCGCCAAATCGGTTTTCGCCGCCGTATCCACCAGCGCATTCTGCAGCAAAATCGCCTGCGGGTCAGACGTCAGCTCGCCAATCGACTTCGTCGTGTTGGTCAGCCGGAAGGCGAGCCGGTTGGTGCTGGCGGCTGACGGCGTCCCCGTATCTTCCGCCAGCGCGACCGCCGGCGGGGCGGCCACCGCCGCCGCCACCGGCGCCGGAGCCGCGGGGGCCATCGCCCCCGTGGCAGACGGCGCCCCCGACGAAACGGTGCGATCCTGCGGCCAGAGCCACCACGCCCCCGCCACGGCGAGCAGGCAAACCAGAATGAGAATCAACTTACGCATAAAACTTAATATTATATTTAAACAACTCAACGCCATGATTTTCAAACCCGAAAATCCGGCTTCGTCTCGGCGGGTGGGGCAACCCTAAACTACGCCCGACCGGCCACTTTTCAAAATCGAATCCGGCATTTCTTTTCCGGTTCGACCCCCGCTTTATCTCCCGCCCGCCGCCGGGACAATCAATCCGGCGGCAGCAGGTTGAAACTTTCCACCACCGCCCGCGGATGCTTGGTATCGGCCTGCTCCACGCGGATCACCGCCCGGGCGGCGCTTTCGGCCACCACCTGATAATTGGTGATGGTTTTGAAATTCGGGCCGCTCAACACCATGCCGCCGGGAGCCGGCCGCAAGGCCTCGCCGTAGCAATAGACCACAAAGCGCGGGGCGCCGAGGCGCAACAGCCCGACGGTCTGCTGCGGCAGCCATTCGTAAAGCGCATCGCTGATTTGATATTTTTGCTGGGTCGCATTGTTCCAGTTCAGGAACGGCGATTGCTCGGTCAATTCCGGCACGCGCAGAATGTCGCTCAGCTCCGTGAACACGTGATTGGGGTATTGATAGCGCTTGGTTTTGATGCCGTTGACCAACTGGCCCAAAGGCGAACTGAGCCCCGCGACGCCCGCCGGGTCAATGATCTGGCTGGTCACGGCAGGGGCGGCATCATAGCCGAAGAAACCCGGCGCGGAATTGGACAGCACCACCACGCCGCTAAACAAGGCCGACCACGCGGCCAATCCGCCGTCGAACGAACTGGCGCCCGCGTTGACGGACAGCGTGCCACGGGTGGCATGGTCGCTCAAAGACGTGGTGAAGAGATCAAACAGGGCGCCATCCGTCAGCGGCGCGGAGTTCAGGGCGTCCCGCACATTGCTGTCGCCCGTCCACTTGACCCAGGTTTTCACCCCAATCAGACCGCTGCTATCGCGGTTGGTGAGAATGTCCGACGCCTTGAGATAAACCGTCTGCCACGGCGTGCCGCGATGCACCCGGCCCAGCCAGCCCACGCTGGGATAGGGCGCGGAGGGGAAATCCCAGTTGTCCGGGCGCCAGAGCAACGGGTCTTTCATCTGCATCTGCCAGAGGGAATCCCCCGGCAGACCAGGATATGCCTTGCCCCACGGCGAATAGCGCTGGGTGATATTATCCAGTTCGATGGCCGGCAACGCCGCATAAACATCGTCACTGCGCTGGATGCCGGTATTGCCATCGCTGTAGGTTAAATCGCTGGCCAGATAATGCACCAGCGGATCATTGGCCTGCCAACTGACATGGTCGTAAACAATCCGGGTGGGCGTAAAGGCGGCCTGCACATACGAGTCGGTATTGGTGTAAATCTTGCCACCGAAAGCAAATTGGCCGTATTTCAGCCGATTGACGTTGAAAAATGCGGCGAAGAAAGCCTGCTCGGCGGCCGGCGTCTGGGGCAGGTAGACGGGCAAATTCGGCGGCGCGACCCAACGCCCGCCGCTGTTGGGGGGAGCGACCAAGCCTCGGGAAATAGCAATCTGATCCAGCACGCCCTGCGGCGTGGGATTGCCATTGGTGCTCCACAGATACGGCGGGGCACCCGAGGTATCCGGATCGGCCAGTTCGGCATTCAAATTCAGGCTCCCATTCGGCCCGGCCAGATGGACGTAATCAATCACATGATTACCATCGAGAATGAAGACTTGCAGGCGATTGGTGGTGACCAAGCCAAATTGCGGCAACTGCGGCGTATAAACATCCGTCTGAAACCCCGGATTGACCGGATCAAAATAAGAACCCGCGCCGGCAAAACGATAAACCGAATTGGTCAGCAGCACGAGCGGCAGGTTCAGGGGAATGATAAAGGAACCGTTGGTTGGATCCAAGGCCGTAACCGGCGGGTCACCCGCCCACTTGGTGCCCGGCCAATAATTGGTGTTTAAGGTGTTGACGATTTGATAATTGTTAAACTGCGGCGGTGAACTCATGGGCGCATCGTTGGTCAGCGCCATGGAAACGGTGTCGCGGACGACAATGCTCAGGTTGCCGGAATAGGCCGACGTGTAAGAATTCCACAGCGAGCAGGCCAGCGTATTGCTGACGCTGAAAATATACATCTGGTTGGTTTGATACGTGTCCAGGCCCGGCGTCGGATTGGCCAGCGTGAGCACCGGTCGGGTGACCTGCAACTTGCGGGTCACCTGCACGACATCGCGCATGTCAAAGCGGTTGAAACTCGGGAGGTTCTTCTTGGCCCCGATGATCCACGGCACGCCGTAAACATTGACGTCAGTTAATACTGCGCCGGTATTGAGTGCCGCCACGGCGGCCGCGTCAGCAGGCGTATTCAAATAGTTAGGATCATTCGGGCCAGCCACCGTAGGCACATAGGTAAAGTCCGTAATAAACACATCCCGATTGGTGCCATTGACGACGACATTGAACACCGGCCGGAAAACCGACGGCCAGGGCGAGTTCGTGGAGGCATCGTAAATATTGGCCGCCAGTTGGAGCGCGCGGTTGACGGCCGGCGAATACACAAACTGCCCCTGCACATACACCGGGATGTTCGCCACCCCGAACGCATTGGTAATGGAGGAGCCAAACGTGTTGGTGTAGTTCGGGAAATCGTTGGTGCGCCAGTAGGCGGTGTAGTGCTGAAGCAACCGATCCGCAGCGTTGGTGAAGAAATCCAGCGGCGCCCACGGCTGCAGATTGGTTTCCAGCCCGGGAACCACCGTGCCATTGACGATGTTCCGGAAATTAAGATTCATCTTGCCGCTGCTGTCGGGCAGGGAATCCGTGCCGAGCTGCTCCAGCAGCCGGTAAAACGTGTAGCGGTCGTAGGTGGAAAGATTGGTGCTGGTATTCTGCAACCGGCTGACAAAATTTATCGAGCTTTTGGCCGGATTAAACAAATCGGAGGTCAACACAAAGAATCGGTTGGTGTTTTCCGCGCCCGCCCACGGGGAGTTCAGAAGCGACAAGGGCGCCCCCGCATTGTAATCCACGGCGGTTTGCAACTTGCCAGCGCTGTAAGCGTCAACGTTGAATGGGAAGTAGCCGGTGTTGATGAAATAGTTATTAGCCGGAGCGAGCGTGTTGTAGTCGCCATTATAGCGGTAGCGCAACAAGGCCAGCGCATCGTCAAAACCGGCCCCCTGACTGACTTGAGCAGTATTCGTGTTGTATAAATAAGAATTACCGATCGGATTCCACTGATTCGTATTCAGGTCAGTTAGAAATGCCGCCAGATTGATTTCCCATGACCCGACGCCTTGATTGCGGAAAAATCCATCAAGTGTTCGGTTTGGCTGAGATCCAAAAAGTGCAGTGGCTTTGGCTTGGTTATGAATCGTGTTCAAATCCAGTCCGTCGAGCGACTGGGCGAAATAGGCGTAGCGGGAGAGAAATTGGTTGTTGGGGCCATGCGCCACATCGGGCCGGGTCAGCACGCCAATCCATTCGGGATCGCCCTTGGCGAACACAAAATTACCATTGGTCGCCCCGGTGGCATCCATCTCCGCCACCCAGCCATTGGACTCAAACCGGCCATTGCGATTCAGATCGAGGAAAAACCGGAAATCCAGCGGGCCGGCGGCATTCGTCTTGACGAACACCGGCACCCGCGGAAAGGCGTTACCCAGGTTGGCCGGATTGTAGCCGGCGGGATCCACGTAATTGGTCGAGACGAGCAGGCCCACATTGTAAGGATTACCGGTCGCCAGAATATCGGCGGCCATCCGCGATTCAACGGCCGCCAGCGCGGCCTTGGTAGCCAACCGGGCAGTGGTGGTGTCGGTGGCGGTGGTGGAGGCGATGCGCCCGCGCCGGGAGATGGCCAGAAACGCCACCACCAGCGTCAGCGTGACCGCCAGCATGATGAGCGTGATGACCAGGGCCATGCCGCGCCGCCGCCGTTGGAGGTTGGCGGTTGGAGGCTGAAGGTTGAAGGTTGAGAAAATTTTCATTGGTAGGCAGTGAAGTCAATGTTGGGAATGGCCACGCGCTGGCGGAACAAATGCACATTGCCGGACTTGTCGGATAAAAACGGGGCGACATTGGCGGGGCGGGCTTCCGCCCGCTGCAAGACCCGGTCTTCCAGCACGCCCAATTGCAGTTCCACCGCAGCGGGAACGGTGTTGCTGAACATATAGAACTGGGCCTCGCCGTCAACCGGGGACAGGAACAGGGTATTGGCCACCGGATTGGTATGGCTGGAATCCAGCCACGCACCATTCGTGTCATAGGCGCGCACGGTGAGTTGCACCACCCCGTCCATGATGTGGCTCAGACCCGTCCATTGCCCGGCGGACATCAATTGGTTGAATTCGTCATACAAGACGCGCGGGCTGGTCTGGAGATTGGTCTCCGCATAAAACCGGTAAAGCGGATACAACGGAGCCGTGTTGGTGTTATCCACCGCGTAGCCCACGCCGATCCATTTGGTGTTTTCACGGCTCAGCACAAAAAACCAGTTCAACTGATTCGTCCGGATCACCGAGGTGCCGGGCAGGCTTTGCAGCAGCGGCTTATAGTTGTTGAAATTGCCCCCCACCGCAAAATTCACCGGACCATAATTCACATTGCTCACGCCGCCGGACGGCGTGAGGGTGCGCAGGTCGGCGGTGATCATTTCCACGGTCGCGCGGCCGCCTTCCTGCATATCAATCTGCGTCAGGCTGGCCCGGAACGCCGTCTGGGTGGCCCCGAAAACATTCATCAGCGCCAGGACGATGAGTGAAAGGAGGCTCATGACCACCAGCAGTTCCATGAGGGAAAAGCCGGCGGTTTTTGCGATTATGGCGGGAAATTGGCTTGATTTTTGGTTTTCCGCCGAAAAATGGAACTTTAGCCCGGTTCGGGAGGCGTTCCCGATGAGAGGAAAACCTTGGCGGATGGCCAAGCGCGCGCGGCTCCCGCCTTTCCGGTCAGTCCGAAAGCCAAAATCCGCAATCTGAAATCTCATGTTCATGGCGCTTTTTGGAAGGACTGCGGTTGGTAAAAATAGAGCGGCAACGGGCCGTTCGTGTCCGGCCACAACTGCCCGGCAATGGTGGCCCGGAAGGTCTGGCGGCCGTTGCCGAGGGTGCCATTGGGGCGGTGCGGCCAGAGAAATGACAGGCGCAGTTCATATTGATTGGCGTGCAATTGGTAGCCGGACGGCGTGTTGGTATCCACGGCCGCCGGCACATTCACACACACCACCTGATAGCTGAAGGTGTCGTCGCGCATGAGGGCGTTGTCCTGCGGTGGTTTCTCCGCCGCCACTCCGCTCATGGAATGGACCAGGGCAATAACGCGCCAGTCATCATTTGTGCTTCCAACAATTCCATTATCCACCGGTGTGCTCAAGAGGCCCACGATGTTCGCGCCGTTGGTGAGCACGGCGGCCCCGTAAGGCGTAAACGCGTGGGTCACGGGATTGGTCACGGTGATGGCATAGACGTAATTGGTCAGGTCATCCATGCCGCGCGCCCCGTTCTGAATGGCCTCCAACAGCAGGGTGGCATCCTGCCCGATGATGGTATCCTCGCGATTGTTGCGCTGGGTATTCATGCCCGTGGGCAGCGCCACCAGAATGGCCAAAATCCCGAAACTGACGATGGCCAGACTGATCGCAATCTCAATCTTGGTAAAGGCGGCGGCGCGGCGCGGCCGCCGGCAAAGCCCGGCACCGCCGGGCGCCCGGGAGGATCGCAATGTTAAATTCGGATTGGGAAATTTCATTGCATTTTGAATTGTTCCAGCCGGGCCCGCCCGGTGAGGGCGTCAATATGAATGACGCTGTAGGAAAGATTGTTATTCCCCACCCCGCTATTGCCGGGGGGAATTTCCTCGATGTCCTTGGAGGCGAGCGGGGTCAACTGCGGCACCTTGTTGATATCCATGGCATACCGCACCCGACCTTGGGCCAGCGGGATATATTCATCCCGACCGGAGGCCAACTGGCCCTGATAATTAAAGGCGATCCCCGGCAACAGCGCATTCGTGGATTTTTCGGTGGGAAAGGGCAGGCCAAACGCGGCAAAGCCCGCAAGGGGAACCGGCGTGCCGCCGTGATAATCCTGATCCCAATGCGGAAGGTAAAAAGCCGTTCCGCTAAATTTAGCCTGGGCAATGAAGGTGCCTTCCGGCAACGTCTTCCATTCCGAAAGATAGTGCGGCACGCCCTGCCCCGGCTGATCCCCCACCGAACGCAGCGAAATGAAATTGTAACCGGTGAGCTGCTTATCCACCAAATTTGTGATCGCCGCCGTGCGTTCCGGCGTCAACCCCCAGAAATTATCCGGCACGAAGACCATGTAAACCGTCGTGCGCTGGCTGATGGCCAACTGCCGGGCGCGGGCCACGTCATCGAGCAACTGCCGGGCGGCACCGACTTGGGAATTGGACTTGCCGAGGTTTTTGAGCGCGGGCACGGATAACGCCGCGATGATCCCCAGAATCGAGATGACCACCAGCAGCTCGATGAGGGTGAAGCCCTTTTCGATTTTCGATTTTCGATTTTCGAGGGGACCAAGCTCCGCTCCGCCGGCGGCAACCGGCCGCCAGCTCATCATTTTCAGAGAGTCGCCAAGATGACAAAACGTGACAAAAGATGACAAAAGATGACATGAATTCAAATTTTGACCGGGAGGGCGAGGCGCGACGGAGGTGGCGCGGGCTGGGTGAGCCGGGGCGGAGCAGGAAACCGCGAACCGCGAACCGGCAACACCCCAGCGCGGATGCGGCGGGGACCCTAAATCTCCGGGGTGGGAGATTCGCTGTGGGCGGTTGAACGTTAGTTTCATATTACTGCCAGCTCAAGACGTTGTCCTTGTTCACCCCGGCGTTGGCCTTGATCCCGGCATCAATTTTTTTATCCGGCCCGGCGGACCAGACCATGACTTTGCCGTGGAACGCCCAATTATTATCATTGGGGTTCGATCCCTGCTGAATCAATCCGTTAATGCCGCCGCCGGACACATTGTTCAGCCGGTAGAACGCGTCTTCGCAAACATCATTGTAGGTCAGATC
The DNA here is from genome assembly GCA_903842235.1 of uncultured Verrucomicrobia subdivision 3 bacterium. Taxonomy (GTDB): domain Bacteria; phylum Verrucomicrobiota; class Verrucomicrobiia; order Limisphaerales; family UBA11358; genus UBA11358. The sequence continues at coordinate 12,664 of CAIMLG010000052.1, forward strand.
CATGCTGATGACATACGGATTGCCCCACGGATCACGGTAAACCAAATCCGGCCCAATCCCAGGCATAGTGATGTCGCCGGACAGCTTGACATTCAGAAATGCGGTTTGCTTCGGGTTTTTGACATGCCCGCTGTTGACTGTGGGCAAGCCGCTGCCGGGATAGGTGGTCATATCCATCAAAATGGCGATGACGTCCGCGTTGGGCGCTGGGTCGGAGGCCAACACGCTGCCCCCATAAGTCACCGTGCCATTCACTTGATTGGTGGTCGGGAAGCGGCTGTAAACGGATTCGTAGTGCTCAATGGCGGTCACGAGCGCGCTCATTTCCGTCTTGGCCTTCATTTTCTGGGCGGCCACTTTTCCTTTCGCCAGCACCGGCAACAACATGGCGGCCAGAATGGCGATGATGGCGATGACGGTGAGCAGTTCCACCAAGGTGAAGGCGGAGGAATTTCCCAGGGGCGATTTCCGATTGGCGATTTTATTCATAGGTTTGGGGAGATTTTTGCGGCGCGCCGGATTGGGCAACAGGGACGGCGAAGGCACCGGCCGGGCCGCCGAACCATTGCGCAGCTCGATGCCGCGCCGGTGGACGATGGCCGGACACCAGGAGCAATCATGCCACTCCACATTGAGCGAGCACTTCCAGCAATCGGGGCCATTGGCGTCGGCGGAAAACATAAGCATCAAGGCAGCGGGACGTTGAGTTGCACCTGCCCGTTCCAATTACAAATCAGGTTGGTCCGGCCATTGATCACCAACTGCACCCACAGATCGTAGGAATTGGGGTTGTTGGTGCCGGGATAGGCATAACGGACCGGATTCAAACCCGAGGCGCTCAGCGGCTTGTAGGCATCATCCGGACCACCGACGGAGGTCACCAGAATGGCGGTTTGCACGAGATTATTCGTGACATAGTAGTTGACCCGGCTGGGCTTAAGGCCGGGAAGGAAATTCCGGGCGGTGATCGCATCCTCGGCAACGCCATGGGTGCAATTGACAAACCCGCCCACCCCATAGGCCGTATTTACCGAGGCAGCGGGAATGGTGGCACTGCCATCCAAGGTTTTGAAATAATCCGGGCCGTTAGTGGTAACCATGATGGTGCCGGACAGCTCATAGTAGAGCTGGGGCATCAGCGGGTCGGCGGCGTTGGCGGGCGGATACACGCCATATTGGCCCTTGTAATTTTCCAGGGCGGTGGCGAGCTGATCCAGCTCGGCCCGGGCGACCCGGATATATTGCTGCCGCTTGAGGGTCTTCAGCACGGGAATCGTGAACGCGGCCAGCACACCGATGATCGAGATGACCACGAGCAGCTCAATCAGCGTGAAGGCCCGCGGCCGGCCCGGGGGCGGGCAATAAGATTTGACGGCTTTCATTTCAATTCCTGTTCCATGCGCTCGCTCAGCCATTGCTTGATCATGCTCTGGTAATTCAAAAACCGCATCCGCGCGAGCCGCTTGATGCGCGCCAGCATCCGCGGGTCGAAGCGCAAGGTGACGGTGACGGACTCCGAGGCCTCGGCCTGGCCGGCGACGGCCGACGCCATGAGCCGGAGGGCCGGCCGCTGCTCAAGCCAAAAAACCGCCTCGGCCGCTTCGCTCTCGAACAGCGGCACTTCATCCCAAGTGGCAAAGGTCTGCATATGAAAATGTTTTTTGTCCGCGCATCCGAGCGTGATTTCGGGAACACAAGAACCGGGCGGTTTGACTCACTGGGAAAGCATCTGATTCATCTGACGCTGATAGAAGAAGCGCTCCTCCGGCTCAAACGGACGCGCCAGCAGCACCCGAACCTGCCGCCCGTTGGTGCGATAGACGCTCCAGATACCAATCCCGCCCGCCGACATGCCCAGGTTAAAATACCGGGCCTGCACGGCAAACCGGGGGGAATCCGGCATCAAACGCACGGCAAAAGCGTCTTCAAACGACTCTTCAATTTCCCGTTGATTCAAAGAACCAAGCTCAAAAGGCGGGTTATTCCAATCGAACTCCATAATAATTCAGTTGTAAATAATTCGCCCATGCAATGTCAATACAATGTATTTACTCATTGGGGCTGGTTTTGTCAAGTTTGAGTGGTGAAATACTATACTAATCCTAAAAACCGCAGTTCAATCACGGATGGACACGGATCAAAACGGATGCAAAGCCCTTGCAAACATTCGCCGGTTCACCCGGAAGGTGAATACTGGCGACGGCAGCGCCGTGGCAAAACCGAACCAGCGCATTGGTTTTCAATGGGTTTCTCCTCGGGATTTTCTCCACCAAGGTCACCAAACCGCACTAAACCGCACTAAACCGCACCAAACCGCACCAAACCGCACTAAACCGCACCAAACCGCACTAAACCGCACTAAACCGCACCAAACCGCACCAAACCGCACCAATAATTTAAATTTTCAACCGCGCAGAAACCGGACCAAGGCGGCCTCTGAAAATGGGGTCATCTTTTGTAAGTGCTTGATAGAGCACCAAAAATCGGACTGTTTCCGGACCGTGGAGAGGCATATTTTCCGGCGGTCCATTTTTCCACACCAAGCCAGAACGGGACAGGCGAGGCGCCGGTTCCACCACCCCCGCTGAGGGGCGCGAACCGGAGGTCATCACGATATTTCAAAGATCCGCCGGCTAACCCGTGCTCCCGGGAAACGGGGGCGGCGCTTTTTCAAGCCGGAGACAGATTACCCCCCCACCACCGGGACGGCAAGGAAAATGTATTGATATAATATATATACAACCATGGCGATTCCGAGGCCAGGGAGGGCCGGCACAAAGGCTCAGGCCGCCCGCGAAGGGTTGCAAGAGCCGCAGAGGATCCACCCAAATCAGTCGCCGCCTTTTTTTCCACCGCCCCCATCTTCACTCAGGTTGGTAATCATGGCGATCAAGGGCATGAACATGGCAATGACGATACTGCCCACGAGAACGGCCAGAAAAATGATCATGATCGGCTCCAGCAGCGAGGTCATGGCGGCCACGGCATTGTCCACTTCTTCGTCGTAATTGTCGGCAATGCGCAACAACATTTCGGGCAGCGCACCGGTCTGCTCCCCGACGTCCACCATGCTGACGACCATGGGGGGAAACACGCGGGAAGCCTCCAGCGGCGCGGTGATGGTTTCGCCTTCCTTGACACTTTCGTGGACCAGGCTGACCGCATTGGAAATGATGACGTTGCCGGCGGTTTCCTTGACGATGGTCAGCGCCTGCAAAATCGGCACGCCGCTGCTGACGAGCGTGCCCAGCGTGCGGCAGAAGCGCGAGATGGCGACCTTGCTGATCACCGGCCCGACGGCCGGCATGACCAGCTTGAACTGATCCCAGAGCCGCCGGCCGAACTTGGTCTTGATAAACAATAAGAACAGGACCACCAGGATGGCCAGGACGCCCATGGTGGCGAGAATGTTTTTTCGCACGAGATCGCTGATCCCCATCACCAGCAGGGTGAATTTGGGCATGTCAATGTTCATGCCCGCAAACACGTCTTTGAATTGCGGCACGACATAGGTCATCAGCAAAATCATGATGCCCACCGCCACAATCAGCACCGCCACGGGATAAAACAGGGCGGCCTTGACCTTGCCTTTGATCTTCTGCGCTTTTTCGGAAAATTCCGCGAGCCGTTTCAGCACGACTTCCAGCACGCCGCCGAGCTCGCCGGCCTTGACCATGTTGACGAACAAACGATTAAATACTTTCGGATGCTGCGCCAGGGCCTCGGAGAAGGTGCTGCCGCCCTCAATCGAGAGGGCCAGCTCGCCCATGATATCCTTGAGGGTCCGGCTCCGCTCCTGTTTTTCCAGCACGCGCAAGCCGCGCAGCAGCGGCAGACCGGCATCCACCAGCGTGGCCAACTGCCGCGTAAAGGCGGTCAGCACCTTGGGCTTCACCCCGCCGCCCAAGCCGGGGATCTTGATGTTGATGTTCATCGCCCCGCCCTTTTTCTTGCCCGGCCGGGGCCGGCCCGCGGCGGGCTTGCCCTTCTTTTTCGCCGCGCCCTTGTCGTCTTTTTCCGATTCGGCGATTTTGGTGGGGAACAAACCCATTTCCCGCACGCGCCCAATGGCCTCATTCTGGCTGCCCACTTCCAGGCTGCCCTTGGTTTCGTTGCCCCGGGAATCCAGCGCGGTGTAATTATATCTAGGCATAACGGTTAGGTGTATTTGACGACTTCCTCGATGGTGGTATCGCCATCGAAAATGCTGCGCAAGCCGTCTTCGCGCAGCGTCACCATTCCCAGCTCGACGGCTTTCTGGCGCACCACCACGGTCGGGGCGCGCTCGTTGATAAGGTTGCGAACGGCATCGCTGACGATCAGCAGTTCGTAAATCCCTTTGCGGCCCTTGTAGCCGGTGTCGTTGCAGGTCGAGCAGCCGCGGCCGTAATGAAAGACCTTGTCCCCCAAGTCATGCGGCGAAAGGCCCAGGAGGGACAACTGCTGCTCCGTCGGCTCGAACGGCGTCCGGCAATTTTTGCAGATGGTGCGGACGAGGCGCTGCCCCAGCACCGCCATGAGGGTGGAGGAAATGAGGAAGGGCTCCACGCCCATGTCCACGAGCCGCGTCACCGCGCCGGGGGCATCGTTCGTGTGCAGCGTGCTCAGGACCAAATGGCCGGTGAGCGACGCCTGAATGGAGATTTGCGCCGTCTCCAAATCGCGCATTTCCCCGACCATGATGATGTCCGGATCCTGGCGCAAAAAGGATTTCAACGCCTTGCCGAAGGTCAGCCCCTGCGCCTCGTTGACGGCCACCTGCATGATCCCGTCGATGTCGAATTCCACCGGGTCTTCCGCAGTCAGCAGCTTGGAATCGATCGTATTGACGCGGCGCAGGCAGGAATAAAGCGTGGTGGTCTTGCCGCAGCCGGTCGGGCCGGTCACCACAAAGATGCCGTTCGGGCGCTGAATGACCTCCGTGACAAAGTCATAAACATATTTGGGAAAGCCGAGCGATTCCACCTCCAGGTTCACCGAGGAGCGATCCAACACGCGCAACACCACCGATTCGCCGAAGGCGGTGGGGAGCGTGCTGACGCGCAAGTCCACCTGTTTGCCCAGAACGGTCAGGTTGATGCGGCCGTCCTGCGGCAGGCGGCGTTCGGAAATATTCAGATTCGCCATGATCTTGATGCGCGAAGTGACCGGCAACGCCAGATGCTTGGGCGGCGGCGCCATCTCGTAAAGGGCCCCGTCCACGCGGTAACGAATGCGAAACTCATCCTCGAACGGCTCGAAATGAATATCGCTCGCGCGATCCTGCACGGCCTGCTGCATGACGAGATTCACGAATTTGACGATCGGCACCTCGTTGGCCAGCGCCTCGGCGGCTTTCACATCATCGCCGGCCTCCTCCACTTCGCGGGCGATCTGCTTGTCCGAACCCAGCTCCTTTAAAATTTCCGAGACGTTCTCGTTTTCCTCCTGGCCGTAAAACCGCTCGATCCCCTTTTGAATTTCCGCCGGGTCGGCCACGACAATCTGCAAATCGCGCCGGGCGGCGTATTGAATTTCATCCGTCTGCGCCGGATCGAGCGGGTCGGCCATGGCCACCTGGAGGGTGCCATTTTGGAGGCTCACCGGCAGACAATGATACATTTGCGCCACTTTGGCCGGCAGGAGCTTGAGGATATCCGCCGGGATATCCCGGTCGCGCAACTGAACCACTTCCGTGCCCAAAGCCGCCGCCATGACCTGCAGAATGGCGTCCAGCTTCAGAATGCCAAAATCCTGCAGCAGCTGGAACACCGGCGTGCTGCTGCGCTTGAATTCGGCGGCGACCTCCTCGTATTGCAGGTCGTCAATCAGCTCCCGCTCGCGGACGAGCGTGAGCAAGGGATTGGAAATTTCCTCAGACATGCAATGGGTTTATTTTTTTTCGTCTTGACCGATCGCCTGCGCCAGATCCAGCTCCTGCATCTTGGCCATGATGGTGGTCGGGTCCTGCGCCTTATTGATCACCTCTTCGCGGGCGATCATGCCCGCCAGATATTTCTCCAGCAGAAAGCCATCGAGCGTCACCATGCCCCATTTGGCGCCGGTCTGGATGTCGGAATTGATGCGGAACGTTTTATTGTCGCGAATGAGCGCGGCAATGGACGGCGTGTTGATCATGATCTCAAACGCCGCCACGCGGCCCGGCTTGTCAATGCGCGGGATGAGCAACTGGGAAATCACCGCCTGGAGCACCGTGGAAAGCTGGATGCGGATCATTTCCTGCTGGTTCACGGGGAAGGCGTTCACCAGCCGGTCAATCGTCTTGGCCGCCCCGGTGGTGTGGAGCGTGCCGAACACCAAGTGGCCGGTTTCGGCCGCCGTGATGGCCGCCTCGATCGTTTCCAAATCGCGCATTTCGCCGACCAGGATCATGTCCGGATCCTGACGCAGCGCGCGCCGCAGCGCTTCCGCGAAATTCGGGACGTCCACGTGGACTTCGCGCTGCGTGATGAGGGCCTTCTTGTGCTTGTGGTAATACTCGATGGGATCCTCCACGGTGATGAGATGCACCTCATCGCGCTCCTCGTTGACGAGGTTCAAGTGCGAGGCCAGCGTGGTGGTTTTGCCGGAGCCCGTGGGGCCGGTGACAAGAATCAAACCCCGCGGCTTGTATAACAGCTCCTTGACCGATTGCGGCAGGCCGATCTGCTCAAAGGTGAGCATCTTGCTGGGAATCTGGCGGAGCACGATGCCGAAATTGCCCTTTTCCTTGAACACGCTCACACGGAACCGCGCCGCCTCGCCGAAGGCGAAGGCGAAGTCAGCGCCGCCGCGCTCGCGCACCGCCTGAATGTGCTCCTCGGAGGTGATGCTGCGCATCAGCTCCTCCGTCGCCTCGGGCGCGAGCGACGGGCCTTCGACGCGGTGCAAAATGCCGTGAACCCGAATCGTCGGCGCGGTGCCGACGCGAATGTGCAAGTCGGAGGCGCCTTCGGACACCACCAGCTGCAGCAAATCTGACATGGAATATGACATGCTAAATCTTCCGTTCAGTTACACTCAGTTACGCTGTTAATATAATAGACCAAATCAAACCGGTTTCCTCACGCCTCATCGCCCACGGTCGCGCGGATGACCTCTTCCGGCGTCGTCATGCCGGCGAGCACCTTGCGGATGCCGTCCTCGCGCAGGGTGCGCATGCCCATCTCGCGGGCGCGGGCCCGCAGCACATTGGTCGGCACCCGGTCGTAAATCAATTTCCGCGCGTCGTCATCCACCACAAAAATTTCAAAGATGCCCATCCGGCCGCGGTGGCCGGTATTGTTGCAATTATTGCAGCCCCGGCCCTTTTGCACATTGGCACTTTTCAATTCGTCCCGCTTGATGCCCAGCGCGTTCAACTCCGAATCGGTGGGCTCATAGGGGGCGATGCACTTTTTGCAAATCTTACGGACGAGCCGCTGGGCCATGAGGCAGCGCGTGGAGGAAGCGACCAAGAACGGTTTCACGCCGATGTCCACGAGGCGCGTCACGGCGCCGGGAGCGTCGTTGGTGTGCAGCGTGGAGAAAACGAGATGGCCGGTGAGCGAGGCGTTGATGGCGATGGAAGCCGTTTCGATATCGCGAATTTCCCCGATCATCACGATGTTGGGCGCCTGCCGGAGGATGGCGCGCAAGGCCATGGCAAAAGTGAACCCCACCAGGTCATTGACCTGCACCTGGTTGATGCCGGCCAGGACGTATTCCACGGGATCTTCCACCGTAATAATCTTCCGGTCGGGCCGGTTGATGAAATTCAAGCAGGAATACAGCGTCGTCGTCTTGCCGGAACCGGTCGGGCCGGTCACCAGCAAAATCCCGTCCGGCAGCGCGATGAGCCGCTCGAACGTGGCGCGGTCGTCGCTCAAAAAGCCGAGCTCGGTCAGGCCGAGCTTCAAGCCTTCCTTGTCGAGGATACGCATGACGATGCTCTCGCCGTGATTGGTCGGCAGGCAGGACACGCGCAAATCGATCAGCTTGTTGCCGATCTTCGTCTGGATGCGGCCGTCCTGCGGCACCCGGTGTTCGGAGATCACCATGCCCGCTTGAATTTTCAGGCGGGCGATCACGGGAGCCTGCAACTTCTTCGGCGTCTTGCCCGGAATTTCCTGCATCACGCCGTCAATGCGGTAGCGCAGGCGGAATTTCTTGGCGAGCGGTTCGAGATGAATATCCGAGGCCCGCAGCTTGAACGCATCCACAATGATCTGGTTCACCAGCCGGATCAGCGGCGCGTCGCTCTCCAATTCCAGCCCGGCGTCATCGACAGTCAGCCCGGCGTTTTCCTCGTTCAGCTCCTGAATGACATCCTTGAAGATGCCCGCGTCCAGCGACTTCTTTTCCGAGCCGTAATATTTGCCCAGCGCCGCCTCGATATCCGGCTCGGACGCCACGCGCAATTCGATTTCCGCGTGCAGCAAGTGCGTCAGCGAATCAATGGCATTCAGGTCCGACGGATCGGCAATGGCGACCGCCACCTTGCCTTCGGTTTGGAACAGGGGAATGACGCGATACTTCCGGGCCACCTCGCGCGGCATGACGGCAATCACGTCGTCCTCAATTTTCAGCGCCCCCAGATGCACCACTTCCGCGCCAAACTGCGCGGCCTTGGCCTGGGTGACATCGCCGGGGCGGATGACCTTGTTGGCGACCAGCAAATCCACCACGCCCACGCCGGCGGCGCTGGCTTCCTCACGGGCCTGAGCGACCACCTCGGCGGTGGTGAAGCCGAGGTCAACCAGCAGGTCCAATAGATAATCGTCTTTTTCTGCCACGGGAATTATTACGCGCCCCCCTAGGATTAAATTCGGCGGGGCGCGTGCCGAAAAGGTTTCATTTGCGTCCCGAAAAGTCAATCCAGACCCGTGAACTTTTATTGCGCAAAGCGTTCCCGCCGCGGGGGCCGGCCGGAATCAGCCCTCCAGAATGGCGGTGGCGGCCGCATAATGTTCCGTATGGGTCAGGCTGAGATGCAGCTGCCGCGCGCCGCGCGCCGCCAGCAGGTCCCGCCCCCGGCCATGCAAGACCACAAACGGCGCCCCGCTTTCTTGGCGCCGGATCTCGATGTCCTGCCAGCCCAGCGCCGCGCCAATGCCCGTGCCGAACGCCTTGGCGACCGCCTCCTTGGCGGCAAACCGCACGGCGAGAAACGGGGCGGGATTTTTGTGCGCCAGGCAGTAGGCGATTTCGTCCGGCAGCAACACGCGATTCACAAAGCGCTCGCCAAACTTCTCGAATGACGACGCAATGCGCGCCACCTCAACCAGATCAATGCCGGTGCCCAGAATCATTTCAGCGTCACGATTTATGATTTCCGCCGCCGGCGCAAGAAAACTTGCGCCCCCCAGATTAACCGCGGCAAGCCGCCATGGCCGCCAGCATCTCCCGCACGGCCGGGGCCAGGCCCACGAAGGCGGCGCGACTCACGAGGCTATGGCCGATATTCAATTCCACCAGATGCGGCACGCGGCCGAGCGCGGCAAGATTTTCGTAATTCAGGCCGTGCCCGGCGTTCACCTGGAGGCCCAGGGCATGGGCCCGCTCCGCGCCGGAAATGAGGCGCTGCAATTCCGCGGCCGCCCGGGGGTTTCCGCCGGCCGCCGGCAAGAAGGCCTCGGCGTATTGGCCGGTGTGCAATTCGACAAACTGGCTGCCGGTGCGGGCGCTGGCTTCAATCTGCCGCGCGTCGGGGGCAATGAACAAGCTGACTTCAATGCCGGCAGCGTTCAGCTGCTGGCGCGTTTCGGTCAGGGCTTTTTCCGCCGCCACCACATCCAGGCCACCTTCCGTGGTCACCTCCAGCCGCCGCTCCGGCACGAGGCAAACAATGTCGGGCTTCAGTTTCAGGGCGATGGCCACAATCTCCGGCGCGTTGGCCATTTCCAGATTCAACCGCGTTTGAATGCGTTCGCGCAAGGCCCACACATCGCGATCCTGAATGTGCCGGCGGTCTTCGCGCAGATGGGCGGTGATGCCGTGGGCGCCGGCCGCCTCGCACAGGAGCGCGGCGGCCACCGGACACGGCTCGCCAAAGCCGCGCCCGCGATACCGCGCCTCGCGCAGCGTGGCAAAGTGGTCAATGTTGACGCCGAGTTTAAGCATCCAATTAGTGGGCCGCCGGAGGCGGGGGGGACTTCGGGGCCGGGATCCGGCCGGAATTTTTCTGGCGCAATTCCTGAATCCGCGGCGAGGGCGGCGGCAGTTGCAAATTGCACCCGGGAAAATCGGGCGCCTCCAGCCAGTTGGCCAGCGCGAACATTTCCACCGCCGTGAACAAACCGGCGGCCTGGCGGCGGAAGGTCAGCTCCGCCGGGCCGGTCTGGGTGATATCCGTGGTGCTGGCGCCCAGGGCCGGGGCCACTTTCTGGATCCACTTGAACGCCGCCGAAGGGCCGCCCAACTGCCGATGGGAAGTCAGCACCAGCCCCAGCTGGCTCAGGGTCAGCACCTGCGGCACGCGCTCCGCGGTATTTTCCCAGTGATACAGCACCTGGTTATTGGCCGCAAGCCGCTGCAAATGTTCCGGCGGCACCGCCTGGCCGCGAGGGGTATTGGGGAATGTGCCGGCCAACAGATATTGGCCGGAGGCCTCCTTCAGCGGCCGCACAAACGGCGCAATGAACGGCACGCCGGTCCAAACAATTTCACCATTGGTCTGCCGCAGGGAAATCGGCGTGAGAAAACCCCTTGCCGCCGGGGGGCCGCCAAAAACCGGCTGCAGCCGCGCGTAAGCTTGGGCGCCGGCGGCGGCGGCATCCGGCACGGGCGCGGCGGCAAATGACTGATACGGCAATTGCGGGAGCGCCCAAGTGAACAGCTGATTCGGCGGCGGGGAAAGCTGGCAAGCCTGCGCCCACGGCTGCGACGGGAGCCAGGCGGCAAACCCGCGCACGGCCGTGAAGCTGGTGAAGGGCGCATGAATCGTTTCCGTCGGCATCCGCCACGGCTCCAGACTCAGCGCCAGATTTTGCGGGAAGAGCCATTTGCCAGCGATCCGCAGACTGGCATCCGGCGCGGTGACGGCAAATTGCGTCTCCGGCAGGCCAAGTTCCTTCAACTTGGGATACCATTGGGCGAGGCGCGGCCAATTCACATCGGCGCTGAACCAGCCGGCGAGCGGCAGGGCAAGGTTCGGCGCCAGCCGGTCGCCGATTTTTTGCGCGCCGGTGCCAGATTCAAAGATCAGCCAGCCGCCGGACGACTGGAAGGTGGCCGCGGGGAACAAAGCTTTCAAATTCGCCTGCCAGAGCCGGGCCCGCGCGGCCTCCAACTGGATGGCGATGGCCACCTCCGCCCGGCCCCCCGCCGCCGCCCGCGCTTCCAGCATCCACGCGGATTTCTGCAAATCATCAAAGAGCGGACGCAGTTTGGCCGCCCCGCCCGCCCCGGGGACACCGACGTTCGCTTGCAGCCAACCGGGGAGCCAGGCGGACAATTTATCCGCCGTCTGCGCCCGCAGCGCCACCGCTTCGGCGGAACAAAATTCGTTGGTGAAAGCGCTAAAATTCGCGGCGGCGGAGATTTGAGACACCCCCGCAAAGCGGATTTGGGCGATCAAATCCGGCTGCGGCAGCGCGGCCTGGACACCGGTTGCCAGCCAAACCAGGGCGAAAAGGACAGTCAGCTTTTTCATCGGGGCAAAGGTTTGCCAAATGCCGCGGGATTTGGCAAATGCAATCACCGGCAACGGCCGCTACGGGGCCGGGTTGGCGCGATCAGCCCGGCATCATTTCCAACTCACCCGTGATTAAACAACCGTCCGGCTTCTTGAAAAATCGCAACCGGCGGAAAGACCGCGCGCAGTTCCGGCAGATTCACCAGATCCCGCCCGGCCTCGCCCGTTATAAAATAGCCGCCCGGAGCCAGGGCCCGGCATAGTTTGGGCAAAATCGGCCGCCGGATTTTGGGCTGGTAAGAGAACAGCAGGTTGCAACCGAGAATCAGCTCGAAATCGCCAAACCAACTGGCCGGGGGAGGTGGAATGCCCGTCCAGCAGAACATGGGTGGAAAAATCAACCACTCCCGCGGCCGGGGAATGATGCCAGCGATGCCGTCCGGCACGGTGAAAAAAACCCGCCGGTGGCGCCGCCGCGACCACGGCCGGCGCGACCGTTCCGGCGCCCGATTCCGCGCCGCTCTGTCCGCACTGCCGCAAAGCGATGCGGCGGGATACTGCGTGAGCAACCGGGCCAACGCCACGCGGTCATTGAGCCACGGACCTGCGTGCCGCAACATGCGCCAACGGGTCGCCGATAGCAGCGAGTGCCGCTCCTTTGGGAATCGTGATAGTGGTCATGCGCGGGGTAGCCGCCGACATTCTTATTCCACCATACGATCCGGCGCAATTGTTCCCAGGGAGGCGATAGTGTTTCAGGTTTGGCGGTTAGTCGAGATCGGTTTGCGATGTGGGATAAGCGACCCTCTCCCCATCCGATGGGGCGAGGGAGAAAATATTTTGGATGTCGTTACCCGGGGTGGCGCTCGTCCGACGAGCTTACCCCGGGCTATTATCTGGCTGCCCTTTCAGGGCGCACCCATGGGTGCCAAATCGGTCTTCCCACCAGCTACCGGCGGCAGCCAACACCGGGAACGGGGGCAAAAGCAAAAGGCAGGAGCGGCGGCTTCAGTAACTTCGGAGGGCTGGTTCAACCACGGATGGAAATGACGCTCCGCTGCGCTCCGGTCATTTCAATCCTTTGTCGATTAGGCCACGGTCTCATTTTTTAAGGCTAAAAAACTGAACCTGCTGGACAGCACTCAAAGTGACTGAATAATTAGTGCCAACAATGGCTGGCGCATTCGTGACAGCGGCCCAACTTGCAACATCAAGATTTGCCGCAGACTGGAGACTAAAGCCCAGTGCATTTGTGGGCCACGACAGCACAACATTCGTGCCACTGAATTGGAATGTGACCGATGGAATCGGCTGCATCACAATATTGTCAATGTAGTAAGGATAGCCTGTCCCGTTTAACTGTGCAGCAACGCTCAATAGTGTGCTTGTGGAAGTCGCTGCATACTTGAAACTGAAGCTATGCCAATTGTAGTCTGCCGGTGACGATGCCACAAAAGTATAGACGCCATCGAGTGCCACGCCAAAACTATTAGTGGCAAAATTCTTCCCTCCACTTCTGTATTCACCAGAAACGACATAAAGCGATGCGGGTGCTAAATTGGTGATTTGCTGGCTGGCTGTAGGAACAACTAAAGTTGAGACGCTCGACAAATAAAGGCAACCCGGCGGATCACCACCGGCAGGAACATAGCCGGAGCCGGAAACATTCGTCAAAGTCCAACTTGAAGTGCTAGTGTCAAAACCGCCATTGACAACAAGGTTGCCTTGGGCTTTCGCCAACTGGGAAATCATACAAACGGCCAAGATGTTCAGAAAAATGTGAGCTTTCATATTCATACGCATAGTAGTGGCCTAACTTTTAGCAGTGTATCCCGCAGGCGGCCGCCGACAAGTGTGATTTTTTTGCGAGGTGAAGCGGCCGCCGGCGGGATACACTGCCGTTGAACTGAGCCGCTGAACCCGTGACTTCGTGCTACTGGGGAAAGTAATTCCGTGCCATGGCCAACATGGACTGCCGGTGGCTTGGAAAACGGGGTTGAAAATCCTTTGAGCTGCAGCGGGGCCG
>CAIMLG010000053.1 GCA_903842235.1 uncultured Verrucomicrobia subdivision 3 bacterium
CCCGGCGGACATGATCTGGGCGACCGTCTCGGCGGCGGTGACATTGGAAATGTGCCCGTGGCGGCCGAGAATCCGTTGCTTCAGCGCCCACGAACGGCGCGGACAATCCTGCAGCATTTTCACATCGTGGTTGGATTCCAGCACGAGGACGTTCGCCGCGCGAATGCGTTCCAGCACGAGCTTGGTCACATGGCCGAGGTCGGTGGCAAAACCAATCGTGCCGGTCGCAGTGCGAAGGATGAAGCCGACGGGGTCTTGTGCGTCGTGCGGAATGGAAAACGTCTCAATGCCGACATCGCCGATTTCAAACTGGGCGCCCGTCTCAAACAAGCGCCAGTCGATGATCGTTTTCAGGTGCGCGGTCGGATTGGCGGGCGGGTTCTTTCGGCTGAGCCATTTGTTTTGCAAAGACCAGAGGGTTCCATCCTGCGTGCCGCGGTTGCAAAAGACGGGAATGTGAAATTTATCGGCGAGCCCCAGAATGCCGGCGATATGGTCGGAATGCTCGTGGGTGATGAGGATGGCGGAAAGGTTTTCCGGCGTCTTGCCCAAGGTGGCGAGTCGCTTGCGGATTTGCAGCGGCGAGAACCCGGCATCCACCAGGATGCGGGTTTCTGGAGTCTCCAGGTAGGCGCAATTGCCGCTGGAACCGCTGCCGAGGATGGTTAAATTGACAGACACAAAAGGACGTTACCGGCGCCGGCGATTCCGGGCAAATGAATTTGGGGTTTGCCCCTGGAATTGTGCCCCATCGGCGGCGCCCCGGTTGGTTGACTTTGCTGGCTTGTGAAGTAACTTTGACTCCATTAACAGGGCCGTTTTGGAACGTAGCTTGCTCTATTTCGCTCTAGCGCGATCATCACGAGAACAAATCAGAGAATAATGCCGAAAAACGACTATTTCTACCGTCGCCTGATCGTCTTGGGGTTGCTTCTGGCTTCGGGGTTGTGTCCTGTTTTTGGTGCGGGATTCAAGCAATTGCAGGGTCATGTGCCGGCGGCAGCAAAAAAACTGGTTCCCCTCGGTCGGCTGGCAGCGACCAACGAATTGCGGCTGGCCATCGGCCTGCCGCTGCGGGATGCGGCGGGCTTGGAGAAGTTTCTGGCCGAGGTGTATGATCCCGCTAGCCCAAACTACCGGCAGTTTTTGACCCCGGAGGAATTCACCGCGCGGTTCAGCGCCACGGCGTCAAGTTATGCGGCGGTGAAAGAATTTGCCCGGACGAACGGCTTCAAAATCATCGGCGAACACGGCAACCGATTGCTGCTGGATGTGACTGGCAAGGTGGGCGACGTGGAACGGTCCTTTCACCTCAAGCTGAACCGGTTCAAGCATCCGACCGAGGCTCGGGAATTTTTTGCGCCGGATGCGGACCCCACGGTGGATGCCGCCTTGCCCATGTTGGATGTGCAAGGGTTGAGCGACTATTCGCGGCCACAACCCCAAAACCACCGGATGGATACTTCGGCCTCCGTAACGCCCAAAAGCGGGTCTGGTTCGGGCGGCACTTATTTGGGCGATGATTTTCGCTATGCCTATGCCCCTGGAACGACATTGAACGGCGCGGGGCAGCAGGTGGGACTTTTGCAGTTTGACGGCTTTTATGCAAGCGACATCGCGGCTTACGCGGCAGCGGCGGGCGGCGGGCGGACGAACATTGTCGTTCAGACGGTTTTAATCGGCGGATTCAATGGGCTTCCCGGTAATGTCACTGGCGGCAACGAGGAAGTTTCGCTCGACATCGAAATGGCGATGGCGATGGC
>CAIMLG010000054.1 GCA_903842235.1 uncultured Verrucomicrobia subdivision 3 bacterium
ACGAGGATGAGCCAGACATGGTTGGCCTCCCAAATGGGGCCGATGGCGGCGGCGATGGCGTGCCTTTGCCGCGGGGCGCGCGGTCCCGCCGCCAGCAGATCCCACATGCCGCCCCCAAAATCCGCGCCACCCATGAGGGCATACAGAATCAGGGAGAACAAAATGCAAATGGCAACGGTCAATTCAAGCATGGGTTCAAGTCATTGGCGTTTCAGAAACGGGCGCGGGCGGCGCCAAAAACTGGCGACGTAAAACAAAGACAACGACGAAGGCGAGAAAGACGTATAAGACCGTGAAGGCGACGAACGGCACCACCAGCCCAGGCATCGGCGTGACGGCGGCTTCCGTGCGCATCACGCCGTAAATGATCCAGGGTTGGCGCCCGACTTCGGTCACAACCCAGCCGGTTTCAATCGCCACAAACCCCAACGGTCCGGCGGCCACCAGTGTGCGCAACAACCACCTGTTGCCGGCCAGCGGTCGGCGCCGCCACCAGAGCCAGACCGACCAAATGGCCAAAGACAGCATCGTCATTCCGGCAGCAACCATGATGTCGAACGACCAATGAACCATACGCACATTGGGCCAGTCGCTTTGGAGGAACTCTTCCAGACCGACGACCTTAGCGTTGGGATCGTCGGCGAGAAGCAGACTCAAGCCGCGCGGAATGCGAAGCGCATAGTCGGCTGTACGCGTCGCATCATCCGGAATCCCACTGATCAACAAGGGCGCCCCCGTTTGGGTCCGATAATGCGCCTCCATCGCCGCGAGCTTGGCCGGCTGCAACCTACCCACGGCCCGGGCACTGAAATCGCCGCTGGCGATTTGCAGTGGAATACTGACGCTGGCGACCGCCAGCGCAATACCCAGCGCGCTGCGATGAAGAAGGCTGTGCCGGTCGCGCAATAGGAAAAAGGCATGCACGGCGGCCACAGCGAAACCCGTGGCCACAAAGGCTGCCAGCGTCATGTGCAGGACTTCATGGAAACTGGCCGGATTCAACATTGCTGCGATTGGGTCAATATCGGTAATCTTGCCATCCACGGCCTTAAAGCCCGCGGGCGCGTTCATCCAGGCATTGGCCGTCACCACGAAAATACCCGAAAAGATGCCACTGACGGCGACGACGACTCCCGAAAGCCAGTGCAAAAAGGGCGAGAGGCGGTTCCAGCCATAGAGATACACGCCAATAAAAATGGCCTCGGTGAAAAACGCGAACCCTTCCAAGGAGAAGGGCATGCCTATAATCGCCCCAGCTTTTTCCATAAAGCTTGGCCACAACAAGCCAAGTTCAAAAGACAGCACGGTGCCGGACACCGCGCCCACCGCGAAGAGAACCGCGGTTCCGCGCGCCCAGCGTTTGCAGAGATCGAGATAAACCGGGTGGCGGGTGCGGAGATACATGCCTTCCGCAAAGGCCATCAGCAACGGCATCCCGATGCCTAGCGCCGCGAAGACAATGTGGAAGGCCAGCGACATGGCCATCTGCGAGCGGGCAAAGAAAATATTACTCATTCGATAACGTTCAATCCGAGTGTGGACGGGTTCCCTTGACCGTCTACGAGATCGTCGCGTCTGCCGCAACGATGAGGCGCAGGATTTTACCCTGAGACATTCGGCGAAGCGAATGGCGGAAGGACCAGATTTCATGGCGGCTCGGTACCGGGTGGACGACATAACGCTGGAAGGCTGGTTCGACTCGATCAAAACAGACGCCGTCGTGAGCGCTGCGCACCAGGGAGACATATTCCGCATGCGCCCAGCACAGCGGCATGGCCGCACCCGTGGGCAGCCCGTGTCTCATTTCCCCCCAGATCTTCGACGTTCCACAACTGCTCGCTGATCATGCCCCCTTCATTGG
>CAIMLG010000055.1 GCA_903842235.1 uncultured Verrucomicrobia subdivision 3 bacterium
AACACGCTCTCCGGGGTTTTCTTCCTGGGCTCGATATGGGCCGGCCTGAAGTTCTGGCTGCCGGAACAGATGCGCCCGGGCTCCAACATCACACCCAACCAGATTTCAAACATCCATCGCGGGCCGTGGGGATTTTACGTGGCGGGATTGGTGCTTTACTTATTTGCCCTATGGAGCAAGACGGCAGCCGTGGCATTGCCAGCGGTCATCTTTTTGCTGCTGTGGTGGAAGCACGGCAAGATTGCATGGCGAAACATCTGTCTGTTGCTGCCGTTTCTGGTGATTGGGTTGGTAATGGGATTGATCACGATATGGGTCGAAAAAATCCCTGTGGGCGCAGCCGGATCAGAGTGGAATGATTCATGGGTGGAGCGATGTCTCATCGCTTCGCGGATATTGTGGTTCTATCTTGGCGAACTACTTTGGCCGCATCCCTTAATGTTGATTTATCCGCGCTGGATAATCCAGACATCGCAGTTGGTGGCGTATTTCCCGGGTCTGGCGGCAGGAATCGGCCTGTTTATTTTATGGTGTAACCGCAACGGTTGGGGGCGGCCGGTGCTTTGCGCGACGGGTTATTTTATCGTCATGCTTTTCCCGGTGATTGGCTTTTTCAACGTCGCTTTTTTCCATTTCTCGTTTGTGTGCGATCATTTCCAATACCTTGCCAGCATGGCGCCTTTGGCGTTGGCGGCAGCGGGAATTACGATGGCGCTGGATTTGCTCCCCAACCGGGATTTTTTTTTGAAGGCGGGGTTCTGCGGCATGCTATTGCTGTTGCTTGGTACTTTGACGTGGCGGCAGACCCGGCTTTACGGTGACGACTTAACCTTGTGGTGTGATGCGCTGTCCAAAAACGAGAATGCATGGAATGCGCACATTGTTTTGGGCAAACACCTCTACGATGCCGGGCAGTGGGAAGAGGCGATGGTGCATTACCGCCGGGCGATTCAGATTAATCCGAACGAAGCAATGGCTCACAACAATTATGCCACGACGCTCTGGATGTGCGGAAGGTTCGACGAAGCTGAAATGGAATTCCAGGAGGCGATACGGATTGCACCGGACTATGATTTGGCCCATGCCGGTTATTGCGATTTACTTCTCAAGCGTGGGAAGCTTGATGATGCGGAAAGGGAAGTCCGGCGGATGATGCGGATTGCACCGGACAATCCTGTGTCCCTGTATCATTACGGCTATTGGCTCATGTTGAGCGGAAATCCCGACGATGCGGAAACGCAACTGGCAAGAGCCATTCAGGCAGATCCGGATTATTCACCTCCCCGCGTGGCACTGGCGCGCCTCTTCAGGCAACGGGGCCGGTTGAGTGAGGCCGTACAGGAGTATCAATCCCTTCTGCAACGGATGCCGGCTTCCGAGCGAGGTCGCATCGGTTTGGCGGAAACCTTTCGCCTTTTGGGTAGACCAAACGAAGCCATCCCATGCTACCGTGATGTTTTGCGAGCCGACCCGGACAACCCCGACGTCCGGGTGGGATTGGGGATGGCCTTGATTGAACAAGGAGACTTTGGAGCGGCTGAGCCGGAGTTTTCGTCCGTACTGCAATCTGATCCAAAGAATGCCAAAGCTATCGATGGACTTGGATGCGTGCTGGCCATGCAGGGCAGGGTGGAT
>CAIMLG010000056.1 GCA_903842235.1 uncultured Verrucomicrobia subdivision 3 bacterium
GTCTGCGTCACCGGCCCGAGTCAGACACCCAGCCCAGGCAAGGCGGGACGCGCGAGCGAGAACGGGCGACGAGAGGGCGCAAACACCGATCCAACCAGCCGCCGGCCCCGGCGAACAAAATGTCAAAGAACGGCAAACCCGGCTCCAAGAAATCCGCTGTTTGCTCGTAGATAGCTTTCTTATACGACAATGACGGACGGCGGTCAAGGGGAAAGTTTACACACCGCCAAGGGGTGCAGCTTGACACTTTTATGGCTGAACTGAAGGTCGTCCTTCTGCTCGGGCTCGTGCTCGTCCTCGGTTTGGCTGGGAATTTCGCGGACGAGCATGAGCACGAGGAGGAGGAGGAGAAGGAAGGCGTATTCCCGCTTTCCTCCGGCCGGATAATAACCGTGTCAAGGTGCGCCCCGTCGCCGGTTTGCCGGTGGCTTTGCCTTGACTCATCTGCTACCGCACAACAATCTTGCCCGAAAGATTTTCCGATTTGATGAGAATTGCGCTTTGTCTGGAATATCCGATTGACCAGCTCGGGGGCGTGGAAGTGCTGGTGACCGAATTGATCCTGGGTTTGGGGCCGCGCCACCAAATCATCCTGGTCTCGCCGGATGATGCCGCCTCGCTGGCCCGCTCGCGGGTGGCTCCGTTGGTGAGCGAACATATTTCGTTTGCTCCCGGGTGGAACTCCGTGGCGGCCGCGCGGGGGCTGGCGGATAAGATTGCCCAGTCCCGGCCGGATATCGTTCACTTCCACGGGGGCAATTACTGCTGGGGCAACCGCTTTCCATTCCACAGTCCGACTCCCCATCTGAATCGTCGGGGCATCCCGTGCGTGACCACCAGCCATCTGGTCGCCGGTATGTTCGAAGGCTACTGTGGTGCCAACAAGCCATTTTGGTTCAAATTGCTGACATTCCCCTTGGGTTGGTGCGGAAAAATGCAGCAAGTCCGGCATGTCCAGTGTGAAATCGCCGTGGCGAAAAACGACCTGAAAAAACTTCAGTCTTGGTATCGTCCGTTGCGCGGGCGGTTCCGGCATATTTACCACTCGCGCTTGCGGAATCAACCGTTGGAACCGGAAGGACAAAAACGCCAGCCCGTCATACTGAATGTTGGCCATGTAGCTCAACGCAAAGGCCAGCATATTCTGGCCGAGGCCTTCGCGCTCGTCGCCCTCCGATTTCCGGAATGGACATTGCAGCTGGCGGGGCCGGATCAAGACCACGTGACGGCGGAAAAAATTCGAAAACTGATGCGGGAGCGGCAGCTAGAAGGGCGCATCCAACTGCTCGGCAAACGCGACAACGCACCCGAACTCATGCGCCAAGCGGTGATTTATGTGCAGCCATCGTTCGTCGAAGGTTTGCCGCTTTCGCTTCAGGAAGCCATGTTTCACGGCTGCGCCGTAGTCGCCAGTCGCATTGCTGCCCATGAAGAATTAATTTTCGAAAATCAGACGGGGCTGTTGTTTGAGGCTGGTAATATTCCGCAACTTGCCAGCGTGCTTGAACAATTAATGGCCAGTCGCCAGCAGTGTGAAATATTGGGCCGCCGTGCCGCTCGTTCCATTCGCGAGCGGAAGATGACCGTGGAAGGCATGTTGGAACAACACTTGGAACTGTATCGCTCCGTCCTCGGCCAGAGCGAAAAATCCGTTTCATCGGAACCCTGACCGTCACGGCTTTACCGCAAAAGCTACCGTAGTGCCTGCCACCAGCGTTGGCTTGAAAGGATTTTGCAGCAGGTAGCGCACGACGCCAGGATCCTGGTGGCGGCAATCATGCCAGGCGATGATTCCGCCGCGGCTCAACATGCGCCAGCCTTTCTCTGAGTCGTTTTTGACGTAATCGAAATTATGCGCGCCATCCACAAAGACAAAATCCATCTTCCCGAGAAACGGGGTTTCGTCGAACTTGGCCGAGTCGCATTTCAAAAACTGGATGCGCGGGCGCAGCGCGGGTGGCACCAGCGAGCCTTTGCCCGCCTCTACGGCGATGGCCGCATCTTCGGGGTCGGTGGCAAACTGCGTGTTCAACTGTTCATCCGGCAAATCCAGCGTGTAAATTTCGCAGGCCGGCGGCAGGTTTAAAGCCAGTTGGGTGATGGAGATGCCCTTGAAGGTGCCGAATTCAAAAATTCTTTTGGCGCTGGTCCGCTTGAGCAGCAGAATTAACGCCGTGAACTCCAAGAGCGAAATGGAGGCGTGGGTTTTGGGGAACATCAGCATCTTGATTTCCCACGGTTCGCCGGGGCCGGGCAGCAGGTCATTAACATTCGCATCCGGGAGACGCAGAAGGTCACAAGATTTGTCCACCACGTCATTGGTGGCCGAGAGCGCCATGCCGAAAACATGAGACAGACGCTGCGGATTGGTCGCGGCAATTTTGACTAGGCGGTAGCCCAAGCAGCCAACTTTCTGAAGCGTATTCATCTGGCGGGAAAGGGTAGGGCAACCAACACGATGGGAAAGATTTCTTTTTGCAGGCTGACTATTTATTGGCTGAAGACCGACCAAATTTCAAGATGGGCAGGGAAAAGCCCCGGTAAAGCACGGCAGTCAGGATCAGGCTGGTGAGGAAGGCACCGCCGACAACGGCCCCGTATTTAACCAAAGAACCGTTGGCCGGTCCCAAGTAATGCCGCGACCACATCATGATGGGCTGGTGGAAAAGATACCATTCATAGCTGACAATGCCGCACCAGCGGAGCCAGGGCGCGCACAGCCAGCGGGCGACCGGATGCCGGGGATCGGCGACATAACAGAGCAGGCAGCCGGACGCGATTTTTTCCATCCACCCGACCGTCTCCATGACCGCCACCGTCCGGTGGTCGGGATGGATTTGGAGCCAGCCGTGGGTCAGCAAGGCCAGCGGCCACAAAAGCAGGCCGACGAGGCCCAATCGCGCCCAATGTTTTTTGATCCAGCCGGCATTTTCCAACCCGGCCACCAGCACCCCCAGGCAAAAGGCATCCAGCGCTGAAGGATAATGCGAATTGATGTCGGGGTAAAAAGTCGCGGACAATCCCGTGAGGAGGCGAAAGGCGACCGGCACCAGCAAAAAGGCCAGGGGAATAACCCAGAGGCAGACGCGCGCGGAAACTTTTTTGAGGCTGAGAAAGAGCAGCGGCACCGTCAGGTAGAACTGAACTTCAATCACCAGCGTCCACATGACCGGATTCAACCTGCCGTCCACGGGCCAAACAAAGGGGATCCCGGCCAGCCATTGGGCGGCAATGGGGCCATAGGACCAGTCGTGATGCGTCAGGCTATAGACCGGCGTCAGGAGGCATACCGACAGCGCCAGGGGCGGATAGATTTTCCAGAAACGGCGCGCGCCATAGCCCGCGGGCACCACCTGGGCGGACCGGGAAAACTTCCGCTTCCAAAACGGCCAGGAAATCAAGAATCCCGAGAGCGCGAAAAAGAGCGTCACGCCATGGCCGCCGCCCGAAACCATGCCCCCGATGAACTGGATCACCGGGCCGGAATCCGGGTTGTAATAGAGGTGGTGGCAGGCCAGCACCATCAGGATGGCGAGGCCGCGCAGCCCATCAATAAAGTCGTATTCCCGGTTCGCGGCGGGGTTGACATGCCAGACGTCCAGCCAGTGCGGCGCTGTTCTGGCAGATGGAGAAGCCGGGTTCATGCCTCCGCGACCCCCAAGGTCAGCCGGAGGGCGGCGCCGAAACCGGTTTTGCCAGATCGTGTCATGATTGCGCTAAGGCTGCTTGATTTCGGCCCGGCTTAAAAGCCCGAAGGGCATAAGGGACTTAACCCTCGGCGGCAGGCGGCCCGCCAGTTCCTGTTGCAAGGCCGGGGTGAGGCCGTGGCGCAAGAAGGCCCAGCCGGCCCCCAGGCCGAAGAGGGCCCCGATCCCCAGTTTCCCTTCCGCTGAACTGTCACGGGTCAGCCACCAGATCAACCCCCCGGCGGGAACGAGCCACAAGGCCAGCCGCAGGGCGGGCCGGTGCCAGGCCGCGAGTTCCCGCCAGCCCAGCCCAAAATAGTTTCGCGTGCGATACAAACCGTAGGGCAGGCTCAACAACAAGGTGCAAATGATGGACGCCAGCAGCATGGCGGTAATGCCGCCAGTCTGAATGCAAGCCAGGGTCAAGTTCACAAAGGCCAGCCCCTCGATGAAAAACAGGTAGCGCATGAAGTGAAAGGCTTTTGCCACCCCGACCAAACCGGTATGGGAACGCACATTGACGCAGACCACCAGCCACACTGCCAGCAATAGATCATTAGCCGGCAGCCAAGTGACTTTGCCGTGGGTCCAGAGCGCCACAAACGCGCTATTGCACAGCGCAAACACGCTCCCGGCCGCCACGGCCGCGCTGAGAGAAAAAATCACGATCTGTTTGAACCGGGCGGCGAGCCGGGCTTTTTCCCCGCGCACCATCATTTCCGCCAGCGCCGGTGCGGAATAGTCGAAAATCCGGAAGATGATCTGGGTCAGCAGTTGGTAAACCCGGGTGCCGATATTCCACACGGCGGCCGTTTCCAGCCCCAAGATGCCGGTGAGCAGGATCGTCTGGCTGGCGTTGATCAACTGGCTGCCGAGGGAATACAGAAAAATGTCGTTGCTGAACGCGAAGAGCTCCCGGAAGCGCGCCCAGGTCATCCGGCCCCATTCGCAGCCGCGCGGCAGCAGGCCCAGCCGCAGACAGCCGGTGGCATTGACGGCGATGGAGCCCAAGGTTCCCACCACTTGCGACAGCAGAAATGCATAGATGCCCAAGCCGCCGGCAAACCCCGCCCACATGACGGCCAGACCCGCAAAGAAAAACACCGAAGCGCCATGGTTGGACACATCCTGCCGCTGGTGGGCCAGCAGCAGATGGCTGAAAATCTTCGTCGCAAACGCCAGCCCCAGCACGGTGGCTTGCCCGATCATGAGCCAGACAAATTCCGGGCGCAGTTCCCCCGGCACGTTAAGCAGCGAACCCGCCAGCGTGGACAGCCCGATGCCCGTCGCCAAAATCAGCATTCCCTGCACCAAGCCCACCAGCGCGCCGGTTTTGACAATGCCGCCATAAGCGCCGGTTTGCCGGTCATCCTTGTGATCAATCAGGATGCGCGAAACCGACCCCGCCATGCCCAGGTCAATCAGCGCAATGTAGCCGCTGAGGGACGAAACGAGCGCCCACAGGCCGAACTCGGCCTTGCTGAGGTAATGCAGGGCGATCGGCACCGAGGCCAGCGTGTAAAGGATGTTCGCGCCCAGCATCAGGTAGCCGGAGAGCAGCGAACGAGTGAATTTTTTCAGCCGGGACATGCGCGTATCAGCGCCCATTAGAGCGTGTCACCCGGTGGCTGTTCAATCTTAAAACTCCGTCCGGTGGAAGGGGGTGCAGCTTGACCCGGTTCTTGAAGGGCCGGGCCCGCGCGCGGCGCCGTCCGGGCTGGGAACGGGCGTGGTAGGGACCGCGCGCGGCGCGGTCCTCGACGTCGGGCGCAGCGTCAGACGACGAAACTTGTTTTGCCAATCCTTTCGACCTTGCCCCATGCGCCGCAACCCCCCGGCGCGGACGGCGCAGCGCGCCGCCCCTACCAAGCCCAGCAAGCGGCACCCTGATGGAGGTTGGGCCGCGATTCATCGGCGAAGCTGCTGCCGGAGCTGTTCGGCGTCATGCGTGGGGGCCTGACAGGTCTGGCCGGTGCAGACCTGTGCGGTCACTTTGCCGGGCGCCGGCGGAATTCCGACGGCGTCCGCATGGCCGGCGATGATCGTATTGGGCCGGTAAACGGAGTGCGCGGCGTGGAGCAGGTTGTGAAATTCCGGCGCTTGGGTGTCGCCGGTGAGCGTGACGCGGCAGGGTTCATCCAGCCAAAAATCCAGCGCGTGCAGCAGGGTGGCGTGCGCGGCGGGCTGGCTTTGCAACCGTTGCGCCGCCAGCTGGAGCGTCGCCTCGGCGGCCTGCTGGAAATCGTCCCGCCCGGTGAGGGCGGCCAGTTTTAGCAGCGCCAGCGTGGCCACGGAATTGCCGCTGGGCTCGGCGCCGTCGTAGTCATCCTTCACGCGGAGGATCAAATCAGCCGCGCCGGCCCGGCTCTGCCAGAAGCCGCCGTGGGCGGGATCGTAAAATTTTGCCATCATCGCCTCCGCCAGCTCGAGCGCGAAAGCCAAAGGCGGCGGGGCGAGCGTGGCTTCATGGAGCTGGATCACGCCGTCGAGCTGAAAGGCGTAATCTTCCAGCAGCTCCACCTGGTCGCGTTCCCCCTCCCGCCAGCGGTGGAAAAGTGTGCCGGCGGCTTTGGGTGGCGCGAGGCTACGGCCGGGCTGGCTTGCGGGGACGCTCGTCCCACCGGCTGGTGGCACCCATAGTTTTTCCCGGATGAATTGCAGGTTCCGCTCCGCTGCGGCCAGATACTTTTCCTCGTCCAAGACCATGGCGGCGCGAGCCAGCGCGCCGAGCATCAGGCCGTTCCAGGAGGCCAGAATTTTATCATCCAGCGGCGGGCGAAGGCGCCGGGCCCGGGCGGTCCGCATTTTGGCCTGGGCGGCGGCCAGCAGCGGAACATCGGCGGGCGGCACCTCCGGGTTGGCCGCGCGCAAGACGTTTTGCCCCGGCAGCGGCGCCGGATGGCTGTGGTCCACAAAGTTGCCGTCCTTGGTGATGCCAAAGTAATTTGCCGCCACGATGAATTCCTCCGGCGACAACAATTTGGCCAGTTCCGCCTGCGTCCAGCAGTAAAACTTCCCCTCGTGCCCTTCGCTGTCCGCGTCCTCGGCGGAATAAAAGCCGCCGTCCGGATGTGTCAGGTCGCGCAAAACGTAATCCAGAATGTCGCGGGCCACTTCGGCGTGGCGCCCCTCGCCGCTGACCAGAAAGGCATCGAGATACAGCTGCGCGAGCTGGGCGTTATCGTAGAGCATTTTTTCGAAATGCGGCACGCCCCATTCGGCATCCACGGCGTAGCGGGAAAAACCGCCGCCC
The DNA here is from genome assembly GCA_903842235.1 of uncultured Verrucomicrobia subdivision 3 bacterium. Lineage (GTDB taxonomy): Bacteria > Verrucomicrobiota > Verrucomicrobiia > Limisphaerales > UBA11358 > UBA11358. The sequence goes on from CAIMLG010000056.1 coordinate 6,940, forward strand.
AGCTGGTCGTGGAGGCCGCCGGCGGCCATGGCGTCGCACGTGTGCAACACCATTTTCACCGCCGCCGCATCGCCAAAGCGTTGCGCCGCCCGCAGCACCAAGGCCGGAATGGCCGGCTGCGGAAACTTGGGCGCGCCGCCGAAGCCGCCGTTTGCGGGATCATAGGCGGCTTGAAATTCCTGGGCAGCATGGCGGAGCGTTTGCGGCGTGAGCGGCAGGTTGATCGGGGCGTCGCGGGCGGTGAGGAGTTCCAGGCGCGCCTGGAGCTCCTCCGCCGAGGCGACAATTTCCGATTTTCGTTCGCGCCAAAGCTCCGCGACTTGCTGGAGCAGACCGAGAAAGCTGGGATAGCCGGGACGGGCGGCAGGCGGAAAATAGGTGCCGCCGAAAAAGGGTTTCCGCTCCGGCGTGAGGAAGACATTGAGCGGCCAGCCCCCGCCGCCGGTGGTGGACTGCACGAAGGTCATATAGATCTTGTCCACGTCCGGCCGCTCCTCGCGGTCCACCTTGATGCTGATGAAATGCGCCTTCAGGAAGGCGCCGATCGTTTCATCCTCGAACGATTCGCGCTCCATCACATGGCACCAGTGGCAGGTGGCGTAGCCGATGCTCAGGAAAACCGGCTTGTTCTCCGCGCGGGCCCGGGCAAAGGCCTCCTCCCGCCACGCAAACCAGTCCACGGGATTATGCGCGTGCTGGAGCAGATACGGCGATTTTTCCCGGGCCAGCCGGTTGGTGTGCGGAACCGTCATGGCGGCCAATCTGCCCCACAATCGGGCCCGCCGCGAATAATTTTGCGTCGTCTCGCGGACGCGGCTGGGCTAGGCTGCGGCCATGCTGTCGCAAAAGCCCTGGCGCCTCGAAGCCGTGATCCTGCTAGTCGCAGGCGTCTTCGCCTGCCTGAGTCTGGGCGTCGTGGCGGTGGGCGTGCTGCGGCAGATCGGCGTGAGCGGCTTCAAAACGCCGGACAGCTTTGGCGGGGTGCTGGTGGCGACCTTGAGCTTTCAAGGCGCGGCCTGCGGGCTGATGGGCCTTTTTCTAAAATATCATCAAGTTACCTGGCGGGAGGCGTTCGGGCTGCGGCGGGCCGACCTCAGGAAATCCCTGCTGCTGGCCGTCGGCGTGCTGGCGGTGGCGCTGCCGGTGGTGCTGCTGCTGCAGCAGCTTTCGGCGTTGGGCCTGGAAAAAATCGGCTGGGCGGCGGAAGATCAGCGGGCGGTGGATCTGATTGCCGGCTCCAAGACCTTCTGGCAGCGCGGCTATTTTGTGGTTTTTGCCGTGGTACTGGCGCCGGTGGCGGAGGAATTTATCTTCCGGGGCGTGCTGTTTCCGTTCTTCCGGCAGCTGGGCCGGCCTTGGTTGGCCTGGTTGGGCGTGAGCTTCCTATTTGCGATCATCCACCTCAATGCGCCCACGCTGGTGCCGCTGCTGGTGCTGGCGCTGGTGCTGACGTGGCTCTACGAGTTTACCGACTGCCTGCTCGCGCCCATCCTGGCGCACAGCCTGTTCAACGGCGTCAATTTGCTGGTGCTGTTCTTTGGCGCGCCCGTGCTCCAATGGCTGCACCGCTTCCATCCGGCATGAACGAATTTGAACTCATCGCCCACCTGACGAACGCCCTGCCCACGAATCAAACCGTGGTGGCGGGCGCGGGCGATGACTGCGCCGTGCTGGATCTGGGCGTGCCGGAAAAATTGATTTTGTTCAAGACCGACGCCGTGGTCGAAGGGATTCATTTCACGAAGGAAACACCGCCGGAAAAAATCGGCCGCAAGGCGCTGGCGCGCTGCCTGAGCGACATCGCCGCCATGGCCGGAACGCCCACGGCAGCGCTGGTGACCCTCGCCCTGCCAAAAGCTTTTGACCCGGAATCCGTGGCGAAAATATACGACGGGCTGAATGCCCTGGCGGCCCAAACCGGCGTGGCGATTGTGGGCGGCGAAACGACGACCAATCCGGAACGGATGCTGATCTCGATCGCACTGCTGGGCACCGTGCCGCGCGGAAAACCAATCCTCCGCCGCGGAGCCAAGGTCGGCGACGCCATTTTCGTGACCGGCGAACTGGGCGGTTCGCTGGCGGGCAAGCATCTGGAGTTTGAGCCGCGCCTGGCCGAAGCCCGGTGGCTGGCGGAACATTTCCAGCTGCACACGCTGATGGACTTGAGCGACGGGCTGGCCGGAGACTTGCGCCACATTCTCAACGCCAGCCAGGTGGGCGCCGTGCTGCTGAAATCGGCGCTGCCGGTTTCGCGCGCGGCCAAGCTGGCGGCCAAGCGGCGCGCGGGGACGCTCGCCCCACCCAAGCCCGCCGCGCTGGCCGCGCTGACCGATGGCGAGGATTTTGAACTGCTATTCACGCTCGCCAGCCCGGACGCGGTCAAATTGCTCGACGCGTGGAAGCAACAGTTCCCCAAACTAAAACTGAGCTGCGTCGGCAAAATCGTCGCGGACGCGGGCATTTTCCTTCGGGACCAGCACGGGGCCCATAAACTTAACGCCCATGGCTACGCTCATTTCGCATAGTCCGGCCGAGACCGAAGCGCTCGGCGAACAGTTGGGCCGCACGGCGCAGCGCGGCTGGGTCATCGCCTTGAGCGGCGATCTCGGCGCGGGCAAGACGCAGTTCGTGAAAGGCCTGGCGCGCGGGCTGGGCTGCGCGGGCCGGGTGCATTCGCCGACGTTCACCCTGGTGAACGAATACGAGGGCGGGCGGTTCAAGCTGTTTCATCTCGACCTGTATCGGCTCGAAACGCCGGCGCAGCTCCTGAGCGCGGGCATCGAGGAGTTTTTGGCACCGGACGGCGTGGCGGTGGTGGAATGGGCGGAAAGATTGGCCGCCACCGGCTGGTCGCTGGCGGGGCTGAAGCCGGTGACGATTGAGATTATGAGCGAGACCGGGCGGAAGATTACCTATGACGATTTTGGCGATTGAATTTTCCTCCGCGCAGCGCAGCGTGGCGCTGGCGCGGGGCGGCGATGTCCTGGCGGAAGCCGTTGAAACCGGCGGCTACCGGGCGACGAATGCCTTTGGCCTGATCGAAAAGGTGCTGGCGGCGGCCCGGCTGGCGCGCGAAGAAATTGAAATCATCGCCGTCGGGCTGGGGCCGGGCAGCTACACCGGCATCCGCGCCGCCCTCGCGCTGGCGCAGGGCTGGCAGCTGGCGCGCGGGATTAAATTAATCGGCATCAGCAGCGCGGAGAGCCTCGCGGCCCAAGCCCAGGCCCAGAAACTTTTCGGCCGGGTGAACGTGGTGATTGCTGCCCAGCGCCAGGAATTTTATCTGGCGGAGTGGGCCCTTTCCGAAGCCGGACGCCAGGAAGTTGCGCCGCTGAAAATCGTAGCCGCGACGGAAATGGCCGCCCGGCGGGCGGCGGGCCAGATATGCGTCGGGCCGGAAATGGAGCGGGCCGGGTTTCCGCACGCGGCCACGGTGGCGCGGCTGGCGGCGGCGCGCGCGGATTATGTGCCGGGCGAGTTGCTCGAGCCGGTTTATCTGCGCGCGGTGAGTTTTGTGAAAGCGCCGCCCGGCCGGAGCTATTGATTCAGGGCGGGCGGCGGAGCGGCCGGCCAGCCGGGCCGCCCGCCCGCATGGGCCGGCGCTACGGCTGCACGAACTTTCCGATCACGGCCTGCATTTTTTTCAGGTCCGGCGGGTTGATATACATCATGTGGCCGGCGTCGAACTCGGCGATGGTCACATTTTTTTCGTAGGCCGGCGCCAGCGGCAGGTGCGTCAGGCTGTAGCGCAGGTTATCCAGCGGGCAGACCAGGTCGCAGCGGCCGCCGAGCACCAGCACCCGCAGATAGGGGTTCACGTTCATCACCGTGGCGAGCTTCTCGCTGGCATTGGCAAAACTGTTCCGCGTCCCGAAATTCCACGGGTGAACGCTGGCCAGAAATTCATACGGCAGGTCGTCCTCAAACTTCAACTCGCTCCGCACATACGCATTCATCGCCGCCGGGAACGGCCCCATGACGGCGGCGCTGGCCGGGTCAAAGCCCGCGGCCGGAGACGCGGGGTCGCCGTCGCGGCCGGTCAACCGGGCATCATACGCGCCAAGAATCAGGCCCTGATCGTGCAGCAGCTGCTTGCGGAAAACGCCCTGGTCCACCCGCAAATTATTGTCTTCGATGACGGCCGGCTTCAGGCCCGTCAGGCGCACCAGCTCCGCGACCACTTTCTTCCGTTCCGCCGCCGGCAAGGCCGAGCCTTGTTGCAGCGCCCGGGCAAAATCGCCCTGGGCAAAAGTCCGCGCTTCCGCCAGGGCTTTGGTCAGATCCGACTGCAAGTCGGCCGGCAATTGCTGGTGGAAATGCGCCGCCGCCGTGTAGGCCGGTAAAATGAGCGGATAAGGCAGATCATTGCCGGGGCCGCCGCTGAGGGTGCCGAAATCCAGCAGGCCGGAAATCAGGATCAGGCCGTTCAGATACATCCCGTGGCGGCTGCGCAGGTAATCCGCCAGACCGGCGGCGCGGAACACGCCGTAGCTTTCGCCGCACAGATATTTCGGCGCGAGCCAGCGGTCGTGGCGCGTGGTCCAGAGGCGGATAAATTCCCCCACGGATTCCAAATCCGCGGCGTCGCCAAAAAACTGTTCGGCCTTTTCCTCCTTGGCCGGCCGGCTGAAACCCGTGGCCACGGGGTCAATAAACACCAGGTCGCTGGCGTTCAGCAGGGAAAACTCATTGTCCACCAGCGCAAACGGCGGCGGGGGCATGGAGCCGTCGGTCTGCATCTGCACGCGGCGCGGGCCGAAGGCGCCGAGATGCAGCCAGACGGAGGCGGAGCCGGGGCCGCCGTTGAAACAAAACGTCACGGGCCGCTGGGGGTTACTTGGTTTGGGGGCGACGGTATAAGCCGTGTAAAAGATGCTGGCCCGCGAGGCGCCATCCGGCTTGAGCAGCGGCAGCATGCCGGTCTCCGCCACATAGGTCACGCGTTCGCCGGCCACGGTGACGGTGTTGGTCACCCGCACCGGCGCATGCGAGGCGTCGGGGATTTGGGCGAGAACATTGGTGGTTTTGGCGGCGGGCGCGTTGGTGGTCTCGCCGGCTGAGAGCGACAGGGCGGTGGCAAGGAGCAATGGAAAGGCGATGAGGTTCATGACAAATGACAATGATTGGCTTGGCCGCAGATTAACCGCTTTGCGTTCCCGTGCCACGGCTATTTTCCGCCGGCGGGGCCTTGCAATTTGCTCGCAAATAAAGACCGCACACAACCACACCTATGCCGAGCAGAGTTAAGGCGCCTGGTTCGGGCACGGGAGAAGTTGTGTATCTGATATTGTCAATTGAGTAAGCCCCACCGTTACCGAGATTTCCCATGGGATCTACTGAAAACTTGAGTTCCACGGAAGTTCCTGCATAGGGGGTTACATCAATGGCAAATGTTTTGAATCCGGAAGCGTCCGTCGAAATATAATTGGGAACAACTGGCGTGCCCGCCGCGCTGACGAGCAGCGCAAGGTAATATCCTGGTGGATAAAAATTGGGATCGTAGGCCTCTTTTGATTGAAAAGTGATGCTTTTCATAGCCGGCGGAATGGTCAGGATTTGCCAAATCGAAACCGGGTTGGTTGCGCCGCCAAAACCGGCTTGGAGAAATATAGAGTTTGTTCCATCACTGGCAGGAAGAGTCAAAAGGGCAATCACGGGTCCCCCAAGTTGGACGGATTGATAATACAGCGGCGACCCGGAGATGTTCCATTTTGGCAGGGCAACGGCTGGGTCCAGAGTTTCAGGGGGGAAACTTGGAGGATTTGACGGTAACGTGCCGTTTTCAAAGCTACCATTCGGAACTATAAGGGACACTCCAGAGGCGGAAAGGGTGGCGGCCAATAATCCGATGAGACAAACCAGATTTTTCATAAAATCTTCAGCTCCATCCCAAACTTCAGAACGAGTGTTTAATAGTAAGCCGGCTCGTTGCCGGGTTTCCACTTGATGTTGCAGCCGAGGCTGGGGGCTTGCATTTCGGAAGTCGGCCGGCCGGCGAGCACGGCGTCGAGCGCGGCCCGCAGATCCTTGCCGGTGACGGGCAGGCCGTTGCCGGGGCGGCTGGCGTCAAACTGGCCGCGATAAACCAGCCGGCGACCGCGATCAAACAGGAAAATATCCGGCGTGCAGGCGGCGCGGTAGGCTTTGGCGACCGCTTGCGTTTCATCATAGAGATACGGAAAAGTGTAGCCGGCGGCCGCCACTTCGTCCTTCATTCGGGCCGGGCTGTCGGCGGGATAATTTCTGGCGTCATTGGCATTGATCCCCACCAGGGCGATATTTTTCGGCGCGTAGTCGAGGGCCAGTTGCGCCAACCCGGCGCGGATGTGCACCACGTAGGGGCAGTGGTTGCACATGAAAATCACGACCAGGGCCGGCTGGTCTTTGAAACTCGCGAGCGAGACGGTTTTCCCCTGGGTGTCCGGCAAATGGAAGTCCGGGGCCGGCGTGCCCAGCGGCAGCATGGTGGAAGGAGTCAGGGCCATGCGCGAAATATAAGTCCAAAGCCCAAAGTTCAAAGTCCAAAATTCATTTACGATTTACGATATGGGATTTACGCGCGGCTGGATTTGCGAAATAGGCTCGTAAATCGTAAATCGCATATCGTAAATTGAAGCCGATGGCCAAGAACATTGTTTATTTCGATCTGGAAACGCAGAAGTCCGCCGAGGAGGTCGGCGGCTGGAGCAATATTTCAAAAATGGCCATGAGCGTGGGCGTGACCTACAGCACGGCGCGCGGCGGGTATCAGATTTATGGCGAGAAGCAGGTGAACGATCTGATCACCGAACTCCAGCGCGCCGATCTTGTCGTCGGCTTCAATAATCTCCGGTTTGACTACGAAGTGCTGCACGGCTACACGGCGTTTGACCTGACCCAATTGCCGACCCTCGACATGCTGGTGGAACTGCAAAACACGCTCAACCACCGGCTCTCGCTCGACTCGATCGCCACGGCGACGTTTGGCGTGGAAAAGACGGCGGAAGGCTTGCAGGCCATCCGCTGGTGGCAGGAAGGCAAGCTGGCGGAGATCGCCGAATATTGCTGCTACGATGTGAAAATCACCAAGCTCGTCCACGAATACGGCGTGCAGCACCGGCAACTGCACTACGAAAACCGCTTCGGCAAGAAACTGACCGTGCCGGTGAAGTGGTGAACGGCTGGTTCTGAGAGTGAGCTACGGCTCCAGCAACGAGCGGTAAGGCGCGGCGGGATGGGCTTGGTGCTCGCGCAAGATTTTCGCCAATCGCTGCTGGCAGACCCATGCCGTGATTCAGTAAAGCAGGTTTGCCCCGAAGTCTGGATTCTTTCCGTCCATGACCTCGCGCATCCATTTATCCAATTTGCCGTAGTCCATTTTCCAAAACATCCGACAGCGCATGAAATGTTGCAGCACGGCATCGCGTTCACCCTTTTTCAGCAGGTCGAATGCAAGACTCATGTTGGGACCAAAGCTGTTCATCTGCGGAGAGCCATGGCTCTTGCTGGATGCCGCCAGAAATTTCTTAGCCTCGGCAATTTTCCCCTCACGCACCGCAATCCGGCCCAACACAAGGTTGGCGTCTTGGATGGCATTGCCGTAATTCCAGTCGTTTGTGTATTTCGGGGTCAGCGCCATCAATTCTTGGGCAAAATTACGAGCGTCATCAATCTTGCCTGAATCAAGACTCTCTTTGGCGGCCGCGCCAAGCGCATAAAATCGTTTCTCTTCGGTCTTTGCTATATGCAGGTCGCTCATCGCGTGTTTGTATTCCTGCTGCGACCACGCTTGAGGGGACGATGCCGAAATATTCAACGTCTTCATCAAGCCATTGACATAAAACATCTGGATGGCGACGAACCCGGCCACGCCGATGACAAAGGCCCTTTGCAACTGCGTGGACATTGATTTTTTGACCGGCTTGATAAAAACATCCGAATCAGGGATCTGACCGAGCGTGCGCTCGGCAGCCGCCAAGTCGCCAGCGCGGAATTGTTGCCACGCGAGCGTGGTCGCTGCGGTCACGCGGTTCTCCAATGCTTGTGATTCCAGTCGTTCGCCGGGGCAAATCCGGTTTAGAATTTTAAAATCGGCCGGATTCAGCGTTGCCAGCGCCGTTCCATCCGCTCGCAAGACAAGACGGGAGCTTTTTCGGCGGAAGACCAAATACGCAAGGTTCCACGACAAACTTTGGAAGGTTACTTTTACGGGCGTGAGTTGCAGAATGAGATCGTGATTGGTGCGTCGAAAATTGCTTACCAACCAGCGCTTTCCAAGAAAACGAGCAAAGCGAAACCTGTCTGCCTCGGTTGCCTGGAATTGTTCTGGCTTGATTGCCGAAGCTACCTGCCCGCCGGGCAAAATCCTTTCCGCTGCCCGGAGAAATAAATTATAGTCCGTTCGCAGCGGGCGTTCCGCGTAAAAAGCCATCTGCATGACAGCTTGGATGAGGACGAAGAAACCAACCCACATAATCGGCATCCAACCCAGACCTACTGCCAAAATAAAACCCCCTGCCATCAGGTTAGTGGCAATCATGCTGGCAAAATACCGGTTCCAAACAACCCTCAGACGCAGCGCCATCCGCAGGCTCAAAAGCAGGAGGATTCCCGCCACAAGGCTCATGGCGGTGTAAGCCGGAACGACCATGCCGCGTGAATCAACGGTCTTGAAAACGGACTGAAAAAACCAGAAGCCAACTCCAAATATAACCATCACCACAATGATCAGCCAGGTGTTCTGTTGGAAAAGCCTGGCGCGGAAACCATCGCGATCCCGAAAGTTTCGCAGATCCAGCCGCATAAACAACCAGCTCAAGGCAAATGCTGGCAGCAGGAAAAGATTGAAGGAAGCGCTCGCGAGCCATTTGAGAAAACCAAGTTTAGATAGCGCACCCGTGACCGCTGCGCCCACGCCGCCCGCCGTCGCCGCTTTTGCAGATGAAGCCGCCAGCACCCCAGCCATGACGGCGGGCACCAGCGTTTTGGCGGGGCGGAGGTGGGTGAGCGAATCAGCCAGTTTTTCCTCCAACCGCTCGCGGAGGGCGGCGCGGGCACGGTGCAGGCGCACCCGCAACGCCGCTTCGGAAATGCCCAGCGCCGCCGCCGCTTCCGTCCCGCTCTTGCCTTCGAGATAGAACAGCACCAGGCATTCGCGGTGGGCGGCCGGCAGTTCGGCGAGCGTTTGGCGCAGGGTTTCCGGCGAGTGGAGCGGTTCGCTGTCGGCGAGCGAATTTTCCGTGGTGGTGAGGTCCGGGTTTTCCAGCGCCCAGCGTTCGCGCTTGTTCAGTTCGCGGCGATGGCGCAGGCCGAAGTTGATGGCCAGGCGGCGGGCGATGGTGTTGACCCAGCCGGAAAACTTGGCGCCGTCGCCCAGCAGCCACAGGCGGCGGTAGGCGCGGATGAAGGCTTCCTGGGTGACTTCCTCCGCCAGCGCGGGGTCGCCCAAGCGGCTCCACGCCACGGCATAGACGCGCCGCTCGTGGCGCTCCACGAGTTCGCGGTAGCGCTCGGCATCGCCGCCGCGCACGGCGGCCACGGCGGATTCGTCCTGCTGCGCGCTGGGATTGGCGCTGTCGATCATTTTAAGGGGCGGCATCTAACCGCAAGACAACCGCGCCGGGGAATTGTTACCCGCGGGAATCTTTTAATTCCGAAACCGCGGCGTGCAGTTGCTGCGCCAGCACTTTGCGGTCGTCGGTGGTGCGGTGAAACTGGCCAAACCGCAGGGTGGCGCGCACCCGCCGTTTGCCGAGCAAATTCGCGAGATGCGGGAAAAAACTATGGTCGCCCCAGTAACAAACCTCCTGCCTGGCATCGCCGTCGTCCAATTCGTAATGAATCCACGCGGTGGAAATCGCCTGCCCGCCGCGCAGCACCGGTTCCAGCAGCGATGAGCGAAAGGGCAGGACCGTCTGGCCGTCCGAACTGGTGCCTTCCGGAAACACCACCACCAGCGCGCCTTCCGCCAAGGCGGTTTCAATCTCGCGATTGACGGCGCCGACGTGGGTGCGGCGTTCCCGCTCGATGAAAACCGTGCCGCCCAAGGCGGCCAGCCAGCCGAACAGCGGCCAGCGCCGCACGTCGGCCTTGGAGACAAACACGGCGGGCATGGTCGCGCTGAGGGCCAGAATATCGAGATAGCTCAGGTGATTGCTCACGAGCAATCCGCCCCGGGGAACCGGGCCGGAGAGCGTGGCGGAGTAGCCGAAAATTTTCAAATGGCGGCGGGAGGCGCGGCTCAGCCACGCGGCCCGGGCCAGCCGCCGTTTGGCCCGGGGCACCACAGCGGCGGTGAGAAAGTAATTGAGGACGATGACGACGATTTCCCCGGCAAACCAAACGAATCTTCCCGCAGCGCGAAGGGTCATGGGCAAGCTCGGTTAACTAAAATAGCGTTTGCGGGTTCGTTCCGACATGGTGGCCAGATCCATCAAGGTGAGAAAATCGATGGTCTTGAACTGGCGATCCAAGGCCGGCGGGCCGCAGATTTTGGCGCCGACGACCAGATAAGCGCCCAACAATTTGGGGATTTCGGCGCTGGATTTCTGGTCCAGGGGGCACGCATAGGCCGGCCGGGGAAGCGTGCGCCACGCAGGTTCCGGCAGGTGTTTCCGGGAAAGTTCCTCATACGCGGCGGCCCCCTCAGCCGGATCTTGCGAGGTAAGCGAACTACAGCCGATCAGGTAGCGCCCACCCCGTTCCGTGGCGTAATCGGCGATGCCTTTCCACAGCTTCCCGAGCACCACCAGGTTGCGGTGTGGTTTCGCCACGCAGGCCCGGCCCAGTTCCACAATCTGGCGGCGGAACGGCTCAAAGGGCGTGAAATCAAACTCCTGTTCACTGTAATAGCCAAGATGGGCGCGGGCGGCCGCGCCCATTTGCAGCCGGTAGGTGCCGACGATTTGCCGGGTGGGCAGATGTTCCACCAGCAGATGGTCGCAGATGGGGTCATAGGCGTCCGCATCCAGCCCGGTGGCGAGGGATTGCGGCAGGCCCTCGTTCAGTTCGAGGTTGAAAACCTGAAAGCGCAGGGCCTGCGCCGCCCGCAGTTCTTCCGCCGAGGCCGCCAGGCGCACCGTGTAATGCGCCGACGAACCAGACAACAGGCGGACCGAGTCCTTTATGGTGCCCATGACGTCAGTGGTTTGAATCGAAGGGGATTCTCTTAAGGCGGGAGCGGTTTTACAAGCGCGGAAACGCCGGTTCACCGCTTCCGGCCGGCGAGGAATTTCTCGACGTATTTGCCCAGCAAATCGGCTTCCAGGTTGACCTGGTCGCCCACCTTCCGCTCGCGCAGCACCGTGACGGCGAACGTGTGCGGAATAATCCAGATGCGGAAACTCTTTTTTTGCACGGCGGCCACCGTCAGGCTGATGCCATCCACCGCCACCGAGCCTTTGAAGACCAGATACTTCATCACGTCCGCCGGGGCGGCGATATCGAGCCGGTGATCCTTGCCGGCGCGTTCCCACTTGATGATTTCGCCGAGGCCATCCACGTGGCCGGTGACAAAATGGCCGCCCAGCTCGCCGTTGGCGCGCAGGGAGCGTTCGAGGTTGACCAGCGAACCGGGCCGGCCGAATTGGAAATTGGTGCGGCTCCAGCTTTCCTGCAGCAGATCAAACTGGATCAGCCTGGACTGGCCGCGCGGCGCGACCTTCACCGCCGTCAGGCAGCAGCCGTTGACCGCCACGCTGTCGCCCACCTGCACGCCCCGGCCGCAAAGCGTGGCGCGGACGGTCATTTCAATGGATTTTTTGGTGGGCGTGATTTTTTCAATGACGCCCGCTTCTTCAACAATGCCGGTGAACATGGGGGAAATCTAAATCGGTTCGGAAACCGCGTCGAGCCGCGTTTTGGCAATCACGCCGCACCTTTTGCCGTGGCCGCGCTTGTGCACGCGGGGACGGCGTGAGGCAAACCGCGTTTTAACAAACGCGGCCCCGGAGACACCCGCGCTGTCAGCAATAAATCCTCGCCCAGCCGACGCCACGCAACTTCGCGAAGCTGGATTACCTCGCTCAGGTTTTTCGCGCCTTCGCCCGCGACCGCCTTGCGCGCATCCCGGCCCCCCAGGATTTTCGGCGCATAGAAAAAGGCCACCCGCTGCGCCTGGCCCCCCAGCAGAAAGGCCGCATTCACCTCGCCGCCGCCCTCCACCAGCAGGCTCGTCACGTTTTCCGAACCAAGCTTTTTCAGCAGCCAAGGTAGATTCAGTTTTGGATTTTCAGTTCTTGGTTTTGAGTGGGTGGTCGGAGCCACCAGCACGCTCACGCGTTTGGCCAAGGCGGCCACCCGACTTTTTGGCGCCCGCTGGCTGACCACAATCGTCGTCCGGGCCGCCGCTGCATCGCTCACGACTTTGGCCGTCACCGGCGTTCGCGCCCGGGAATCCAGCACGATCCGCCGCAGGCCCTGACTTTGGACTTTAGCCTTTGGGCTTTGGACTAACCGCACCGTCAGCGACGGATCATCTGCCAGAATCGTGTTGATGCCGACGAGAATGGCATCGCTGCCCCGGCGCAATTTCATGCCCGCCGCGCGGGCGACCGGGCCGGTGATCCATTTGGATTCGCCGCTGGCCGTGGCAATCTTCCCATCCAGCGTCATGGCGGCTTTGACTGTGACGAACGGCGTGCGGCGAACAATCCAGTGGTTAAACGCTTCGTTCAAGCGGGCGCAATCCTCGGCCAGTCCGGGAGGGACGGCGCGCTGCGCCGGCCGGCCATCGCCGCGCGATGCCCCTACCACCTTAATCCCCGCGCGCTGCAAAATTTTAAACCCCTTGCCCGCGTGCTGCGGATTGGGGTCGGCGGTGCCGACGACCACTTGCTTGATGCCGGCGGCGATGATGGCGTCGGTGCAGGGCGGCGTGCGGCCCTGCGTGCAGCAGGGTTCCAGCGTGACGTAAAGCGTCGCCCCGCGCGGCGAATGGCCGCGCTGCCGCGCGTCGCGGAGCGCCTCGATTTCCGCGTGCGGCCCGCCGGCCCGGCGATGCCAGCCGCGCCCGAGGATTTGCCCGCCTTTCACCAGCACCGCGCCGACCATGGGATTGGGCGAAGTGGTGCCGTAACCGCGCCGGGCGAGGCGGAGCGCCAGGCGCAAGGCGGCGAGGTCAGTTGGTGTTTGCGGGCGGGTCACAAGCTTGGAACTCTAGAAATGCGTGCTGGCCCCCACGCTGACCGAACCGCTCACCGTGGTGGGCGCCAGGCTGGACGCCGCGCGGCCGCCGCCGCCGGTGGAACAACCGGTGGCGGCCAGCGCCAGCAGCCCCGCCAGGCCCAGATACAGAATCAGCTTCATGGCGTCATTCTTTCCCGAAAACCGAGTTTCGGCAAACACCTTTCGTGGCACCGCCGCGGATGGTCTTAAGGCGAGTTGCGCGCCGCTCGCCAGGTTCTGGAGCGTCTTATTGCTCTTGCTTGCCGGGGCCGCCGCCTTCCAGCCGGCGGCGATCTCGGGTCGCAGAACCAAAACAATCGTGAAAACATTTATCCTGCCTTGAAGATAATATCGGAAAATTTATTGGACGACCGGCGCCAGCCCGGCCCAGAATGGCCGACCGCATGAAAAAGAATTTTTTCCTCCTCCTGTGGCTGACTGCCGCCGGCGCCCTGGCTTCTTCCGTCAGCCTTTCCGAGCTCCGCTGCGAATATCGGAATAACCCTGTCGGCGTGGACACGCGCGCGCCGCGCCTGAGCTGGGTGTTGCAGGCCGATGCGCGCGGCGTGCGGCAGACCGGCTATCAGATTCTCGTGGCGAGCAGTTTGGCCGCGCTGAAAGAATCGCTCACCTATCAATGGGACAGCGGCAAAGTCAGCTCCGATCAATCCGCGCAGGTGGTTTACGACGGTCAGCCGCTGGCGGCGGGCCAGACCTATTTCTGGCAGGTGCGGGTGTGGGATCAGGCGGGCCAAGTGTCCGGGTGGAGCGCGCCAGCGCGCTGGACCATGGGCTTGCTGAACGCCACCAACTGGTCGGCCCGCTGGATCGGGTTCGACACGCCCACCAATTCGGAAATGCAGCTGGGCGATAAGCCGCGTTTCCCGCTGCGCGCCGCGCCGTATTTCCGCAAAACGTTTGCCATCCCCAAACCCATCCTCCGCGCCACGGTCTTTGCCTCGGCGCTGGGGGTGTATGAATTGCGCCTGAACGGCCAGCCGCTGGACACCGATGTGCTGTCGCCGGGCTGGACGGATTTTAACCAGCGCGTCCATTACTTCGGCTACGATGTCACTGCCCGGCTCCGGCGCGGGGATAATGTGTTGGGCGCCATCTTGGGCGACGGCTGGTATGCCGGCTTCATCGCCTTCAGCGACCGGCGGCACCTTTACGGCAGCGAATGCCGGCTGATCGCGCAGTTGCAGGTGGAATACGCCGACGGCACCCGCGCAATCATCGGCACCGACGGCTCCTGGAAAGCCAGCGCCGGCGCCATTCGCGAGGACGATTTGCAAATGGGCTGCGTTTACGACGCCCGCGCCGAGCAGCCCGGCTGGGACCGGGTGGGTTTCAAGGATCGCCAATGGGCCGCCGCGCAAGTGGATGATACCGTCAAAGCCAATTTGCAGGCGCATCCCGGCGAACCCATCCGGCGGATGCAGGAAGTGGCCGCGATCAAAATCACCGAGCCCAAACCGGGCGTGTATGTGTTCGACCTCGGCCAGAACATGGTTGGCTGGGCGCGGCTGCTGGCCAAAGGCGTGAACGGTCAGAAAGTCGTTGTGCGCCATGCGGAAGTGTTGAATTCCGATGGCACCATCTACACCACCAATCTCCGCGCCGCCAAGGCCACGGACACTTACATTCTGGCCGGCTCCACCCAGCGCGCCTATGAGCCGAGCTTCACCTTCCACGGTTTCCGCTATGTGGAAATCACCGGCCTGACCTACCGCCCCAGGCTCAGCGATCTCACCGGCGTGGTGGTGTATTCCGCCCTGCCGCAGGCGGCGTGGTTTGAATGCTCCGAGCCGCTGGTTAATAAGCTTGTCCTGAATTCGCTCTGGGGCCAGAAGGGCAATTTCCTCGACGTGCCCACCGATTGCCCCCAGCGCAACGAGCGCGCCGGCTGGACCGGCGACGCGCAGGTGTTCATGAAGACGGCGTGTTTGAACCTGAACGCCCCCGCCTTCTACACCAAATGGCTGACCGATTTGTGCGCCGATTCCCAGCGGGCCGACGGCGCCTTTGGGGATGTGGCCCCGGCGGCGGTCGCCGGCTTTGGCAACACCGGCTGGTCCGATTCCGGGCCGATCTGCAGCTGGCGGATGTTTGAGATGTATGGCGACACCCGCGTGCTGCGGCAGCATTACGCCGCCCTCGGGCGCCACATGAATTTTCTGGCCCGCACCAGCCAGGATTTTGTGCGCGGCTGCGGCGATTTCGGCGACTGGCTGCGGCTGGCCGGCCCGCAAAAATCCGCTGCCATCGGCACCGCCTATTACGCCTATACCGCGCAGGTGATGACCAAGATTGCCGCCGCGCTGGGCGAAACCGCCGACGCCGAGAAATATCAGCAGCTCGCTGCCCACATCCGCGCCACGTTCATCAAAAAATACCTCAAGGACGATGGGCGGATCGTGGATGACAAAAACGAAACCGGCCAAACCTTCTATGCCCTCGCCTTCGGCCTGGATCTGGTGCCGGACGACCTGAAAGCGAAAGTCGCCGGGCAATTTGCCGCCGCGCTGCATGAGCGCGAGGACCACATCGCCACCGGCTTTCTCGGCACGCCGTTCATTCTTTTCGCCCTGCAAAAGGCCGGTCACCCCGAACTCGCCTACAAACTCGTGCTCAACAAAACCTATCCCTCCTGGCTGCAGCAAGTCATCTGGGGCTCCACCACCATGTGGGAACGCTGGGATGGCTGGACGCCGGCCAAAGGCTTTCAGGATCCCGGCATGAATTCCTTCAATCACTACTGGCTGGGCTGCGTCAGCGAATGGCTCATCACCCAGGCCGCCGGCATCGACACCGATGGTCCGGCCTTCAACCACATCGTCATCCGCCCGGAAATCATCCATCCCGCCCAAAGTTTCACCTGGGTGAAGGCGGAATATCATTCCATTCACGGCCCCATCCGCAGCCGCTGGAAAATGGAAAAGGGCGAGTTCAAGCTCACCGTCACCATTCCGGCCAACTGCCAGGCCACGGTTTACCTGCCCGCCCAAGCCTTGGCGGAGGTGACCGAAAGCGAGCGCGCCGTTGGGGCGGCCAAAGGTGTGAAATTCCTGCGCCTGGAAAACGGCCGCGCCATCTTTGAAATCGGCTCCGGCAAATACGCGTTCGCCTCCCGTCCAGCCCCTCCGGTCGGGCTTGCCGCCCATTAGCATTGACCGAAAAGCGGGAGCGCTGGGCGGCGGGGATTTGGTTGGCCCGTCCGGGCCGGACTTTGGCGGGGCTTCCGCGCCGGCGCCGGTTGGAAAACCCTGTCACGGAGTGGAAACGAAGTCAAAAGTCAATAAGACCGCGGTCCGTCCGGACCAGCAGACCCTCGCTACCGCTTTGATGGAAATGCTCGGAAGGGCCGGTCCTGCGCTTGGCTCAGCCACGCGGGTCGCGCCGGGGCGAAAAGACGTTTTTCCAAAAATCGGGGTTTCATCTGGGGGGATCTGTGGCTAAATATTCCCTGTGAAACTGCTTTTCTCCGAACAAAACGCCGACTACGACAACTACCAGTTCCCGTATGCGGTCTGGGCCTTTCCCGAGCCGGGCGAGACGCCGGCGGATATTTTCAACGCCGGCTTCCTGCCATCGTCGCGCCAGCTGGACCGGTTTTATCTCTGCCGGCAGGTGCGGGTGACGCTGGCCAAGTTCAAGCCCTCGTCCGAGAACCGCCGCATTCTCCGCAAGGGCGCGGGGATCGACGTGAAACTCGTACCGCGCGACCAGTTTGATTACACCGCCGAACGCCGCCAGTTTTTCAAGACCTACGCCGACATCAAGTTTGGCAAAGACGTGATGAGCTTCGAGCGGCTGGACGGCCTGTTCAATTCGCCGATCATCTCGCATCTGCTGGTGTTTACGGACATGGAAACCGGCCAGGACGTGGGCGTGGCCACGCTGTATCTGGAGGGCAAGGCGCTGGCGTTTTATTACTACGCGTTTTACGACCTGAATTATTACGCCCGCAATCTGGGCATGTTCATGATGACCTCGGCGGTGGCGCTGTTTGCCGAGCACGGCAAGAAGCATTTCTATCTCGGCACCTGCTATTCCGATGCGGCGCTCTACAAGACGCAGTTTGCGGGGGCGGAATTTTTCAACGGCTTCCGCTGGTCGGCCAATTTGAAGGAGCTGAAATACATTCTGCACCGCGACCAGAAGGATCTGCGCCAGCATTTGCTGGAAACCGAGACCTACCGCGACGAATTCTACAATGGCGACCTGGAAAAAATGAAGGCCGCCTCGGATTTCCGGGTCAAGGTGGGTTGAGCCCGGGGCGCCGCGGCCGGGGGCCCCTTAAGGAGCCGCGAGCACTTTAAGCGGTTGATAAAAGGTGTCGCGCTGGACGGGCGTGAGGCCGGTTTCGCGGATGGCTTTGATCATATCGCTTTCGGTTTGGAGCTGCGGGGTATTGGCGCCGGCCATGTGGAAGATGTGTTCCTCGATGATGGTGCCGTGTAAATCGTCGGCGCCGTAGCTCAGGGCCACTTGGGCGAGCTTCATGCCCAGCCCCACCCAATAGGCGGTGATGTGGTCGAAGTTATCCAGATAAATCCGGCTGACGGCAATCGTGCGCAGGGAGTCGAAGCCGGTGGGCGGCGTCTGGACGGGAATCTCATTGTCCTCCGGATGATACGCCAGCGGCACAAAGCCGCAAAAGCCGTGCGTCTCATCCTGCAACGCGCGGAGCTGGCGCAGGTGATCCACGCGGTCGGCCAGGCTCTCGACGTGGCCGTAAAGCAGGGTGCACGTGCTGCGGCCGCCGAGGCGATGCCATTGGCGGTGGACGTCGAGGTATTCGGCGGCGGATTCCTTGCCTTTGGCGATGGCCGCGCGGACTTCCGGCTGGAAAATCTCCGCCCCGCCGCCGGTGAGGGAATCCAGGCCGGCGGCTTTCAATTCCGTGAGCGTTTCCACCACGGTTTTTTTGGCGAGCCAGGCGAGGTGGAGAATTTCAATGGCGGTGAAGCACTTCAATTGCAGTTTTCCCTCCAGCGCCTTGAGGGCTTGCAACATGTCCGTGTAATAGCGGAAGGGCAGGCTGGGGTGCAGGCCGCCGACGATGTGCAGCTCGGTGATGCCCAGGCGCAGGGCTTCGCGGGCTTTCTCCACGATCTGCGGAATCGTCAGCTCAAAGCCATCGGCATCGCGTTTCTTGCGGGCAAAGGCGCAGAACTGGCAGGAGAGGATGCAGTAGTTGGAATAGTTGATGTAGCGGTTGACGATGAAGCTGGCGCGCGGACCCACTTTCTTCTGCCGGGCAAGATCGGCAATGGCGCCCAAGGCGTTGAGATCCTTGGATTCAAACAAGCGCAGCGCGTCGGCTTCGGAGATGCGTTCGCCGGCGGCGACTTGGTCGTAAAGGTCGCGTAATTCGCTGCGCTGAATGAAAAAATTCACGCTTGGAAACTACCAGAAATGGGCGGCTTGGCAAATTCGGGTTTGGCTCGGCGCCGAAAAGAAGTGCGTGCCAACGCGCCCGATTCGTGGCTTAATTTGCCCCCATGAATATTCAAGTGGCGGTCCTCTGCGACGCGGCGACGGACGACAACGGCAAGCTCAACCTGCTCGGCGCGTTCGACACGATTTATGCGCCGCAGATGCCCGCCGTGCACCCGCAGTGCGCCGTGGCCATGCGCCTGACGTTCATGCCCGGCGATGAAGGCACGCGCAAGCTGACCTTGAACTTCATCAATGCGGACGGCCATCCCATCATGCAGGGCATCGAGCTGCCCGTGCCGGTGGTGCTGCCGGATGACGCCCACTTCCTCACCCGCAACTTCATCGTCAATATCCAGCAGCTCAAGTTCAACGAGCCGGGCCTGTATTCCGTGGACGTGCGGCTGGATGA
>CAIMLG010000057.1 GCA_903842235.1 uncultured Verrucomicrobia subdivision 3 bacterium
CGACCATTCGACCGCCGGGGGCGCGAGCTAAGGCTCCGGCTCGCCCCCGGCTCATTCTATCTCGTTGCGGGGGCACGGGAAATTAACACAACAAAAAAACCAAACCAAAAAACCACTTACACAGAAATCTTTACAAAACCCCCCACCAGCACACAGGCTTTTCAAACGATTCCACATCTGGAATCGCCGCTTGACTCGTCCTCGCTGAAAAATAGACTCGTTCTACATACCGAGTTCAACGCGGGAGGGAGGTTAGCACCCGCGCGGCATGTGAAAAAAACAACTCATCAAATATTATGAAAAAATCCTGGTTTTACCTGCTGTTCGCCCTCGCGACGGGGAGCGCCCTGTCTGTTTGCACGGCCGCAACTATCCTTTATCCCGTGGTCGCCAACGGCCGCTGGGGATATGTGAACAATTCCGGCGAATCGGTGATCAATCCGCAATTCGACCGGGCGGAGGGTTTCGCAGAAGGACTTGCCCCGGTGCGCACGGGTAAATGGGGGTATGTGGATGGTTCGGGGAAGATTGTGATTAATCCGCAGTTCGACAAAGTTGGTGCGTTCAGTGACGGGCTGGCGATGGTCAAGCTTGGCGGCGGTGGCCCTAGCCCGTTCTATGACCCGCGCCCATGGAGCCCGTTTCACGGTGGCGGTGGCGGCAGTTACGGCTACATCAACCCGGCTGGCAAATACATCATCAACCCGCAGTTCGACGATGCGGGAACGTTTGCCGGGGGCTTCGCGGCCGTCAAGATGGGTGGCCGTTGGGGCTTCATTGACAAGAGCGGAAAAGTGGTCATCAATCCGCAGTTCGACGAAGCCGCCGCATTCTCCGAGAAACTCGCCATGATTAAAATGGGCGGGCATTTTGGCTACGCAGACGCCAGCGGAAAAATCGTTATTAACCCGCAATTTGAGCGGGCGCAGGCGTTTTCCGAAGGATTGGCCGGCATCAGGATGGAGGGCCGCTGGGGATTCATTGACAAGACCGGGAAGATTATCATCAACGCGCAGTTCGAGGAAGCGGGAAGCTTTGTCAACGACCTGGCCCCGGTCCGGCAGGGCAAGCACTGGGGCTACATCAATCCCGCCGGAAATTTTGTGATCAAGCCGCAGTTTGACAAAGCCGCCGAGTTTTCCGAAGGCCTGGCGACAGTGCGGCAATCAGGGCGCTGGGGCTTCGTGGATGTGACCGGCAAAGTGGTGATCAATCCGCAGTTCGATGAAGCCGAAGCCTTCACCAACGGACTGGCGTGGGTCAAGACAGGCGGCCGTTTCGGATACATCAACGAGGCTGGAAAATACGTCTATAATCCGACCAAGTAAGCTAGGCGGCGTTCGCGCTTGATTTAATAGCGGAGCATTTTTGTTGGGGCGGCGGCAGGCAGCGAGGCCTGAGCCGCGGACCCAGTCCGGGCCAAATGCCGCCACCAGCGCCACCAGCGCAATGAATCAGCTATCGGATGAATGTGGCTGGTTCGTTGGCTGCGAATAACCCGGATCGGGACGAACTCCACCCGCCGCCCCGTCGCCAGAAATGCCATCAACATTTCGGATTCGACCTCGAAATGTTTTGTGTTTAGCTCGAGTGCCGCCCAGGTGCGCAGGTGAATGAGGCGAAAGCCGGATTGCGTGTCCGGCAACGACCGCCCGGCGCGCTGCGAAATTTTCCGGCTCATCCACCGGTTCACCTGCCGGCGCAACCAGGGAATTTTTCGCGCCTCGTTCATGCGGTTGCCGATCACCAGTAACGCCCCGGTTCGATCGGCGCAGCGCACCAGCGCGGGCAAATCCTCGGGTGCGTGCTGGCCGTCGCCATCGAGGGTCACCGCCCATTCACAACCCTGCATGAGCGCACGCGACAATCCACTTTTGAGCGCCGCGCCTTTGCCCAGGTTGCGCTCGTGCCGGACCACGCCGGCCCCGGCATTCCGGGCGAGGCTGGACGTCGCATCTGTCGAACCATCGTCCACGACCAGCACGGAGGGGATATCCCGGCGCAGCGCCGTGACCAGACCCGCGATGCTGCCAGCTTCATTGAAGCAGGGGAGCACGGCGGCGCAGGTGGTCGGATCAATCACGGCGACAGCTTGAAATGGTTTCTGCCGGGAATCGAGGAAAAATATTTCCATGTCCTGCCCCGGCGGGGACGGTGAAAAAACCATAAATTCTTGACGCTTGGTTACGGTTGGGTGACGCTGCCGTATGACGGTTAAACGGCATCAGAAACAACCAGCAACAACCCAGATCGAGCCAGCACCTTCAGGCATGGCAAGATCAGCTTTCTGAGCCAACCTGCGCCCTCCAACCGCCGATGCTTTTCCCGCCAACCTCATCGCCCGCCGCACCACCGCGAGTGGTTGTCACCGGAGCCGGCATTGTCACGGCGCTCGGCCTGGGCTGGAAACCGAACGCCGAAGGCTTCCGCGTCGGATGCCGGGCGTTCCGTCCCGTGTCGCTATTTGATGTCAGCCGCCAGCGCGTGAAAGTCGCGGCGGAAGTTGACCTGCCAGCAACCCTTCCGCCATCGCGTCTCAACTATCGCCAGCTCGCCCGTCTCGACCGCGCCGGAAAAATGCTCGTGCTGGCCGCGCAGGAAGCTTGGCAGCAGGCCGGCTGGGAATCCGCCGAAAATCTGCCGCTCGTGCTCGGCACGACGGCGGGCGGCATGTTGCACGGCGAAGCCTATTACCGGCAGGCATTGCGACAACCGTCGCGTCAACGCCAACAGGCGACGCGAGCCATTCATTACCAGCCGCAGGTTCAGGCGCGAATGGTTCTCGACGCGCTCAATTACAGCGGGCCGATCACCATCATCTCGAACGCCTGCGCTTCCGGCGGTAATGCCATTGGCCACGCCTTTGATCTGATTCGTTTGGGTCAGGCCGAGCGCGTGGTCGCCGGCGGCTACGACGCGCTCGGCGAAATGGTTTTCTCCGGCTTCGATTCCTTGCAAGCCCTCTCGCCAACAGTCTGCCGGCCGTTTGATGCACGGCGCGATGGCCTGGCCCTGGGCGAAGGCGCGGCGATTGTAAATCTTGAGACGCTTGAAAGTGCGCGGCGGCGTGGCGCTGAAATTTTAGGCGAAGTCATCGGCTACGGCACGGCCATTGACCAGCACCATCTCACCCAGCCGCATCCGCAGGGCCATACCACTTTGAACGTGATGAGGCAAGCTTGCGCGAATGCCCGCGTCACGCCCGAAGAAATTGATTACGTCAACGCGCATGGCACGGGCACGGTGCTGAATGACAATTCGGAAGCGCTCGCCATCAGCGAATGGGCCGGACGCCGCGCCGCCACGCTGCCGGTCAGTTCCACCAAGGCCAGCATCGGTCATCTGCTCGGCGGCGCGGGCGCGGTCGAGGCGGTGATCAGCCTGATGACTTTGCGCGAACAATGGCTCCCGCCGGAAATCGAATTTGAGACGCCCGACCCGGCCTGCAAATTTCCCATCGTGCAAAAACCGCAGGACGCGAGCGTGAAGGTCGTGCTATCCAACTCATTTGGTTTTGGCGGCGTGAATGCGTCGCTGATTTTCAGGAGGTGGGCATGAGCAAAATCTTTGTCGCAGGAATTGGCGCGGTGTCGCCCGCCGGCTGGAATGTCGCCGCCTTGCGCGATGCGCTGGACAAAGGCGAGCCGCTACCGGTGCAAACTTTGGCCCGGCCCGGCTGGGAAAAACCGCTGCGCGCGCGGCTGGTGCCGAATCCGCCCGCGCGACCGGAATTTCTGGCGCACCCGCGGCTGCGGCGCACAAGTCCGATCACGCATTACGCCGCCGCTGCCGCGCTCGAAGCGGTGACCGGGCTGCGCGGCCATCCCGCCGCAAAAAATCTGCGGCTGGGCATTGTCGCCTGTTTGCAATCCGGTTGTGTCCAATACTCCTGCCGATTTTATGAGGAGGTGTTGAAAGATCCGGCCACGGCCAGTCCGCTGATTTTCCCCGAAACGGTTTACGCTGCGCCGACAAGCCATGTCGCAGCGCTGCTGGAAAATGTCGTGGTCGCCTGCTCGATGGTGGGTGATCCGTCCTCATTTTTGCTGGGCGTCGCGCTCGGGGCGCAATGGCTGGAGAATAACTGTGTGGACGCGTGTCTCGTCATCGGGGCGGAAGAAACCAACTGGATCACCGCCGACGCCCTCCGGCATCTGGATCGCTCGGCCATCGTTGCCGCAGGCGCAGGGGCCCTGTGTCTATGCCTCGATTCGCGTTGGTCCGTAGGCATCGAACTGACCACCATCACCGACGCGCATACCTATTCTGCAAAACTCGACCGTGCGCAAGCTGCTCAAGCCATGCGCCAGCAACTTGGCAATAATTCCCCCGGGGACCTGCTCTGCGACGGCCTTGGCATCAGTCCGCGCACGGACGCGGCGGAACGCGCGGCATGGGGCGATTGGTCCGGTTCGCGCGTCAGTCCGAAACGAATTTTAGGTGAAGGGTTAATGGCTGCCAGCGCCTGGCAATGCGTGGCCGCGTGCGATGCGTTGGCGGAGAAAAATTTTGGCGCGGCCAACATCAGTTTGGTTGGTTCCAATCAGCAGGCGGTCGGCGCGCGGATTTTGATTTGTCCACCGCCGCGCCGACGGGCAACATCCAGCCATGAACTTACGGGTCATATTGATCACCGGCGCGAACGGCGGGTTGGGCCAGGCCAGCGCGCGCGCTTTTCTCCAGGAATCATCAGCGAATGTCGTCTGGCTTGGCGTCCGCTCCAATCGCGGAAACGCCGACAAGCTGGCGCAGGAGAATCCTGACCGCTGTTTCTGTGTCACGCTGGATGTCACTTCACCTGAATCCTGGCAGACGGCGATCGAAGAAATTTTGGGGCGCCACCAGCGTTTTGACGTGCTGGTGAACAATGCCGGCAACCACGAAGATGCTTTGCTCGCCACGATGGCGGTGGATTCGTGGCGGCGCGTGGTGGCGACGAATCTCGAGGGAGTCTTTCACGGCTGCCAGGTTGTTTTGCCCACGATGATCAGCCAGCGCGGCGGACGGATTGTTAATGTGTCTTCCTTAAGCGCGTTGCTGGCCCCGGCTGGACAGGCCAATTATGCGGCCGCCAAGGCAGGCGTGGTCGCGCTGACGCAGTCAGTCGCGAAGGAAGTTGCGCGCATTGGGATCACAGTCAATGCCGTGTGTCCCGGCTTTGTGGAGACAGAAGCGCTGGCACAACTGGCCGGCGACGAACGCAAAGCCGCGCAAATGAAAATTCCCATGCGCCGCTTTGGCCGGCCGGAAGAGGTCGCGGCCACCATCCGTTTTTTGGCGAGCGCCGAGGCCAGCTACATCACCGGTTCCGTCCTCAAGGTTGACGGCGGAATTTTGTGAAAAGCGACGCGATGCCAGTGGAAGAAAAAACTTTTACCGCTCCGGCGTTGACCGACACCCCCACGGGGAAAGTGATCATCATCGGGAGCGGCATTGCTGGGCTTTCATGCGGCTGCTATCTCCAGATGAACGGGATCGCGACGGAAATTCTGGAGGCCAGCCTGCTGCCGGGCGGACTCTGCACGGCCTGGCAACGCGGCCCGTATGTTTTCGACGGCTGCTTGCGCTGGCTTATCGGCGTGCAGGAACCGTCCGCTTTTCATCAGATCTGGACAGAGCTGGGCGCAATCGCCGGGCGAAAAGTCTTCATCCACGACGAAATGCTGCGCATCGAATGGGGCGACAAAAAAACGCTGACGGTGCCGACGGATTTGGACAAACTCGCGGTCGAGTTTAAACGCTTCGCGCCCGAGGATAGCGGGCTAATTGATAAATTGGTGCGGGACGCGCGCCGCTGCGCGCCGCTGGAACCGCCGCTGGAAAATGCGCTGGAGCTGATGACGCATTTCGAGAAGATGAAACTGGGGCTGCGCTACCTGCCGATGGTTCCCACCATTTTCCGCTATAAAAATCTCCCCATCACCACCTACGTAGCCCGCTACAAAAACAAATTTCTCCGCGAGGCATTGCAGATCATCGTCGGCAACGAGGACATGTCGGCCCTCGTGCTTGTGATGCTGCTGGCATTCCGGACGCGCAACAACACCGGCTTTGTCGCCGGCGGTTCGTGGGATTTTGCGATGGCCATCTCGGACCGCTACGCCAAGTTGGGCGGCGCGGTGCGGTATAACGCTCGTGCGGCTTTGGTGAAGGTTGAAAACAACCGCGCCACCGGCGTGCAATGCGCGGACGGGACGTTCGTGCCGGCGACCACCGTGGTTTCCTGCGCGGACGGCCACACGACGATTTTCAAGATGCTGGATGGAAAATTCGTGGACAAAAAAATCCGTTTTCTCTACGAGCGGTGCCAGACGTTCCCGGCCATCATCCAAATTTCGCTGGGCATCAAAAAAGTATTTCCGGATGCGCCGCACACGCTCAACCTGCCGCTGCGGCAGCCGCTCAGGGTGGACGACCAATTGCAACGCGAACGGCTGGAGGTCGAGGTATTCGGTTCCGAGTCGGGACTCTGCCCGGAAGGCACCACCATCATGACGCTGCGGATGCCGACCAGCTTCGAGTTCTGGACGAACCTGAGAAAGAACGATCCCCAGCGCTACCGGGCGGAAAAGAAACGGGTCATCCTTGAAATCGTCACCCACCTTGACCAGCGGTTTCCGGGACTGGCGGAACAGGTCGAGCGGTCTGACATAGCGACGCCCGCGACTTATATGCGCTACACCGGCAACTGGCAGGGCAGTTATGAAGGCTGGCTGCCGACACCGCGCATACTCGGCCGGCTCATTCCTTACACACTGCCGCGGCTGAAGAATTTCTACATGGCGGGGCACTGGGTGGTGGCGGGCGGCGGGCTGCCCTCGGCGGCGCTGGCTGGCCGCTATGTGGCGCAAATGATCTGCGCTCAAAAGGGAAAGACTTTTGCGGCCACCACACCGTAAATCTCCTCTTCAATACGCCACGGGATGACCGTTTTCGCTGGTGTAAAACGGAAAGGCAAAGAGCCTTATCGTTTGGTCTTGATCCTGAATCCAGCCCGAAATCGTATATTCGGCCCGCGGTTCCAAATTCAAATCCGGCGGGAGTGCATAGACTCTTTCGCCGGGAGTTTTATCCGGAAAAGAAACCGGCAGCTTGAGGGTGATTTGCCGCTGAAAAACTTCCGCCGGATTCTGATTGTTCCGGTTGATTTGCGGATTTGAATTGCGCGGAATTTTTTTGAACGTCACTTCGACGGGAAGCGTGCGGTCTAAATTCGCAAACTTCGGCGACCACATGCGCAGGAATATCCCGTCGCCCGGCAGCAGATGGCAATCCCGGTCGAATGGCACACGGGCGATCCGCGTCAGGGCTTGTTCCTTTTTGGTGATCCATTCGGCGCCGTTTTCCGCAGCGCGAAAGTTGCACACACCCGAAAAATCATCAAACTGCCCGGCCACCCGGTCGGTCGAAGTGTCCTTGGTGGGGACAAAATTGCTCACCAGCATTCCATCCGAATTGATGTCATCCAGCCCGCCGTGCGTGCTCCCGCAGCTCACCAGCCGGCTGCCTTTTTCAACCAGCCAGTTGGCGTTCACATACTGATTGTCGAGGCTGATGATGATGGTGGCGGGATTCAGCGCGGAACGCGTGAGGCTGCGGACGATTCGTTCCAGCGCCAGCGGATAATGATTCGTCATGCTCACCGTCATCCAGTCGTCCGCAGTGGCAAAACCGGCCGCATCCAGCTGTCCGTTCCGAGCAAGCGCGGCGGCCAACGGCAGATAGTTGAGCGGGTCGCCGTTTTCGGTTGAATAGCGGAAGGAATTCTTCGCCGGCTGCCATTGAATAATGGCCCGCTCGCTCTGGGCATTCATGACCAGAAAACGGTTGGTTTCGCCAAAAACCGGGGCCACCAGCAGATCCACGCCTTGCAGGTGACAGAGCAGTTGCGCCAGCTTTTCGGTTTCGGCGGGCGCGTTGTGGATTTCCACCCAGTCCTCAATTCCGACCGTCGGCAGGACAACATCCTTTTGACTCTTGATGGTTTTGGCGATTCGATAACCGGCTCTTTTCAGAAAAGTGCGAACCTCGAAACGCTGGCCGCGACCGGCGTGGTTGTGCCCGTGATCCGAGAGAATCACAATTTGCAGATCGTGTCCCTCCTGGGCCAGGTAACGGGCGCGCAAATCCTGCAACTGCTTGTCCAGCAGACCGAGCAGGTCAAAGACATTGCGATTCAAATGCTGGGCATCGTCGGACGAACGGACATAGACGTAGAAATTGCCCCCATCCGCTTTTGACTTCAAAAAGTGCTGGGCCATTCCATGCAGCTCATATTTGTACATGTGAACCGGAAAAAGATAACCCAACGCCCGCAGGAAACCATTTTCCACCTGCCAGTGCATCTGCCGTTCGTGTTCCATCGTGGTGGTGATGCCGTTGATGGAAATTTGCGAATTTACCGCCCGGCTAAAATACGTCCGCTGATAACCCGGCAAGGGACGGTCGCCAAAAATGTCCGTCCAAGCAACATCGCTCGCGGAGGGAAATGTCGAAATCATGCGGCTGACCGGAAAATATCCCTGCTCATACGTGAACGCCTGGCGCCGGAACGGTTTGCCCCAGAAGTTCGTGCAGCCAATGCCGGCCTGCAACGCCATGAAGTCGCGATAAGAAATGCCGTCTAGCGCCAACACCAGCCGGTCGGGCAGCGCCAAGCCGGTGGCTGGCACCGCCAAAATTGCCAGCCAGAGCAGGAAAAAATAGCGGCGTATTTTATTGCGCCAGCAACTGGGTGGATAAAACCTCGGGACAAAATTCATGCCGGACAATCTTTAGCTGATTTGGCCGGACGTGTCTAAAACAAACGAAACCCCAATCTGGCGACTTCTCAGCTTGCACTAAAGCAGGCAATAACGCAGGATCAGCGGCTCAGAATTTTGTGATGGACAACTCAACCGCAATTAAACAGGACATCAGACGGCTGATGATCGAAAATCTCATGCTGCCCGTCAGCCCGGAAGAAATCAAAGACGACCAGCCGTTATTTGGCCCCGGCAGCCTTGGTTTGGATTCGGTGGATGCCCTGCAACTGGTCGTGGCGCTCGACAAAGCCTACGGTCTCAAGGTCGCCGATCCCGAAGCTGCACGACTGATTCTCCAAAGCGTCAATACCATCGCGCATGCCGTAGTTAAACATCAGTCGTCAGCATTCAGAATACCGTAAGATTGTATTTCGCAACTCCCCGGCTTTGTTGGGTGATAGTCGCTTGAGTGTCGGACAGCCATAGCGTTTGCAGACCACTTAACAATTAGGCGTTTCGCCCCGGCTCAGCGTCAGCGAGACAGACACGTGGCGGGTTTCCGGGAGAATGAACTTTTTCACCGCCACCGAGACGGCGGCCGGCCGGAATTCATGCAGGAGGGTTGTGGCCATATCGGCGGCGAGCTTCTCAATCAGCTGCCACTCGCGGCCCACGCCGTAGTTTAGCAGCCGCTGGGTGACGGCGAAATAATCAATCGTATCGGCAATGGCATCGGACTGCGCGGCGGCGGCAATATCCGTCTCCATTTCAATCGTCAGGAGCAGCCGCTGCGGCTGGGCGCGTTCGGCGGCCGGCACGCCAACGCGGTAAAACACTTCCAGGTCAACGATGGAGATTTTAGCCACGGCGGGTAAGGGTTTTGGCTTTCCGTTTGCGGCTTTCCGCCAACTGGACTTTCATCACCGCTGCCAGCAATACCTTGGTCGGCCGGTTCAGCGGCAGCTTTTGGGCTTGGGCCAGCGGCAGCCATTGGTATTCCCGCGCCTCTTCATTCAGCACCACGCGGGGATGTTTGGCCGGGGCGCGACAGGTGTAGTTCAGCAGCACAAAATGCGCATCGCGGTAGAATTCCTTGGAGCTGATGCAGTCCTGCACCAGCACGAACCGGATGTCGGTGATGGCCAGGCCGGTTTCTTCCTTAAGCTCGCGGCGCAGGGCGGTTTCGGATTTCTCGCCGCGTTTGATCTTGCCGCCGGGAATGCCCCATTTGCCCGACCATTTATGGGTGCGGATCATAAGCACCTCGGTTTGCCGGGCGTTAAAAATCAGCGCTCCGACGGTGGCCAGCGGCGGCTCAAGGTTTGCCTCCGGTTCCGGGGCCAAGAGGTGAAAATGATTCTTCAGCAGCACGCGCTTTAATTCACCGAGATGCTCCACGATCAAATCGGGTTGGGCGGCGCGGAGTTGCTCCAGCGTGTTGTAACCCGTCAGCACGGCGCAGGAATGGATGCCGCCATGCCGCGCGGTGGCGATGTCGTGCTCCATATCGCCGATGAACAGAGTTTCCCCGGGCTTGAGGTCGTTTTCGGCCAGAATCTCATGGATCTTTTCGCGCTTGTCCCAGACATCGGTGTAGGGCCGGTCCAGAAAGGTGTCAAAGCGGTTGCCGCGGCATTGCACTTGAAAATGGTCGGCGTGAACCGTGCTGAGGAGAAACGTGCGAAATTTCTTTGCGCGGCAAAACTCCAGGAACTCCCGCGCATGCGGCAGCTCCACCACCGAAGCCTGCGCCACCCGGAATTCCGTGTGAAACCATTCTTCCAATTGCGCCATCGGCACGTCCGGCGTGTGCCGGTCATAAAAGGTCGTGAACGGCAGTTGAAATTCCTGGCGGAAACTTTCCAGCGTCATGGCCGACTTGCCGGCTTGCGTGAGGACATAATTGGAAGCCTTCAAGACGGCCGGCAAATCGTCCACCAGGGTACCGGACCAGTCAAAAATGATGTTGCGAATCACGGGGGAAAAATACTCGCAATGCCCACCCGGCACAAAGCGAAACAAAAACTTTGTGTCCGGCCGCTTTCGTGGTTAAAAATCCCTGTGCTCATCGCCTTCCACAAACCTTACGGCGTGCTTTCGCAATTCACCGGCGACGGCTCGCCGAACCGGCCGCTCGCGGAGTTTGGTTTTCCCAAGCACGTCTATGCCATCGGCCGGCTGGATGCGGATTCCGAGGGGCTGCTGCTCCTGAGCGACGAGGCGAAGTGGAACGAGCAACTCCTCCATCCGCGCCACGCCCACGAGCGGGAGTATTGGGCGCAGGTGGAAAAAATTCCGACGCCGGCGAGCTTGCAGGGTCTAGGGCAGGGGATCTTGATTCAAGGCCGCAAAACTCTGCCGGGCCACGCCTGGTTGCTAGATCCGCAGCCGCCAATATTCCCGCGCGTGCCGCCCATCCGCGTTCGGAAGAGCGTGCCCGATTGCTGGATCGCTCTGGAGCTCGTCGAAGGCAAGAACCGGCAGGTGCGGCGCATGACGGCGGCCATCGGGCATCCCACGCTGCGGCTGCTGCGGGTGCGGATAGGCCAGTTCTGGTTGGGGGATCTGCCGCCGGGGCAATGGCGCATTCTAACGGCAGCGGACCTTTGCCTCGTGGTGGCCTCGGGGGGCTAAGGTTTCTGGGTCTGAATCTGCCGCGTGATTTCAAAGGCGAGATCCAGCGCGCGTTTGGCGGATTCGCCGCTGACGAGGGGCGTCTGTTTTTCGCGCACGCAGTTGACGAAGCTTTGCAGTTCCAGCTTGAGCGGCTCGTCCTTCGCAATCGGCACCGGCTCGCGCACGATTTTCTTGCCGGCAAACTGGCTGACGATGGCGGAGTCCTTGCCAATGCCGAGCTTGGCGGCGAGCACTTTTTTCAGCAGCGAACTTTCTTCCTCGCCATCGCGGGCGACGCGATAGATGAAGCCTTCCTGCACGCGATAATCGAGCGAGATGTAGCAGGGATTGGCCGGGCCGCTGAAGACGCGGATCTTGCGCATCCGCTCCGGGCTGACCCGGCTGGCGGTGA
>CAIMLG010000058.1 GCA_903842235.1 uncultured Verrucomicrobia subdivision 3 bacterium
CCGGCGGGATCGGTGGCGGTTTCGGCGCGGCCGATTTTTCCGAACACCTGTTCCACCTCCGGAAACGATTTCAGGATTTTGTCGGTCTGCTGCAACAGCTCTCTGGCCTTGGTAACCGAGAGGCCCGGCAAGGTGGTGGGCATGTAGAGGATATCGCCTTCGAACAGGGGAGGCATGAATTCCGAACCGAGCTTCATGAAGGGAATAGCCGTAGCCAATACCAGCAGCACGGCGGCGGCGATGAGGGTTTTGGGACGGCGCAGCGACAACTCGGCCACGGGACGGTAGGCCGCCTTCAGCCAGCGATTGATGGGATTCCGCGCTTCGGGACGGATGCCGCCCCGCACGAAATATCCCAGCAGAATGGGAACCACGGTCACCGCCAGCAACGCGGAAGCGGCCATGGCGTAAGTTTTGGTGAAGGCGAGGGGCTTGAACATCCTGCCTTCCTGTTCACCCAATACGAATACCGGTAGAAAGGAAACCGTGATGACGAGCAGGGACCAGAACAGCGCCGGTCCCACCTCGGAGGCGGCTTCGATCACCACGGTCCAGTGATCGCGTCGTTGCTCCGGAGGTTTCTCCGCTTCATGCTCCAGATGCTTGTGTGCGTTCTCGATCAGGATGATGGCGCCGTCCACCATGGCCCCCACGGCGATGGCGATGCCGCCCAGCGACATGATGTCGGCGTGAATCCCCTGCAACCGCATGGCCAGAAAGGCCATCAGCACCGCCGCCGGCAACGTGAACACGGCCACCAAAGCGCTGCGCGCGTGGAACAAAAACAGGCCGCACACCAGCGCCACCATCAGCATTTCTTCCAGCAGTTTGTTGCGCAGGTTGTCCACGGCGCGCGTGATAAGGCCGGAGCGGTCGTACACCGGAACGATTTGCACGTCGTCGGGCAGGCCCGCCCGCAATTCCTCCAGCTTTTTTTTCACGCCCTGAATCACCTTGAGCGCGTTTTGGCCCTGCCGCATCACCACCACCCCGCCCGCCACTTCGCCCCGGCCGTCGAGTTCGGCCAGGCCGCGCCGCATTTCCGGACCCGTGCTGACCACGGCCAGATCGCGCAGGGTCACGGCCACGCCCGTGGCGGGATCGTATTTGACCGGCACCTTGAGGAGATCCTCCACGCCGCGCAGCAACCCCTGCCCCCGCACCATGTACTCCATCTCCCCCATCTCCAGCACTTCGCCGCCCACCTCGGAGTTGGCCTGATGGATCGCCATTTCCACTTCCGGAAGGGAAACGCCGAAACTCCGAAGCCGGACCGGGTCCACCTGCACCTGGTATTGCTTGACGTAGCCCCCCACCGAGGCCACTTCCGCCACGCCTTCCACCGAAGCCAGGCCGTATTTCAAATACCAGTCCTGCAGCGAACGCAACTCCTGCAAGGAACGCTGGTTTGAAACCAGCGCGTATTCGAACACCCACCCGACGCCGGAACCATCGGGCCCCAGCACGGGAGTGACCTCGGGCGGCATCCGCTTTTGCGCACTGTTGAGGAGCTCCACCACCCGGCTGCGCGCCCAATACGGATCGGT
The DNA here is from genome assembly GCA_903842235.1 of uncultured Verrucomicrobia subdivision 3 bacterium. Lineage (GTDB taxonomy): Bacteria > Verrucomicrobiota > Verrucomicrobiia > Limisphaerales > UBA11358 > UBA11358. The sequence goes on from CAIMLG010000058.1 coordinate 1,548, forward strand.
ACC
>CAIMLG010000059.1 GCA_903842235.1 uncultured Verrucomicrobia subdivision 3 bacterium
AAGATGGTCGGAGCGACAGGATTCGAACCTGCGACGTCTTGCTCCCAAAGCAAGTGCTCTACCAGGCTGAGCTACGCTCCGACGCGCCGTCATTTTCGCGGCTTTTGGCGGCAGCGCAATGAAATTCCCACGCCCAACCCGTTATTTCGGCAGCTGGGAAACGATGTCAGCCCACCGCGCGCACTAAAAAAACTCACCGCCGCTGGGGCGGTGAGCCTCAAGGAACTCAAATATTAACCCGGGGCGGGTCGCTGGCTATTCGATCGGCAAGCCTTGCCACTTCCGATAGGTGGCGGCCAGATCCATGCTCCGCACGAAATAGTATTTTTTCCCGTCGTGACGGGCGTTCACCTTGTCCGCCCAATTCTTGATAAGGGTGGGCACATCCCGCGCGGCGGTGCCGCAGAAAACAGACAAAAATACCGGTTGGTTGGCGGGAGCTGAATCGAGCACGCTTAGCAACTTGCTGTCGTTTACCGTGCCGACATGAAAGGTTTGATTATCCATATGACACTCAAACGCGCCAACGCCGCGCCAATCCGGCGCGCCGGAATAGCCGCTATTGCAGACGTAAGGCTGCACCCGCCAGGAGATGGATTCGCCATCAATCATTTGCTTCATGGTGCGCATCCCCGCCCGGCCGAGATAATACTTGGCGTATTCGCAATAGAAGGAAAATCCGCCGAAGCGGTCGGCCACGGGTGAGCCGTCGCCCATCATGCCGCCAAATTCCTGACCCGCCATTTTTTTCTGATACCACCGGTAAACCGGCGGCGCCAAATCCACAATCGCCGGGTTGAGGATCCAAGTGGCGGGAATGGCACCGAAATTGGTGCTGTGGCAGATCGTGTAGGGCTCGTAAATCAGGCTGTGCAGCAGGTTGTCGCCATCCGCCACATAAAAGGCAATGTAAACGGCGTTCGTCTCAATCGGGCAAGCCTTGGGTCCCGGCTGGCAGCCACTCACCGAGGGGTAGGAGGATAGGATGGTCAGGTTTTCAACCGAAATATATGGCACCATGAAGTAACCGTAGTCGGCGAAGAGTTTGTCGGCTTTGAGTTCGTCGGTCCAACCCATGATCGGCGTGCCGGTCGGATAATCTTTGATGATCGTTTCGTAGTAGTCGCACTCCTGCTTTTTCTCGATGTCGAGAAAGAAGGTGAACAGGCGGTTCGCCACGACGTAATCCTTATTGGCCGCGCCCCAACTGTTGGTGGGATTGGTGGTCATGTGCGACCACGTAAACGCGACTTGGTGATTGGCGGTCTTGAAATAATTGGCCTTGAGCCAGTCCAAACATTCGATATTGGATTTAAACCGGCCGCGCAGATCCACGAGGATCGGAAAACCGTAACTGCGGATTTGCTCCGCCAACGGCGGCGAGACGATCAGCCCGTCGGTCTGCCCGGCAATCGTGGTGGCCGCCTCAATGGTGGCGCCCTCCAAAGCCGGGTCATAGATGATCAGGCCTTTCACCGCCGATTTATGCTGCTGGAGCAGCGCCGTCAAGCCGGGGTTGGGCTGGTTGGTGTCCAGCAACAATTCTTCTTTCGGCACGTCGGCAAAAATTTCGCGCAGCCAAAGCCGCCCCATTTGCGATTGCTTGCCCGCGTCCGGCTCGTTGTGCCAGCCGCCGTGATTATCCCGGCAAAGGGTGTTCAGCACATAAATCTTGCCCGGGTTGGTGCGGTTCACGATGCCTTGCAAACCGCAGGCGGCGATCTGCCCCTCGATTTGATCATGCCCCAAATCAACCACCTGGAGCGAGGTGGTGGGCACGGAGGTTTTCGGATAGACGCAGGCTTTGATCACCGGGCGACCAGCCGCCGAGGCGGCGCTGGCTCCGGTATGGGGACGCTTACCGATGGAGCAAGCGGTGAGGCAGCTTCCGAGGATCAGCGCGCTGGCGGTAATCGCGAAGGTTGTTTTCATAGTAGTTTAATGGCGGGGAATGGGGTTGGCTGTGCAACTGGCTAAAATTAGCGGTTCACTTTTCGCTGACTTTCAGCACAAGGCTTTTGCTGGCCCCTTTTTTGACCACCAGATGCAGCACTTTGCCGTTTTCCGAATCCGTGATGGCATCAACCCCGGAAATAGTCAGGGTGGATTTTTTGCAACTGAGGGTCACGGGCTCCAGATCGTTGGTTCGGGCAACGGTGACTGGCAACGCGAGGGCGAGGTTGAATTTGGCGTCGTCCTTGTTCCGGTTCGTCAACGTCCATTCCATGTCCGCTTCGCCAAACTTGAACTGGAGCGTGACGTCATTATCACGGCAGGAAAGCAGATCCGAATTCAGTTCCTGAATATTCGCCAAAGACCGGGCCCCAAAGCCAAACGGCAGGCTGCTGCCGCCCGCCATGCCCGGGGCATTGGAAATGAATTGCGCCCCGCGCACGGACAGGCTGGTGATCATGCCATCGCCATTAATCGCAATTTTATAGGCGGAGGTAGTCACCTGCCGGCTGATGGGTTCTTTTTGCACTTCAACATTGTTGTAGGGCAGCGAGTCGGTGCGGAAGGGGGCTGCCGGCAGACCGGATTTATTGATCAAGGTGGAATTCGGCACCCCAGCCCAGGCGTAGCGGACAAATTCGGGTGCGGGCACCAGTTCGGATTGCACCACCACGCTGTCGCCGTCAATTTTAGCTTCTGCAATCCGGTATTGACCGTCCTCCCCGGCGACGGCGAAACCACGAATCCCGCCGGTTGAACTGTTGGCCAAGCCATAGCCACGGGTGTCAAAACTCAGACGGATGGCCGAGCCTTCTCCTTTGGCGGTCTTAAAAACCGGGCCTTGGGCGACAATCGATTCATGGTAAGCGTCGCGGCGCGCCAGCAAGGCGGTGCGGCGGCCGATCTCCAGTTTTTCGTGCGGGTGCAGGTTGTAGCCGTCGGTGGTGTTTATCGCCACCACTAGGGCGGTGTGCGGCGTGGCTTGAACGGTTTTGGCCTGGGCTTCCCGTTCCCAGGGCCAGTAAAAACCGTCCCACTGCATGGCGTAATCCGGCAGCTGCACGATGAAGAACGGCAGGTTGGGCGTCGCGAACTGTTTGCGCCATTCAGCGATCATGGTGCCCAGCAGCCGGGGATACAGCTCCGGGTGGCCGGAGTTGCTTTCACCTTGATACCAGACGACGCCTTTGAGGGGGGAGTTGCCGAGCGGAGCGATCATGGCGTTGTAGAGCGTGGCGGGTTTCATGTTGAACATGGAGTCCCGGAGATCTTTGGGATCAAATTGCGCGAGGGCCGCCTGGGGAATCCAGCCTTCGCACATGGTGCCGCCAAAGGAGCTGTCAATTACGCCGATGGGAACCTTCGCCAAGGCGGGGTCCTTCGCCAGTTCACTGGCAAAGAAATATCCGACCGCGGAGAAGTTTTTGGCCGATTCCGGCGTGCTCGTCCGCCACTTGATGTTGGCGGCGGTTTGAATTTTTAGGTTCGAGCTTTTGCCCACGGAGCACAAGCGCACCTGCGGCAACTCAAGGTTCGCCGTATTCTGCTCCACGGCGGCGCAATCTTTGACGGGCATTTGCATGTTGGATTGGCCCGAGCAAAGCCAGACATCGCCCACCAGCACATCCTTGACCGTGACCGAACTGCTGCCGGAAGCCACCTTGAGCTCAAAAGGTCCGCCGGCTGGCATGGGCTTCAACTGGAGCTGCCAGCGGCTGTCGGTTCCAACCGTGGTTGAAAGGCTTTGCGAGCGCAGGCTCACCGTGACTGAAGTATTCGTGTCGCCCGTCCCCCAAAGGCACACTTCCCGGTCACGCTGCAGCACCATATGATCGCCAAAATACGAGGCGAGTTTCACGTCCGCCCGGGCAGACGCGCCAACGGCCGTCATCAGGGCCACGAGCGTCAAGGCCGGGGGTTTGAAGGCGGCGCGGAAAAATCCCTGGCGAAACAACGGACGGAACCGGCGGCGCAGCGGGGTGGTCATGTGATTCATAAATTTTATCTTGGTCAGGAAATCGGGAATAATTCACCGACAATAATGGACGGAAAATTAGGAGAATCGAGACGAAAAATGGAAAATTATTGAAAATTTAAGCCGTCAAGTTCTGCTCGACGCTATCGCCATTCGCGGCTAATTTTTCATCATGTCAAAGGAATCGCACGCGGTGCCGGGCAAGATCAATCTCCGCCGGCCCGACGTCATGGAGGCCGTCTCCGCCCAAGTGTTGTCGCATTACCGGAGTGAAATTGTCGAGAGCATCCGCGCCAATGGCGGCATGCTGTCCGCCGATGGCTTGACCGTGAAGCTGGCCAAGGAATTCGGCTTTTGCTACGGCGTGGAACGCGCCATTGACCTCGCCTATGCCGCGCGCAAATACTTTTCCGACGTGGCTCCGCACACGCCGATTTACCTGCTCGGCGAAATCATCCATAACCCGGAGGTGAACGACCAGATCCGCAACATGGGCATCAAGATCATTGCGCCCAAGCCCACGGACGAGGAGGTGTCCCAGTTGGAATCCGGCGATGTGGTCATCATTCCGGCGTTCGGCACCGAAGTCAGCACCCGGAAGAAACTCGAAGCCAAAGGCTGCGTGCTCGTGGACACCACTTGCGGCGACGTGATGAGTGTGTGGAAGCGCGTTCGCCAGTATTCCAAAGAGCACGTCACCAGCATTATTCACGGCAAAGCCAAACACGAGGAAACCAAGGCCACCACCTCGCAGGCCCGCGCCTACGGCAGCGGCCATTACCTCGTCGTTTACAATCTCGCGGAGACGGATTACGTCTGTAATTACATCCTGCACGGCGGCGACAAACACGAATTCCTGAAAAAATTTGAAGGCGCCTTTTCCGCCGGCTTTGATCCCGACCTGCATTTGCAAGCCGTGGGCGTGGCCAACCAGACCACGATGCTGCGCGGCGAAACCGAGGAAGTGCAGCGCCGGTTCAAGGCCGTCATGGAGAAAAAACATGGCACGGACAAGATTGACCAGCATTTCCGCTACTTTGATACGATCTGCGGCGCCACGCAGGATCGCCAGGATGCGCTCGAAAAGATGCTGCTGGATCCGCCCAAGCTGCTCATCGTGATTGGCGGCTACAATTCCTCCAACACCTCGCACCTCGCGGAAATGGGTGAGTCCAAACTCCCGACATATTTCATCAAGAATGCCTCCAAGATGGAATCCACGGCACTCATCCATCACTACAACCAGCATTTGAAAGAAGAGGTCGAGACCCGCGACTGGCTCCCCTCCGGCACGATCACGGTCGGCATCACGGCTGGTGCCAGCTGCCCAAACAACTTGATCGAGGACACCATCCGCCGGCTGTTTGAACTGCGCGGCATCTCGGTTCAAGAACTGCTTAAACAATAATCCCATGCCGCGCACCCGTCTGGAACTCGAACAATTCGAACGTCAATTCCTCGCGCCCTACGCCCAATTCAGCGGCGACACGCGCGGTCGCCTCCATCCCGATAGCCAGCCCGCCTGGCGCACCCAATACCAGCGCGACCGCGACCGCGTGATCCATTCCCGCGCCTTTCGCCGGCTGGAATACAAGACGCAGGTTTTTCTCAACGGCACCGGCGACCATCTCCGCACCCGGCTCACCCACACCATCGAAGTCGCCGCCATTTCGCGGAACCTCGCCAGCGCGCTCCGGCTCAACACCGACCTCGCCGAGACCATCGGCTTGGCCCACGACCTGGGCCATTCGCCGTTTGGCCACAAGGGCGAAACCATCTTGAACGAACTCATGCGCGGGCACGGCGGCTTTGAACACAACCACCACAGCCTCCGCATCGTCGAGGAACTGGAGCAAAAATATCCCAATTATTCCGGCCTGAACCTCTCGTGGGAAGTCCTCGAGGGCCTCGCCAAACACCAGACCGCCTTTGACCGGCCCGGCGTCAAAAAAGGTTTCGTCGCCAAGCATCCCGCGCTCGAAGCGCAGATCGCCAACCTCGCGGATGAAATCACCTATTACAGCCACGACCTCGACGACGGCCTCGATTCCGAGCTGCTTTCCGAAAAAGAATTAACCCGCCACGTCCGCATCTGGGCCCACGCCGCGCGCTTGGTGAAGAAGGAATACGGCGCCCTGCCCGACGAATGCCGCCGCTATTTCACCATCCGCACCATCATTGACATGCAGATCGCGGACGTTATCGCCACCAGCGAAAAGTTGATTCACGCCGCCCAGGTGACATCGGCTGACGACGTGCGCCGCTTTGCCAAACCGCTGATCCAATACAGCCCCGAGCGCCGGAAACTGAATCTCGAACTCCGCCGGTATCTCTACAAAAACCTGTATTTTAATCCCGTCGTCAACCAGCCGCACATTCTCGCGAAACAGTTGTTGAAGGATTTATTCCCCCATTACCTCAAGCATCCCGGCGAGATCCTGGCCGCCACCCCCAAGCGCCTCCGCCGCGTCAGCCGGCACCGCGCCGTGTGCGATTATATCGCCGGCATGACCGACCGCTACGCCATCCAGGAACACCGCCGATTGTTTGGGCCGAAGCTTAAATTTGCCTGACCGCAAAGCTGGTTTAATAACTAAGGCGCCGAGCGAACCCGCCAGAAGTTGTTCGTCGTGGGCACCGGCAAATTGGTAAACACCAGACGCCCGCTGGCATCCGCCGGATTGGTGACTTGCGGAATCCAGTTGGGCGGCGACAGGCTGAAAGACCGATCCAGCGCGTAATTGGTTCCTGCGATACCCACAAAACCCAATTGCAGATTGGTGCCATCCACAAACTGGCCGGTGATTTGATTGTAGCCCGCCGGCATCACCGCGAGCGCGGCCATGGCACTGGTTACGCAGCCATAGTTGTTGGTCACCACCACAAAATAATTGGCCGCGCTGTCACCCGACACCGCCGGCAAGATAAGCGTGGGGCTGGTTTGCCCAAACAGGCTCATGGCGGACGGGGCGTCAATCTGGATGGTGGGTGATGTGGTGTAGCCTGAACCGGCATTGGTGATGGTGATGGCCGACACCATGCGGTTGCTCACCACGGCGTAACCGCCCGCGCCAGTGCCGCTGCCGCCGACAACCTGCAATTGAGGCGCACTCAAATAGCCAGTTCCGCCACTCGTGAGGTTGGCTCCCAGCACAAAGCCGTTGATGACCACCGGGCTTGCGGTGGCATTGCTTTGCGTTTCTGAAACCTTCCACCATTGATAACACAACGGACCAGTTCCATTGGCAGACACCGAAAAAAACGCATCACTGCCTGCGGCTATGCTTAAACCTTGAGGCGGTTGGGTGATGGTGGGCTGATAGACCATCACCAAAGACGCCATGCTACTGGTCACGCTGCCGCTGCTGGAAGCAATGATGACCCGATAGGTCCCGATGTGATTAGTATTGATGCTTCGAATTTTAAAAAATCCAGTTGTTGAGGGCTTGAAAGTTTTCCGAACGCAATGATTTAGAATTTCTGCAATTAAGAGGTTACCCAATGTGTCCACAACCACGCCATATGGGTAATTCAATCTTGCACTGGTAGCCAAATCGCCATCACCCGAGTAGCCATTGGTGCCATTCCCAACCACCGTCGTGATAATGCCGTTCGTTCCTACTTTGCGGATGCGTTGGTTTGATCTATCTGCGATAAAAATATTATCCGCAGCATCCACAAACACACCATTGGGGTTAAGCAACATTGCGCTGGTGGCCATACCTCCATCACCCGAATAGCCATTGGTTCCATTTCCAGCCACCGTTGTGATGATGCCGTTTGTTCCCACTTTGCGGATGCGTTGGTTGAATTGATCTGCAATGAAGAGATTGCCTGCATTATCGACGACAACGGCGCTGGGATAATACAAGCATGCATTGGTTGACGACCCGCCATCGCCCGAGTGGCCATGGGTCCCATTGCCCGCCACCGTCGTAATGATGCCATTTGTTCCCACCTTGCGGATGCGATTATTGTCGCCGTCTGCAATAAAAAAGTTTCCCGCAGTATCGACAGCTATGCCAAGAGAAGAAGATAACATTGCATTAGTAGCTAAGCCCCCATCACCCGAGTAGCCATTGGTGCCATTCCCAACCACCGTCGTGATGATGCCATTCGTTCCAACTTTGCGGATGCAGTGGTTTTCGCCATCTGCAATTAAGAGGTTACCCAATGTGTCCACAACCACGCCATATGGGTAATTCAATGTTGCACTGGTAGCCAAATCCCCATCACCCGAGTAGCCATTGGTGCCATTCCCAACCACCGTCGTGATAATGCCGTTCGTTCCTACTTTGCGGATGCGTTGGTTTGCGCAATCCGCAATATAGAGATTGCCCACACTATCCACAGCCACGCTTACAGGATAATTCAACATGGCTGTGTTGGCAGCACCCCCATCACCCGAGTAACCATTGGTGCCATTCCCCGCCACCGTAGTGATAATTGGGGCATCGCTGATGTTGCTCCCATTAAATTGCCATTGGTAACGGAACGGGCCAATACCAGAAACACCCACGTTAAAGGCAGTCGCGCCCCCATCGGTCACCAATTGGTCAGCTGGCTGCTGGGAAATGTAGTTCACGGTCAAAGCCGCACTTGCGCTGAGGATTCCGCTGTATTGGTTGGAAAGCACCACTGTATAGCTGCCGGCGTCGTTGGTGGCAACCGAGTTGAGCGGGTAGGCGGAGTTGGTGGCCCCAATGATATTCGTCCCATTAAACTGCCATTGATAGGTGTATGGCCCGGCGGTATCGCCCAAGACAGCAAAGTTGGCCGGTTGTCCGGCCCAAACTGCCAAGCTTTGGGGTTGCATGGCAATCGCCGCCGCCAGATTTAGCGCCGCCACACTGCTGGTGACACTGCCAGAAGCGTTGGACACCACCACAAAATAACTTCCCGCCTGGTTGGTGGTGATGGCAGTCAGGTTGAGCGTGGCATTGGTCTGACCGAGCAACAAGCCATTGGGCGGATCAATCTGAACCGTTGGCACGCTGATGTAGCCCGATCCGGCATTGGTCACGGTGATGCTGGCTACCATGCCATTGCTCAACACGGTGTAACCACCGGCACCCGCTGCCGCCGTCGCCAACAAACTGGACTTGCGGCACGGTGGTATAGCCACCACCGTCATTGGTCACCACCGCCCCATAAACGAACCCCGACAGCATTTGGGCATACGCCCCGGCGGTGATTTGTAGATTCGTATTGCTGAAAAACCACTGATACCGGATCGGCGCAGTTCCGCTGGCTCCGACGCTGAATGTCGCATTGACCGCCAGCGGCACCAACTGATTCGTCGGCTGCGTGGTGATGCTTGGCTGGGCGTGGACACATAGGGTTGCGGATAGCAACAGGAAAAGCAGGCATGCGGTTTTTCTTGCCATACAATCAGGCCTTATTCTTGAGCGCGGGATAATGTTTGAAGAGGCAAAGGAAATCTTCCACTTCTGCCGCGTTCAGTCCTTTGAGACCAGGCTCAAAATCAGAACACTTTAAAAATCGTTCTTTGCACCGCCGGCCAAGAAACTTTTCCGCCCCCACCCGCACTCCACGCTGAAGATAAACATGCTTTGGCTTCAGCTTGAGGTTGGCTCCGATTCGCAATGCCACATCGTAGGCATACATTTCGCCCAAGCCTTTGGTTTTGAAAACCACTTCACTGATCATCGTGTAGAGCGCATCAAAACCCTTGCATGACTTGAGCTTGGTTTTCGGATCGCTCAGGACTTTATAGGCTTTGTCCATGGCTTTTATTTCTATCCGCCGCAAATGGTCCATCCTCTTGATATTTTCGTCGACTTCCTTGCCGTGCACGGCATTGGTCAGAGCGTCAACCCAAGTCAGTTCCCGATAGGCTTTCAGGCGCTTTTTCAATCGCGGCCGGAATGACTTCTGGTAATGCCGCACCATTTGCGGAAGCGTCGCTTTTTCCGGCAATACGTCTGTGTCACCGTAACAGATGCCGTGACCGGTGGGATTGCACCCGCGAGGGAGTTGGATTTTTGAACGGCTATTTTTCATTTTGTGATTCGTTTCATAGTTTCAGTTTCCAAGTCCCGGTCAATCTTGTTTTGGTTTTCGTCCGTCCCGTTCGCCGGCTGGAGCCGGGTTGCTTGACAATAGCCCAGCCATTGATGGCTGGGAACCACGCCACCCGAATTTTCCAAGTCCCGGCAGGGACGGCAGAACGTGGGGCCGTCCGCAAGGACCTTTCGTCCCTGCCGGGACTGGTTTGGTTGGTTGGACGCTTTACCCAGTGCTAAAGCACTGGGCTATTTTCAGGCTGCCGGGCCGCACCGGCACCGCCATTTCAAAAATTGGGGCGAGAAGGACATTCACACTGTCGCCCGTAGCGTTTTGAGAGTCCGGTGCCGGGGGGCACCACCTTGCCGCACCCCGGCACCAACGATGCCCTCTCCGTCCTTAACCTTGCGGCCCAAAAAATGTCAACCGCCGGATTAAAAAATTTCCATCCCAACGCGAAATCCGAATGGCTGCGCCCCCTGATTCGAAAATTGACCCGGCTTAAATTCGCGTAACGATTTCGCCAACGGGCAGGGCGGCGAGGAGTTGCGCCACGGTTTGGGTTTGGCCGGGCAAAACCAAATCGGGCGCAATTTCCGCCAAGGGTTGCAGCACAAATCGGCGGAGGTGAGCGCGAGGATGCGGCAAGGTCAACGCCGGGGTGGCGCGCACTTCGCGGCCAAAGGCGATCAAATCCAAATCCAGCGGGCGCGGTTCGTTGAGCTTTTTTTTAGGGGCGCGGCCAAATTCCGCTTCCACGGCTTGGAGCAGCTTCAGCCAGGACTCCGGCGTAGCGCCAGCCAGCGGTTCTATGCCGATCACGGCATTCACAAACTGGGGCGAGCCGGGCGGACAAGCCACCGGCGCTGTTGCATACAGGGAAGATCGCAGTATGGGCGCGACGGAATGCCGTTCCAACTGAGTCATCGCCGCCAAGATATTCTGGCGGGCATCGCCGAGATTGGAGCCGAGGGCCACGTAGGACAGGCGTCGCGCCGGTCTCTGAATTTCCGTTTTCATCGGTTGAAGCTGGCGACAGGCTGGAAGCACTGTCCTACTTCAGCCCCAGCACATCCTGCATGTCATAGATGCCGGGCGCCTGCTTGACCACCCAGCCGGCGGCGCGGAGGGCGCCATTGGCAAAGGTGTCGCGGCTGGAAGCTTTGTGGGTCAGCTCCACGCGCTCGCCGGTGTTGGCAAAAATGACGGTGTGGTCGCCCACCACATCGCCGCCGCGGATGGAGTGGACGCCGATTTCGGATGGGGTGCGTTCGCCGACAATGCCGTGGCGGCCATGCCGGGCGGCTTGGTTCAAGTGCAGCTTGCGCACCTGCGCCAGAATTTCCGCGAGGGACTTGGCGGTGCCGCTGGGGGCGTCTTTCTTCAAGCGATGATGCATCTCGACGACTTCGAGATCGAAGTCGGGGCCGAGAATTTCCGCCGCCTTGCGCGTGAGCCAGAAGAGGGTGTTGACGCCGGTGGAAAAATTGGAGGCCCACACCATGGGAATCTTTTTGCCCAGCGCGCGGATCTCAAACACGTCGGTGTCGGTGTGGCCGGTGGTGCCGATGATCAGCGCCTTGCCGTGCTGGGCGCAGAGCGTGGCCACGGCCACGGTGGTGGTATGAGAGCTGAAATCAATCACCACATCGCCCTGGCCGATCACGGTAGCCAGATCATCGCCCACGTCGATCTTGGCGGCCAGTTCCAGCCCGCGATGTTGCGGGGCGCAGGCCACCAGCGCCTGGCCCATGCGGCCTTTGTATCCGTTGATGATGATTTTGGTCATAAAACTTTGAGGCGAATTTCACGAATGAACACGAATCCAAATACCCTTCGGAAAATTCGCGCAATCCGCGTCTCGTGGATTTATTTCAAAAGGCCGCACGCCTTGAGCGTCGCCTGGAGCTTGGCGCGGTTGGCGGCCGCCAGCGGCACGAGCGGCAGGCGATATTCTTCCGTCATCACGCCGAACATGGCGAGCGCGGCCTTGACGGGCACGGGATTCGTCTCCACGAACAAATCCTTGAACACGGGATAATATTTCACGTGCAACTGCGCCGCCTTTTTCGCGTCACCCCGGGCAAAGGCCTTCACCATCTGCGCCACTTCCTTGGGAATGATATTGGAAGCCACGCTGATGACGCCCTGCGCGCCGACGGACATGAACGGCAGCGTCAGCGAGTCGTCGCCGGACAAAATCTCGAACTTCGGTCCCAGCACCGCCCGCAACTGGCTCACGCGATCGCAGCTGCCGCCGGCTTCCTTGATGCCAACGATGTTTTTGCAGTCGGCGGCGAGGCGCTTCACCGTTTCAATGGCAATTTCAATGCCGCAGCGCCCCGGAATGCTGTAGAGCACGAGCGGCAGTTGGGTGTTCTTGGCGATGGCCTTGAAATGCTGATACAAACCTTCCTGCGACGGCTTGTTGTAATACGGCGCCACCTGTAACGACCCGTCGGCCCCGGCTTTTTCCGCCGCCTGGGTAAGACAGATCGCCTCGCTGGTGGAATTGGCCCCGGTGCCGGCCAGCACCTTGATTTTGCCCGCCGCAAGTTTTACCGACAGTTCGATCAGCTTGATGTGCTCGGCATAATCCACCGTGGGCGATTCGCCCGTGGTGCCGACCGGCACAATGCCGTCCACGCCGCCCTTGATCTGCAGTTTGATCAAGCGGGCCAGCGCAGTTTCATCCAGTTGGCCGTTGCGAAACGGGGTGACAATCGCAGTGTAAGTGCCGGTGAACATGATATAATCCGCCCAAGAAACTAGCCGAAACGGGCGAATTGACCAGAAGGAATTTTGCCGGGTCAATACGTCCCGCTGCCGCTCAATCCCTGCACAATCGCAATGCCGCTGGAGGTGCCCAGCCGCGTCGCTCCGGCGGCAATCATGGCCAGGGCGGTTTGCGCGTCGCGGACGCCGCCGGAGGCTTTCACGCCAAACTTCGGCCCAACCGTTTCGCGCATGAGTTTCACATCCGCCACCGTCGCCCCGGCGGTGCTGAAGCCGGTGGAGGTTTTCACAAAATGGCAGCCGCTCTCAACCACTAGCTGGCAGGCGCGAACCTTTTCTTCATCATTCAGCAGGCAGGTTTCCAGAATGACTTTCACCGTGTGCTCGTCAGCCGCCTCGGCCACATCAATCAATTCCCGCAAAACGGATTGATCCTCGCCGGCCTTGAGCCGGGCGAGGTTCAGCACCACGTCAATCTCATGCGCGCCGTCGTCAATGGCGGTTTCGGTCTCAAAGCGTTTCACGTCGCTGGCCATGGCGCCGAGCGGAAAGCCAACCACGCAGGCGACCTTCACCTCCGAACCTTCCAGCAAATGCCGGGCGGCGGCCACCCATGAGCCGTTGACGCAAACGGAGAAAAAATGGTGTTCGCGGGCCTCGGCGCAGAGTTTTTCGATTTGGGCCAGCGAGGCGTCGGGCTTGAGCAGCGTGTGGTCAATGAAGGCGGCCAGTTGCGCGGGCGAGAGATTCGTAGTTTGCATGGCATTATTTAGCCATAGCGCACCTTGCCGACGCAAGCGGGGAACGAGAAGGAGCGGAAATTAGTGCCCGAGGGGCGGCTTGACCCGGATTACGCCGGCCGCATGGCCACCATGACCAACTGGTCGGACTATGCGGGGAATTCCGGTGCCCGTGTGACCACCTGGAATTACCACCCTCGGCCACAAAGGTGCGGTGAAATTCGTAATCGGCCCTGGTGTATTCCCCCTCGCCCTTGCCGGCCTGAATCAGGGTCATCCCTTTGCGCGGCGGGATACTGGGATTGCCTTCCGCCAGCCAGACTTCATCCACTCCGGTGGCCTCGGCAAACCACCACCCAACTTCTGGCGACGACGAATCCCGAAAATGTGAGGACGCTCATTGCCTTGTTGACAGATCAAGATGAGGCGGTTCGGCGAGAAGCAACCGCGTCCTTGGGGCGCTGGAAGGTGGCGAGTGCCGTTGAGCCGCTGATTGCTCGCTTAAAGGATAAGGATGAGTTTGTCATTGAATATGCCGTCGTGGCCTTGGGCGAACTGAAAGATGGGCGCGCGATTGCCCCCCTAACCACCAATGGATTGAATTGGCCGGAGCGCAGCGGAGCGCCGATTCAATCCGCTGTTGAACCAGCCCGTTGAAGTTACTGAAGCGTCCTCCTTGCCTTTTGCTTTTCAACGGCCTGTCGAAATGAAAAGCGGCTTCGCGATTTTAATAGTGGGAAAATCCTGACCCTAGTTGACAAGGCCCTGCAACAAATCGGCGAAAAATAGGAATCCGCGCAGCCCCCCCCCACTTGGGAGACCGCAGGGGTGAGCGGACTTGCCCTTGGCGCAGGTCGGGGCCAACTCACGGCCTAACGTAGATGCGCCACCTAGGGCGACGAAAACCCGGACGATCACGCAGCGGAAGCTGCGGGGGTTTTAGGCCCTCGCCGAGGGGTATATTTTTCCCACCCGATTCGGAACAACCCCGATTGCCGGCTTCTGCATGATCTGCTGGGTGATCTGATCGCGCAGATGACTAAAGATTTCGTGCGGCGATTGGTTCCGCAGGATGGTTTCGTCCCTGACCCAGTTCAAGATGGACCAGAGGCGTAAGCGGGGCATGGCCTCTGAACTGACCACCAGCGTGTCGCCACAGGGGCAGTTGGCAAAAGCCATGGTTCCGATCGGGTCAGCCGGGTTCCAATCTCCCAGTTCGGCATCGTAGGAGACGACTGGGCCCAGCGGTTTGGTGGTCAGCAGGAACTCGCGGATAGTGGCAAAGGTCCGACGACAAAAGGGACAGACCTTGGGGAATTGTCCCTCCACGTTTTCGCGGATCTCCCGGATAACTTCAATTTCAGTCATGATGCGAAGGGGTTCCTCATGGGAATCACGGTTTTGAGTTAGAGCACGCGTCAGATTACTGGATAAAAACGGAATGTCTATGCCGGCGGACATGAGCTTGGAGAACGGGGGCTTCGCAGGACCAGACGAGGCCCGGATGGAGCCAGTGAATGTGTTTCATGGTGTGGAGTTGAGCCCGCCGGTAATCCTGCACCAGCGCCCGGAGTTGACGGCGGGAGAGGCAGCCCAAACTGTCGGGTTTCGTTGCACCCGTGCCAGGGGGGGCGGCGGGTTTTGATTGTCGGCCGGCGGGAAATATTCCACAGTGGCGGGAACATGAATGAAACGATCCAGTGGCCCAGCGGAGAATTTACCCTTCAAGCGGCCGGGCAGCTTAACGCCGGGGTGCCGGAGGCTTTGATCCGAAAGAAACTTTCCGCCGCGCTGGCCGCCAAGACCCTGGTGCAAACCAAGAAAGGCGATAAAAAGGCCAAAGGCACCTTTCAAGTCGTGGCCAGCGGTCTGGCCGCCTAAACCGATTCGACCAAGCCAAATGAATAACGCGCCGGAGTGACTCCGGCGCGTTGCTTTGTCTGCGAGATCAAACCGGGCGGGGGCTACGCCACCGCTTCGTGTTCCTCGACGGCTTCCTGCTTGAGTTCGTCCAGCGCGCGGAAACGGCTGGCGGCAAACCCAGCCTCCACGCCGAGATTATTCGTGGGATTGTAAAGGCCCACGAGCAGCAGCGACGATTCCAGCACGCGGCGCAGGTCCATGATGAGTTCGTCCGCCCGCACGCCAACGCGCACGGCGCGGACGACGTAGATCGTCTCCAGCACCGGCAGTTGCAGGTAAAGCTGTTTAACCGTTTCCGGCCACTTATCATCCACTAAAACGACTTTTTGTCCGATGCTGAACATGTCAGTATGGCAGCGGGAATTTCGCGGTCAAGGCACGGACGCGTTCCCGCACCTGGTGGGCGGCTTCGACATTTTTGATGTCCATGAGCACTTCCGAGATCATGTCGGCAATGGCGGCCATCTCGGCTTCCTTCATACCGCGCGTAGTGCAGGCCGGGGTGCCGAGGCGGATGCCGCTGGCTTGGAACGGCGAGCGGGTTTCGTTTGGAATGGTGTTTTTATTGACCGTGATGCCCGCTTCGTCGAGCGCGATCTGGGCATCTTTGCCGGTGACGTCTTTGGCCCCGACATCCACCAGCATCAGATGGTTGTCCGTGCCGCCGCTGATGAGGCGGTAACCGTTGCGTTTCATGCCTTCGGCGAGCGCGGCGGCATTGGTGACGATTTGCCGCTGGTAAGCCTGGAAGCTGGGCTGCAGGGCTTCGTGGAAGCAAACGGCCTTGCCGGCGATGACGTGTTCCAGCGGGCCGCCCTGGATGCCGGGGAACACCTGGGAATCAATGATTTTGGCGTATTTCTCGGGGCAGAGAATCAAGCCGCCGCGCGGGCCGCGCAGGGTCTTGTGCGTGGTGGTGGTGACGAAATCCGCGTGGCCGATCGGGCTGGGATGGATGCCCGCCGCGACGAGCCCGGCAATGTGCGCGATGTCGGCGAGCAGCAGGGCGCCAACTTCGCGGGCGATCTCGCCCATGCGCTGGAAATCAATGATGCGCGGATAGGCGCTGGCCCCCACGGTGATCATCTTGGGCTTATGTTCGCAGGCCATGGCGGCGAGTTGATCGTAATCAATCAGCTCGGTTTGCAGGTTCACGCCGTAGTGAACGATCTCGAAAAACTTGCCGGAGAAATTGGCTTTGTTGCCGTGGGTTAGATGGCCGCCGTGGCTCAAGTCCATCGTCAGCATCTTGTCGCCGGGCTTGAGCAGGGCGAAATAGACGGCCATGTTCGCGCCGGAACCGGAATGCGGCTGGACGTTGGCATGATCCGCCCCGAACAGCTTTTTCGCCCGGTCAATCGCCAGTTGCTCGATGGTGTCAATGTATTCACAGCCGCCATACCAACGCTTCTTGGGATAACCTTCGGCGTATTTGTTCGTGAGCACGGAGCCTTGCGCTTCCATGACGGCCGGGCTGGTGAAGTTTTCCGACGCGATCAGCTCGATGTTTTCCTGCTGCCGCTGGCGTTCTTGGTCAATCGCCGTGGCGATTTCGGGGTCCACATTGGCCAGGCGCAGGTTGGCCGGGGCAAACTGGGTGTCCAGCTTCCGCACGCGGCGCTCGTGGCGGCCGCCCTCGGGCTTGGCCGCGAGGAAGGCGGCGAGAATCTTTTTTCCCAGCTCCGCCGAAGTTTTTTTGCCGCTCAAGCACAGGACGTTGGCGTCATTGTGCTGGCGGGAGCGCGCGGCGCCTTCCTCGTCGTCCACGAGGGCGGCGCGCACGCCGGCCACCTTGTTGGCCGCGATGCTCATGCCCACGCCGCTGGTGCAGACGAGCAGGCCGAATTCGGCCTGGCCCGCCGCCACCGCCCGGGCGGCCGCCCGGGCGAAATCCGGATAATCATCCGCCGGTTCCTTGGTGGTCGCGCCGCAATCGGTGACCGTCAGGCCGCGCTCGCGCAGGAACGCCTTGAGCGATTCCTTGAGTTCATAGCCGCCGTGGTCCGCGCCCAGCGCAAAGTTGACGAGGGCCGGGGCGGAGGGATTCGGATTTTTCGACAGGAAGTGGTGTTGTTCCATAAATTTTATCAGCGTGACGATGCCTTGCTCAATTTGGTCGCGGCAATCCTCATAGACCCGATACGAGCCGCCGATGGGATCACTTATGTCCTTTTCGTAAGGCTCCAGGGTTTCGTCAAATTCGCGCAGCAAAAAAGTTTTCTCGGCCGCCGCCGGATACAGCAACGCCACGGTGTCGGTGTGGCTGTGGGTCATGCCAAAAATAAAGTCGGCCTGTTTCACCATTTCCGTCGTGAGCGCGCGGCTGCGCTGCCGGGAGATATCCAGACCGATCTCCTGCATCGCCTGCACAGAATGGTTCGTGGGCGGATGCCCATCCTCCGCCCCCAGCCCCGCCGAAAGGACGCGAAACTCGCCGCGCCCCCTGACCGCCTGCCGGAAAAGCCCCTCAGCCATCGGGCTGCGACAAATATTGCCGGTGCAAAGAAAAAGAATCGTTTTCATCAAAAACGCAAGGGGGAAAGGGTGGTTGGCCGAAGCCAAATCGTCAATCCGAAAGGAAGGCGCGCGGCATCTTAATCGGCCGCCTAATTTTTGTCCGGCCGTGGATGATTAGACTTAAGGCGGCGGCAATCCCCGCGCGAATTCAGCCGTGCGCCGGGTGGAGCAACGCCAGCGCCTTGATTAAATCCACCGCCCGCGCCAAGGCCGGATCGCGGATCACCGGCTGGGCGGGAACGGGCCGGGGCATGGCGATGGTTTTTTCGCCGTCCTCACCGTCTTTCATCCGGCGCCGCACCAGCTCGGCCTCGCTCAGGTGATCGACGAGGACCAGCAAATCATTCGTGGCGGCGGGGGGATTGGTGCTGGCCAGCGCGGGCGTGGCGTAGGGATTATTGATCAGGGCGCGTTCGTCCGCCAAGCCGACTTTGACCGCGAGATCCGGCTGAACGGGCCCGTCGCGGGTGGTTCCGCTGGTCGCACTGCCAAAAATCAAACCGGCGTGGGTTTTCTGCAAAAGCGCGGCCAGCGCCACCGCTGCGCCGCGCGTTTCACCGTTCACCAAAATGGCCAGCGGCGTTTTATTTATGGCAAACCAATTTGCCGCCGCCGGCACCGTCGTGCTGTCGTCGCCCGTGGCGAAACGCAGATCCAACACGGTGCCGGCGATTGAGTTGGTGGCGGATAAAACCTTTTGGCCCGCATTGAGTTCATTCGCGAACGAGCCGTCGAGGTGGCTAACCCGAATGGCGCAAACATTCGCTTCCAACAAGGAAACTTTCAGCGCCGGCTCCGCCGCCCAGGCGGACCAAGCCGTGGCCAAGAATACTATGAAAAAGCGATTCATCCGGCGGAAAATGCGCCACGAAGCCTGGAAAGTAAAGCGGCTTGCGTCGGCTCGGCGCCGATTTTAAGATTTTGGTCGAATTCCGGCGGGGGGGGGGCGGCGATAGGCTTGTGACACTGACCGCGCTCGACCTTGATGGGCACCGGCAATTTGCCCGCGACCATTCACTGGGCGCCTTCACTGAGCTGGTGCAGCGCCATGGGGATCCCGTCCATTCTGCCCGCTTGGTGGAGGCAATCGGCTGCACCAGCGGGAGTTGGCAAGGTGAAAATAGGTGACGGAGTTCAACGTCCCCAGTCCAAGGTCCAAAGTTGAGACAGTTTGGTGGCGGGAAGCTGCGGCGCAGCTGGTTTATATTCACCGGCCAGATCCGCGTCAAGGACGGGACTGCCCCCTGGCCGATTCCACCCCTGAACCTAAAACCGCAGTTCAACCACGGATGGATCAACACGGATAACCAGCCCTGACAAACCTTCGCCGGTTCACCCGGAAGGGGAAGGCTGGCAACGGCTGGAACGGCCAAGCCAGCTTTTAAGAAAAGAAAGGCGGGCTGACAGAATGCTATTTGGGCGATTGACCGCTCACACTCAGGGGTGACCCCTCCTACCATCGGCCGGCGGACTGATCTGCTGGGTGGGTCGCCCGGCTCAACGGCCAGGCTGGCAAAGGAAAAAAAGTATTTCGACAATCCCGGCAAAATTGGTTTACTGGTTTACTGAGTCAACCACAGCCAAAAAAGGAAACCATATGTCCACCGAAGCCCAATGCCCTTTCAACCACGGAGCCGGCCCGGCGAACCCCACCGCCGGCGGCGGCCCCTCGAACCAGGACTGGTGGCCGAACCAGTTGCCGCTCGAGCTCCTACACCAGCATTCATCCAAGTCCGATCCCATGGGCAAGGGCTTCAACTATGCGAAGGAGTTCAAGCGCCTCGACCTGGCGGCAGTGAAGAAAGATCTCGCGGCGCTGATGACCGACTCGCAGGACTGGTGGCCGGCGGACTTCGGCCACTACGGGCCTTTGTTCATGCGCATGGCGTGGCACAGCACCGGCACCTACCGCACCGGGGACGGCCGCGGCGGGGGGGGGCGGGGGCAGCAGCGCTTCGCGCCGCTGAACAGCTGGCCGGACAACGTGAGCCTGGACAAGGCGCGCCGCCTGCTCTGGCCGATCAAGCAGAAGTATGGCCGGAAGATTTCGTGGGCCGACCTGATGGTGCTCACAGGCAACGTCGCGCTCGAAACGATGGGGTTCAAAACGTTCGGCTTCGGGGGCGGCCGGGCGGACGTCTGGGAGCCGGATCAGGACGTTTATTGGGGCAAAGAAGCCACCTGGCTCGAGGACCAGCGTTATTCCGGCGACCGGGACCTGGAAAATCCGCTCGCGGCCGTGCAGATGGGGCTGATTTACGTCAACCCGGAAGGCCCGAACGGCAAACCCGATCCGATTGCCGCAGCGAAGGATATTCGCGAGACCTTTGCCCGCATGGCGATGAACGACGAGGAGACGGTGGCGCTCATCGCCGGCGGCCATACCTTCGGCAAGACCCACGGCGCCGGCCCCGCGTCCCACGTGGGGAAGGAACCGGAAGCGGCCGGCCTGGAAGAGCAGGGCCTGGGCTGGAAGAGCAGCTTCGGCACCGGCACAGGCGGCGACGCCATCACCAGCGGCTTGGAAGTGACCTGGTCCCAGACGCCGACGAAGTGGAGCAATCACTTCTTCGAAAATCTATTCGGCTACGAATGGGAACTCACGAAGAGCCCGGCCGGCGCCCATCAATGGGTCGCCAAGAGCGCGCAACCAACGATTCCAGACGCGCACGATCCGGCAAAGAAACGCCTGCCCACCATGCTCACCACGGATCTCTCGCTGCGATTCGATCCGGCTTACGAGAAGATTTCGCGGCGCTTCCGGAAAAACCCGAAACAGTTTGCCGACGCGTTTGCCCGCGCGTGGTTCAAGCTCACGCACCGCGACATGGGCCCGCGCGCGCGTTATCTCGGAGCGGAGGTTCCCAAAGAAGAACTCCTCTGGCAGGACCCCATTCCGGCGGTGAATCATAAATTGATCGGCGAGAAAGAAATCGCCTCACTCAAGGCCAAGATTCTGGCCTCGGGCTTGTCCATCTCGGAGCTGGTATCCACCGCCTGGGCCTCGGCCTCGACGTTCCGCGGCTCGGACAAGCGCGGTGGCGCGAATGGCGCCCGCATTCGCCTCGCACCGCAGAAGGATTGGGAAGTCAACCAGCCGGAACAGCTGGCGAAGGCGTTAAAGACCCTCGGCGGCATCCAGAGCGCCTTCAATCAAACGGCCAGAGGCGGCAAGAAAATTTCGCTGGCAGACCTGATCGTGCTGGCCGGCGGCGTCGGCGTGGAGCAGGCCGCGAAGCAGGCTGGGCACACCGTGAAGGTGCCCTTTACGCCGGGCCGCATGGACGCCTTCCAGAAGCAGACCGATGTGGAATCCTTCGCGGTGCTCGAACCCATCGCGGACGGCTTTCGCAATTACCTCAAGGGCAAATACTCCCTATCGGCCGAGGCGCTGCTGGTGGACCAGGCGCAATTGCTGACCCTGACCGCGCCGGAAATGACGGTGCTCGTGGGGGGGATGCGCGTCCTCAATACCAACTCCGGCGGCACGCAGCACGGGGTTTTCACCCGACGACCGGGAGCGCTGACGAACGACTTTTTTGTGCACCTGCTCGACATGGGCACGGAGTGGAAGCCGGTCTCGCCCCACGCCGATCTGTTTGAAGGCCGCGACCGGAAGACGGGGGAATTCAAGGGGACCGGCACGCGGGTGGATCTGGTCTTCGGTTCCGACTCCCGGCTCCGCGCCCTGGCGGAAGTCTATGGCAGTGCGGATGCGGAGCCGAAGTTCCGCCGCGACTTTGTGGCGGCCTGGAACAAGGTGATGAACCTGGATCGCTTCGACCGCGCGTAACCGCCGGGCGGCCGCGGGCCGCCCATTCAAGGAACCGGCGGCCAGCGGCTTGCTTCGGAAAGCTGCGGCGACGGATTTTTTGAATTGCCAATCCCCGTCGCCAGTCGGCACTCTGAGCGCACATGAATTTGCCCAACAAACTCACCGCCTCGCGGTTTGTGCTGACGGTGGTTTTTCTCTGGGCCATGTTTTCCCAGTTTGCCTACAACGACACGCTGGCGCTGATTTTCTTCTGCCTCGCCGGCGTGACGGATTTTCTGGATGGGCGGATCGCCCGCGCCCGGAAGCTCATCACCAATTTCGGCAAATTGATGGATCCGCTCGCGGACAAGATCATGACCTGCTCCGCCTTCATCGCGTTTGTGGAAAGCACGCATCGGAATCCCGAGGCGCCGGTGAAAGTGGGGGCGTGGATGGTGGTGATCATTGTCGGGCGCGAACTGGCCATCACCGGGCTGCGGCTGCTGGCGGCCTCCAAGAACATCGTGCTCTCGGCGGAGCGCTTTGGCAAACACAAGACCATTTCGCAGATCGTCGCCATCATCGCGCTGCTGGTGGTGGATGCCCGGGGCGAATGGCCCGCGGCCCTGCAAACCGTCTTTGGCGCCTGGGTGCCGGTCTTTGCCGAGATCATGCTATGGATGACGGTGGCGCTGACGGTGGCTTCCGGCGTGATTTACCTCCGGCGCAACCGGGCGCTGTATCTGACCGACATGTGAGCCGAAGCCCGGCCGCAAAAATGCGGCGGAGCGGCGGCGCCGCCCCACCACCGGGGCCGCCCAATTGGTTCGGATATTCCAGACCATTAGTTTTTTGTCCGCCCTCCCCCTCAACCTCGGGAGAGTGCGTTACCCGCTCCGCATGAGTTGGTTTTTCCCCAACTTCCCTCAACCGCCCTGCGTCCACGCTCTAAGCCCTCCCCCACCCCAGCGATGGTTCTTCCAAAACAAAAAATGCTTTTCAGGATTTATTTTTGGGAAAAGGCGGCGTCAAAGGCCGCCTGATTCGCGGGGAAATCCAGGTGGCGGACGAAGGCGCACGCCTCGGTCGCGCCGTGGATCCGATCCATGCGGCCATCCTCCCATTCCACCGAGAGCGGGCCGCGATACCCGACGTCGTTCAGCGCCACGATGATTTCCTCAAATTTGATGTCGCCGTGACCGAGCGAGCGGAAATCCCAGAAGCGCCGGGCGTCCGTGAAATCCACATGGCCGCCAAACACGCCCACGGTGCCGTCGCCATGGCCCCACCACACATCCTTCAGGTGCGCATGGAAAAGGCGCGCGCCGAAGGCGCGGATGAATTGGACGTAATCCACGCCCTGATAGCCGAGGTGCGACGGATCGTAGTTAAAGCCAAAGCGCGGATGGTTTTTGACCGCGGCCAGTGCCCGGCGGGCCGAGGCGATATCGAAGGCGATTTCGGTGGGATGCACTTCGAGGGCAAAATTGACGTTGTTCTGTTCAAAGACGTCCAGAATGGGCAGCCAGCGCTTGGCAAAATCGGCGTAACCGCGATTGAGAAATTCCTGGCTCGTGGGCGGAAAGGCGTAAAGCGCGTGCCAGATGCTGGAGCCGGTAAAGCCATTAACCACGGCGGGGCCGGGCGGACGGCCGCCATTTTTTCCCGACGGTTTTGCGTCAAAGAATCTGCGGGCGGCCACGGCGGTGGCTTTCATCCGTTCCGCCGCGCGCTGGCGGACGCCTTCGGGCCGGCCATCGCCCCAGACCGCGGCGGGCAAGATGGCCTGATGGCGCTCATCAATCAGATCGCACACCGCCTGGCCCACGAGATGGGCGGACAGCGCGTGGCAAGTGAGGCCATTTTTCTTGAGCAGCGCCCATTGCTTGGCGCAGTAATCTTTTTCGGCCAGCGCGCGCGCCACGTCGAAATGATCGCCCCAGCAGGCCAGTTCCACGCCGTCGTAGCCCATTTTTTTGACCAGCGGCAGTAATTTGGCGAGCGGGAGATCGGCCCACTGGCCGGTAAACAAGGTGACAGGACGTGACATAATAATGATATGATTCAAAAAATAAATTGTAACCCTGCGGGGATAAAGTCAATCTGAACCCACTAGAAAACAACCCGCCCGCGCGCCACGCAGGGCGCGGCAGTTTGCAACGCCCAATACAACCACAACAAAGCAACCATGCAAAAACAACCCTCCACGGCACGCCCGCTGGGTTGGCTGAACCGCCGGCATTTCTTAAAAGCCGCCGGGGCCGCCTTGGTGCTGCCGGCCATCCTACCGGGTTGCACCATGAGCGCCCCCCGCCGTCCCCGGGCCGCCAACCGCATCACCTTGGGCGTGATTGGCTGGGGCATGCAGGGGCCGGGCAACACAAGGAATTTCCTAAATGAAGCGGATTGTCAGGTAATCGCCGCCTGCGATTTAGATGCCAACCGACTGGCCAAAGCCGTCAGCACCGTCAACGAGCACTACAATAACCGGGATTGCAAGGCTTACCATGATTTCCGCGAGATGTTTGAGCGCGAAGACCTCGACGCCGTGATGATCGCCGTGCCGGATCACTGGCATGGAATCGTCGCCACCGAGGCCGCCCGCCACAAACTGGACATCTACGGCGAGAAACCGCTGGCCAAAACCATCGCGGAACAGCAGGCCATCGTCCGCGCCGTGGAGAAAAATAACGTCATCTGGCAGACCGGTTCGTGGCAGCGCTCGCAGGCGCTCTTCCGCAAGGCGGCGGAAATTGTGCGCAACGGATTGATCGGCGAGGTCACCCACGTCGAGGTCGGCCTGCCCGCCGGACATCACGATTTTCCCAGCACCACCCCCGAACTGCTGGCCAAACTGAAGCCGCTGGGCATCACCAGCCTCGCCGACGTCGTCCCCGGCACCGAGGCGTGGAACCTCGCCGTCAGCGAACCCCCGACCGGCTTGGACTACAATTTCTGGATCGGCCCGTCCAAGATGGAGCCCTACATCGCACAACGCGTTTATCAAAACTGGCGCTGGAACTTCAACACCGGCGGCGGCCAGTTGCTCGACTGGGTCGGGCATCATTGCGACATTGCGCACTGGGGGATGGACTGCGACCGTTCCGGCCCGGATGAAGTCGAAGGGCACGGCGATTTCCCGCCGGCCAACGCCGTGTGGAACACCGCCACCAAATACCGGATTGAACTGAAGTATCCACACGACATCATCATGACCATCGCGGGCGGCTATCCCGACATCCGCAGCGGCACCAAGTGGATCGGCACGGACGGCTGGGTCTGGGTGGATCGCGGCGGGTTTGACTGTTCCAATCCGGAATTGAAAAAAGGCAAATCGCTGCCGGAGGCGCTCCGCAAAGTGAAGCTTTACGAATCTCCCGGCCATCAGCGGAATTTTCTCGACTGCGTCAAATCCCGGAAACCCACGATCACGCCGGTGGAAACGGCGCATCATTCCACGATTCCCGGCCATCTGGGTCTAATCTCCATGCTGGTGGGTCGCAAGTTGCATTGGGACGCCAAATCTGAGAAAATCCACAACGACAGCGAGGCCAGTCAACTGCTGACCCGGCCCTACCGGGCGCCGTGGCACCTGGCGTGACCCCGATTTTAATTAACCATGAACGACGCGACTGACAAAAAACAAACGGACTCCAACGGCAGTTCCGGCTGCTGCAACTGTGACTATTCGCTGGCGTTTCTGCTGCTGCGCGGCTGGCTCGGCATGCGCGCCCTGGTCACCGGCCTGGAAAAATTCGGCGCCTACAAGACGGTGCAGCAACAGCTGCTGGATCCGGCCACGGGACAGCCGGACGCCAGCGGGGCGCTGGTGGAACTCAAGGTAAAATATTATGCGATGGCGAATTACTCGGGCATCCCGGCAGGCTTGAAAGGCAAGTTCGCCAACGAAGCCTTGCTGCCACATTTTGCCCTGACCGCGTTTAACGCGCTGCTCGGCCCCGCGCTCCTCGCGACGGGCCTCATGCTGTTGCTCGGCTTGGGCACGCGGCTCTCCCTGTTCCTGCAAGGCGTGATCTACATCCTGCTGACCGTCGGCCTGATTCTGATCCATCAAGACGACGGCATCTCCTGGCTGGGCGTCCACCTGGCGCTCATCACGCTGGCCTTGATGCTGGCCAAACACAACAAACTTGCCCTGCTCAAAAAATGGTAAAGCCCAATTTCACCCGGCGCGAATTCCTCGGCACCACCGCCGTGGCCGGCGCCGGCCTGCTGCTGGCCTCCTGCAGTCCGAACCAGCCCAAAGCCCCCGGCGCCAAGAGCACCCTGAGCCAGCTCAACATCGCCCTCATCGGCTGCGGCGCGGAAGGCCAGGTGCTGCTCGAATCCCTGCTGGTGATCGAGGGCATCCGCCTCGTGGCCATCGTGGACATCTGGGATTACAACCGCGACAGCAATGTCCGCCGGCTCAAGAGCCAGGGCATCGAGGTGAAGAGCTACGAGAACTACGAGGATTTGTTGGCGCACGAAAAAGATCTGCAAGCCGTGATCGTCGCCACGCCGGATTTCTGGCACGCGCCCATCACCAATGCCTGCCTCCAGGCCGGCCTCCATGTGTATTGCGAGAAGATGATGAGCAATACCATCGAAGGCGCCCGCTCCATGGTGCAAACCATGCGGGCCACCGGCAAGCTGCTGCAAATCGGCCACCAGCGCCGCAGCAACCCGCGCTACATGTTTGCACTCAACCGGCTGGTGAATGACGCCAAAATCTGCGGCCGGCTCACCGCCGCCAACGGGCAGTGGAACCGCGCCGTGTCCGAAGATTTCGGCTGGCCGAAGAAATTCGCCCTGTCGGCGGAAATGCTCGCCAAATACGGCTACAAGGACATGCATCAATTCCGCAACTGGCGCTGGTTCAAGGCGCTTGGCGGCGGGCCCCTGTCCGATCTGGGCGCCCATCAGATTGATATTTTCAACTGGTGGTTCGGCATGGCCCCCACTTCGGTGATGGCCAGCGGCGGCGTGGATTACTACAAGAACCACGAATGGTATGACCACGCCATGGTCATTTACGAATACCCGCTGCCCACCGGCACCGTGCGGGCCTTCTACGAAGTGCTCACCACCACCAGCGCCGGCGGCGGCTATTCCGAGATGTTCATGGGCGACGAGGGCACCATCAAGATGTCCGAGAACCCCAGCATCACCAAGCTTTACCGCGAAGACCGCGCCCCGGCCTGGGATGAACTCGTGGCCAAGAACTATCTCCGCGCCAGCGCCGTGGCCGCCGCCAGCACGGAGGCCGACAAGGTGGATGTCCGGGAAACCGCTCCCCTGCTCCAGTATGACATTCCGGTGTCCTTCGCCAAAAAGATTCACCAGCCGCACCTGGAGAATTTCTTTAACGCCATTCGCGACCAGAAAGTAAAATTGAACTGCCCCGCCGACGAGGCCTTCGCCAGCGAATACGTCATTCACAAGGCCAACGAAGCCATTGCCGCCCGCAAAACCATTGAAATCACCGCCGCCGAAACCAAAGCCTGACCGTTTCCGTCTTACCCCCCAGACACGCCTATGAATACATTCCTCCCCAAACTCACCGTGGCCCTCCTGCTCACCACCGCTGTGGCGCTGGCCGAAGACAAGGTGCCGCTGAAGATTGAACTCCCCAAGCCGCTCAAAGTCGGCACCCCGGTGCCCATCAAGATTCCCAACCTGGAGCCGACCCTCAAAGGCGCCCGCCCCGCCTTCCTCGTGCCTGTGGGCACCACCAACCTGGCCGCCGGCAAAACCGTCACCGCCAGCGATGACACCATCATGGGCACGCTGGACCTCCTCACCGACGGCGACAAGGCCGGCGACGAAGGTTCCTGGATCGAATTGCCCCCCGGCAAACAGTGGGTGCAAATTGACCTCGCCAAGGAATCGGACCTCTGCGGCGTGCTCGTCTGGCATTACCACTCGCAAGAGCGGGCCTATTATGACGTCGTAGTGCAAGTTGCCAACGACCCCAAGTTTGAAAAGGACGTCACCACCATCTTCAATGCCGATGCCAACAACGAACTCGGCCTCGGCGCGGGCAAAGACCTGCCCTACATTGAAACCTATCAGGGCAAACTGATTGATACCGGCAGCGTGAAAGCCCGCTACATCCGGCTCTACAGCAAGGGCAACACCACCACCAGGATGAACCACTACATCGAAGTGGAAGTCTTCGGCAAACCCGCCGCCTAAGTCCCCAGTCCGCATTTCACCCCCTGCCCCTCACCGGGAGCAGGGGGTTTTTGTTCCTCGGCCTGGGAATGACGGCGAAAACCCAACCACCGGAAAGCTGGCGCGAGCCTGGCCGGGTGTGTTATTAAAAACAAAAGCGAGACCACCATTACAACGCCCCGGACATCACCATTCCTGCGCTGGACCATCTTCCTGGCCCTGGCCCTGCTCGCCCTGGCGGTTCGCCTGCCGCACCTGGCGGATCGGCCCATGCACACGGACGAAGCCGTCAATGCCGACATCCTCGGCGAACTGCTGGCGGGAGGAACATATCACTACGACCCGCAAGACCGCCACGGGCCGGTTTTATATCTGCTCGCCAAACCCATCGCCCAACTCGGCGGGGCCAAAAAACTGGCCGACTTGACCGAAACCGAGCTCCGGCTCACGCCGGCGCTCGTCGGCAGCGCCACAATTCTGTTATTTGGCGCGGCGGTGGAACTGTTTGGGTTCCTGCCATGCCTGATCGCCGCCCTGCTCTTCGTCGTCGGTCCCCTGCCCGTCTATTACAGCCGTTATTTCATCCATGAAACCCTGTTTGTCGCGGCCACCTTCGGGCTGATTCTGTCCGGGGCACAGGCGCTCCAAACCCAATCCGGCCGCTGGGCCGCCCTGGCCGGATTCTGCGCGGCCCTGATGCTGGGCTGCAAAGAAACGGCGGTTCTCCATTTCGGGGCGCTGGCCGCAACCGGGCTCATCGGCGGCCGCTGGCGATGCCGAACCACGGAACCGCCGGCCTCCGCCGGCCCGGAACTCCCGCCGGTGGAACCCGCGCGCGGCGCGCCGATGGGAAAAATCAGCTTCATCGCGGGCGCGGTCTTTCTGTTGACGACCCTGTTGCTCTTCACCGGGTTCGGCCAAAATTGGCAGGGGCTGGCCGACCTGGGGCACGCCCTCCCGCGCTTCCTGGCCCGGGCAGGGGGCGAAGGACACGAAAAGCCGTTCGGCTACTATTTCCCCCTGCTCGATCCGCTGTTTATTTTTTCCATCGTCGCGCTGGCCGGAATTTACGCGGCCATTACGGACGCGGTGACGGGCGCGCGCAAGGCGGGATTGTTACTGACGGTTTATGGGCTGCTGATTTTGCTGATCTATTCGGCCGTTCCCTACAAGACCCCCTGGCTGGCGCTGAATCTCTGGCTGCCGCTGGCCCTGCTCTGCGGCCTGGGCGCGGGCGCCATCTGGGAACAGATCAAAACCCCGACGGGCCGCTGGATCGCCGGCCTTGCCATCGGGGCCTTGATCGTCGTGGCGGGCCAGCAGACCAAGACATTGGCGTTTGATGATCCGGCGGCTGAAAAAAACCCGCTGGCCTACGCCCACACCGGCGAAGATCTCGCGCGCCTGCCCCTGCGCCTGACGCAGTTGGTGAAGGAAAAACAATTAGCCGAACCGACCATTGCCGTCGTGGCGGCTGATCCGTGGCCGCTGCCGTGGTATTTGCGGAAATTTGCCCGGGTGGGCTACTGGCAGCCGGGCCAGGAACCGGGCGCGGCGGATTTTTTTATCACGTCCACGGACCCGGCCGAAGCGCTGGCCCAACGATTGAAAGATTATCGCCCGGAATTTTTCGGCGTCCGCCCAAATGTTTTAGTCATCCTCTGGACGCCCCCGCCCGCCCAGCCATGAGCGAGATCCACGTTTTCCATCACCGGGCCATGGCCACGCAGTTTCAGGTGCGCATTGCCGGCCAAGACCAGCCCTACGCCGCGCAGACGGCGCAAGCGGCCTTTGCCCTGACCGACCAACTGGAGTCGCTCCTGAGCCGCTTCCGCGCCAACAGCGACATCAGCCAGATTGCCAAGCTGGGGCCACAGGAAAAGCTGCGGCTGAGCGAACCCGTGTTTGCCTGCCTCCGCGTCGCCCGCCGGATGGAAGCCGCCACGCGCGGCGCGTTTTCCGTCACCGCCGCCGCCCTGCAAACGCAGCCCACGCGGCCCTTATGGTCGCTGCTGGAAAAGGAATTTTCGCTGCGCTGCGACAGCGGCCGGGTGGAACTGGATTTAGGCGCCATCGGCAAGGGCTTTGCCCTGGACCGCATGGCAGAGATTTTGCGCGAGTGGGATTGCCCGGCCTTTCTGCTCGTGGCGGGCGGGAGCAGCGTGCTCGCGGGCGAAGCGCCGGCGAGGACGGCGGGCTGGTCCTGCGGGCTGGGCGACGATCATTCGCCGCACCGCTACTGGCTGAAAAACGGCTCGCTGAGCGGGTCTGGTCTGGCGGTTAAAGGAAAGCACATCATTGACACGCGCACCGGCATCCCCACCGCCCGGCGAAATCGCGTCTGGGCTTTGGCGGACACCGCCGCCGAGTCGGACGCGCTCTCGACGGCGGGGATGATATTGACGGAAGCGGAAATCAGCGACGTGCTGGCGAACGAGCCCGGCTGGCTGATGTTCCTCCAGGAAAAAGAAAACTGGCGGCACCTGGGCTTGCGCCCCGTGCCGCCAGCGATGTGATCCCGAAATTATTTATTTTGCGCCGAACCCGCGCACGAAGCCGATGCATTGCGCCACATCGGTGACGTTGTTTTTCCAGTTGTATTCGTATTCGATGGAGATGTTGCCCGCAAACTTCTGCCGCTTCAATTCCTTGAGCATGGCGGGCACGTCGGCGATCCCGGTGCCATACGGCACGTCATGGGCGTTGCCGGATTTCTCGTTGAGATCCTTCAGGTGGATGCTGACGAGGTGGCCTTCCAGAATTTTCAAGCAGTCCACCGGAACCAGTCCCGAGCGAATCCAGTGGCCGGTATCCGCCGCCGAGCCAATCCGCGCATCGCGATCTTTGACAATGCTCAGGATGTAGTTCGGATCCCAGACCTGGTAGTTGGGATTGTTCGCTTGGCGGGGATGATTGTGGAAGCCGACGCGGATGTCGTATTCCTTGACCAGCTTTTCAATCGTGTCCAAGGCATCCACCGATTCGGTGGTAATGGCATACAGGCCGAGTTTCTTGGCCAATTCAAAAACCTTCCGCGCTTCCGCCTCGTTTTTGGGAATGCCCACCACGCCGTAGTTCACGGCCCGCACCCCGCGCTTTTCCAACCGCGCCTGGACGGCGGCAACGGTTTCCGCCGAGGCGTTGTGATCAAATTTCACATCCGGCTGTTCCGGACTCAGCTTCTGGCCGGGGAAAAATTCGATAACCTTGCCGCCGGCATCGGCGGTTTTATCAATGGCCTCCAGCACGGAATAATTATTGAAGGTCCAAGCCTGGCAGCCAATGGCCACGCCGCCGGTCTGGCAGGCCTCGGGAATGGGCGTGGCCGAGGTCAGGGTTGCGCCAGCCAGCCAAAGCCCGCCCGCCAAGGTGAGAAAAGGAAGTATCGAATGTTTCATGATATAAAATATTTTTTGGTGACGGCGAATTATTCCACACTGAAATGAATTTGCAAGTAACCCTTGAACCCCTTATTCCGTCTCGACGTTCATGAACCGGCACTCTGGCCCATCTTTTGGCACTCTGGCCCCGCAAAGGCGGCGACAACGCGCAAAAAATCTTTATCCGCCCACCGTTTTTTCTTTAACTCTCCGGTAATTTAACCCTTAATTTCCCCCATGAAAGCACCCACTTCTCGCACCTCGCTACGCTGGAACCGTCGCGACTTCCTCAAGGCCTCCACGCTGGCCGCCGGGGCCGCCTTCTTCGGCGTCCCGACGCTGCTGCGCGGCCAGAACCTCAACAGCAAGCTGAACATTGCGTGCATCGGCATCACCGGCAAAGGCGGCACCGACACGGAGCACTGCGCCGGCGAAAACATCGTGGGCTTGTGCGACGTGGATGCCGCCCGCGCCGCCGACCAAATCGCCAAGTATCCCGGCGCCAAATTCTATCGCGATTACCGCAAGCTGCTCGACGAACTCGGCAAGGGGATTGACGCGGTCACCATTTCCACGCCGGATCATTTTCATGCCATCGCCGCCGCCGCCGCCATGCGGACGGGCAAACACGTCTATTGCCAAAAGCCGCTGGTGCAGACCATTTACGAGGCGCGCTACCTGCGCAACCTCGCCAAGGAATCCGGCGTGGTCACCCAAATGGGCAATCAGGGCAGTGCGGCCGACGGGCTGCGCCGCGCGGTGGAATGCGTTCAGGGCGGCATCATCGGCCAGGTGCGCGAGGTGCATGTCTGGAGCAACCGCCCGGTCTGGCCGCAAGGCATGGGCCGCCCCGACGGTTCCGATCCTGTGCCCGAAACGCTCGACTGGGACATCTGGCTCGGCCCGGCCCCGGTGCGGCCGTATAAGAAAGATGTTTATACGCCGTTCAAATGGCGCGGCTGGCTGGATTTCGGCACCGGCGCGCTCGGCGACATGGCGTGCCACACGGTCAACATGCCGTTCCGTGCGCTCCAGCTCGGTTACCCGACGGAAATTGAAGCGGCGGTGATCGGGGCCATGAACCAGGAAACGTATCCGTCCGGCTCGAAAATCCGTTTTCAATTCCCTGAGCGCAGCCTGGGCAAACAGGCGCTGGCCCCCGCCACGTTCACTTGGTATGACGGCGGCCAGCCCAATCAAGGCAAGCGATTTGGGCACGATTACAGCAACAAACCGCCGCAGGAATTGCTCACCGACATTGAGGCGCTGCAGGGGGAAGTGCCCACCAGCGCCTGCCTGATGATCGGCGACAAGGGCCAGATCTTCTCCCCGGACGATTACGGCGAACAGTTTTTCGTGAAACAGGACGGCGATAAAAAATTCGTCCATTACAGCAAACATCCCGCCGTGGCCACGATCGGCCAGAGCGTGCCGCGTAATATGTTCAAGGGCGACAACGACTCGCGCCATCATCAGGAATGGATTGCCGCCATCAAGGCCGGCAAACCGCAGGATTGCTACTCGCGCTTCGAGATCGGCGCGCAGCTCACGGAAATCATGCTGCTCGGCTGCGTGGCCATGCGCGTGGGCAAGAAGCTGGAATGGGACGGGCCGAACATGCGGGCCACGAACTGCCCCGAGGCGGCGCCCTTCATCAAACGCGAGAACCGCGCCGGCTGGGCGATGGCCTAAGTCGTTGCCGATAAAACAAAAAGCCGGGGCACCGCAGCGGTGCCCCGGCTTTTATAATTTTCACCGCCGAGCCCATCAGAGTATTTCCATTAACCTAAACCGCGGTTCAACCACGGAGGGACAGGATATCCGCGCCAGCCGGATGAGCAATCGCGCCTGATTATAACTACGGTTTTGCCAGCTTGGCCGCCGCGCGAATCGCCGCGGCCAGCTGCGCGGGCGGCCACGCATTGCCGTCGAATTGCTGGAAGATTCTCCCCTGCCCGTCCAGCACCACGGTGCGCAGATTATGCGAGAGCGTGCCGTTCTCCCGCCAGACATTCAAATCCACTTTCGGGGCGAGGCCAGCCAGCGTATTGGTGGATGCGGCGGCGAACAACCAACGGTCCGGATTCAACCCCCGATAAACGCCGGCATAACGAGCCAGCACTTCGGGGCGATCCACGCCGGGATCGAAGGAAAGCGACAGCAACTGCCAGTTCGCCGGCGCGTTGGTGTCCGCCAACAGGAGCCGGCGCGCTTCGGCAAAGTTCTGGCTCATCCGCGGGCAATATTCCGGCAGCGGACAGCTCGTGAAGAAAAAAGTGAACGCCACGGCCCGCCCGCGGTAATCCGAGAACCGGATGGAACGCCCCGACTCGCTGGTGAACTCGGCATCCGGCAGCAGGTCGCCCACCGACAGTTCGGGCTCGGCGAGGTGCCAGCCGGGCGGCCCGGACACCGTGGCTTGGGCGACGCGCCGCAGGTGCTCAATCCAGTCGTCATCCGCCGTCACCACGAGGGTAAAGGTGATTTCATCGCCGGGCGCCACGCCGGCCAGCACATTGGTATCGCGCACGGAAAAATCCATGGTCATGGCCGCCATGTAGCCGGGAATCGGCTCATGCTTGATGGTGGCGTGGCGGCGGTCGGCCGGAATGGCCTGCACCACGCCGCGCACGGCATAAGTCTGGCGGGTCGCCGGAGCAGACGCGGGTGACGATGCCGGCTGGCAGCCCGCCAGCAGGGTCAGGGCGAGGGCGAGGAGGAGGACAGGGTGCATGAGATTCAAGGTTCGGCGCGCAACCGCGCGATTTCCGCCACCACGGCGGCCGGCGTCTCGGCCCGCAGGCCATCGAAATAGCGCCGGGTGCGCCCGTGCCGGTCCACCACGGCGATCCGCTCGGTGCCCGTGAAATGGCCGGGCATGGAGTTAAACGGGTTGCCGTCATCCGGCGCGAGAAAACTTTGGGCGATGAGGCCATGGAGCACGGTTTTGCTGCCGGTGAGAAAATACCAGCGGTTTGTGTCCGCCCCGAAGCGCGCGCCCCATTGGGCCAGCACCGGCGGGGTATCCGAGCGCGGATCCACGGTGAGCGACAGCAGCCGCACGTCGGCATGGGTGGCGGTCAACCGCTGGATTTCCGCCATGTGCCGGGTGACTTCCGGGCACGTCAGGGAACAACTGGTAAAGAGAAAGCTGACCACGAGAATTTTCCCGGCCAGTTCCGCCCGCGTCACCGGGCGCCCGCTGGCCCCAGTCAAAGCAAAATCAACAAGCCAGCGCTCCTTTTCCAGCGGCTGGCCGGAGAGATGGGAGGGAGAGGAAAAATGGGTGGCCACGAACCAGCCACCCAAGCCGGCCAGCAAGGCCAGCACCATGATGCTGATGAGAAACAGTCGTTCCTCCCGACGCGGGCGGAGCGCAATCCGTTGATCCGGTTCCGTTGGCATCGTCAAAAGGTATAGCTGGCGCTCAACTTGAACAACACCGGAGCGACCAATTGATTGCCGGCGACGTTTTGATAGACCGGGATTTCCACGTCCGCGTAAATGCTCACTGGCCGGAGATTAAATTCAATTCCCGGCGCGAGCAGCACGCGCTGGTATCCGGAGTCGGCAGGCGCGGCGGCAGCGCCATTGTCGCGCCCCCGCCAGACGCTGATCACCTGCGCGACGGGCGAAATTGCCACGCGGCCGAGCGACAGGCCGTCGTAGTAAATGCCCGTCGCGGCATCGGCTTCCATTCCGGGCCGGAAATCGCCCTGCTGGGCCACGGGCAAAGCCATTTGCGCCTGCGCGAACCAATTCCACCGCAGGCTGCCGGCGAGGCTGGCGCGGTGAAATCCACCAAACAGCAGATCCGTGCTGCCGGAGCCGATCTGCGTGTCCCGGTCAAGGTCGCCCAGCGCCTCGGTGTGCGAGTGGCTGGCCGTGGGCAGCTTCACGCCGAAGGTCAGACCGCTGGACCAATCGTCCGAAAAGCCGGTGTAAATGCCGCGCAGCCGGAGGTCGCCCACGCCGGTCCAGTTTAGCGAACCGGCATTTTCAGCCGAATCGAACGTGCGGTTGACCAGCGGCAGCTCAATCTTCGCGCCCCAACTGCGATTGAACATATATTGCAGGCCGAGGGTGACGGTGTGCGTCTCAATTTTCTGGTCATTATTGTCCGCGCCGGGCGCGGACGAGGTGCCGCTCCAGTTTTCGTTCTGATTTTGGAAATCATAGTTCAGAAACGCGGTGCCGCCCTCGCGTTCCGGCATCAGCGAACTGGTGGCCACGTCAAAGATGCCACAGCCGCAGGCGCAGGCCTGGACCGCGCCTGGGGCCAAAACGACCGCCAATAGGTTGAGTTGAATAATTTGTTTCTTCATTTTGGTTTTTGAATTTGGCTGGATGGTTGTCAGAAAATCCATTTTTCACTGTGCCAGCAAAGGGTATCACAAGTCGAGCGACGACGATGAATAGGTTGTGGTGTCCACGAGGAGCGGCACGGGGTTGGTCATCATCACATGAAGCGGGCGGGCGGCAGCATGATGCGAAACGACTGGAATGACCATGGTGCCCGGCATCGGAACATGCGTCAGGACAGCGGAGGAAATGCCAGACCCGCCCGGTGCGGTAAAAACCGCGGTTGGATCAGGCGAAGAAACGGCGGGGCGGCGGCACCGGGGACCGGTTAGAAACGGTTTCGGCAAAGGAATCCGGGCGCAAATTGTTTACCAGCATCGTCGTCCAAGCGACCGACTGGAGCACGGCCCAGTGTGCGCCGGCCCATGACCTCCAGCACGGAGATGACAATTATTTTGACCAGCAAACCGACACACCAGCAGTTTATGAAATGATAAGCAGTGGTCACGCTGGTTTGCGGTCGGGCCGGGAAAGTTAGGGAAGGACGATCGGTGAAGACCCATACAGGCGGAAAAATTGGACCGGGCCCGCCGGGGCCACGAGGTTGGTATGCCAATGATCATCCCCAAGAATAGTGAGGCTATTACCTTCCGAATCAAGCACGGCGGACCAATTGGCATCCGCGCCCAGCGAGGCGGATTGCTCAAGGTTGTATTGCATGAAATAATAGCCGTCCGCCTGAAGGAAACCACTGGGGGCAACAAACGTGAGCTGCGTGCCATCGCTTTGCTGGGTGACCCCGGCAAGGGTGCAGTCCGCTTGATAATTAAGCTCAAACGGCTCGGAAGGCAGGCATTGCGGCCCCCCCTCTGGACCATTGGTGGAGGTGTCCACCAATTGCCACGTCAGCTGGTAAAGGCCGGGCTTCGTAAAACCAAAAACCCGGTTCTGGATCAAGCCATAAGGATCATTGGTGGGCGTGTTGGAGGCTTGGGTGATCTGGATCAGGTTGGTGTCACCGCTGAACGGAACCGGCACGCTCCAAGTCAGATTGGTGCCGAAGGAACCGTCCTCGTTCCCTTCCCAAAAGGCAAAACGGGCGCCCGCCGGACCGGTGATGTTCAGTAATTTTAATTGAATTACCGTGCCCAGCGCCGCCGCCCCGTCAGCCGGGCCGCCGTTGTCGCTGGTGGCGGGAAGGGCGTTGAAAACCTGAACGGCGTTATAATAGTAGCCGACGTAGGGATACGAATAGGAATTTCGATCCGCACCCACGGTGTAATCGAAACACGCCCCGGAAACGGTGGAGAAACAATAACCGCTGGCAGCAAGGTAATTGCCGGCGGTTTCAAAGACGAGTGCGGCTCCGGGAAGATTCGCGGTGGCGCCAAACACCAGTTGTTGCTGATCCTGGGCCGGCAGCTGGTTCCCCAGCACCAAAGCCATCAAAACAAATATTCTTTTCATGGTTATTCCAGCGGTTGATACATTTTGAACCTTGCCGGTATTGTTCTCCCCGATTAGCCGTAAAAATGCCAGCCTAAATTTAGGCCCCAAACCCTGGGATGGGAGACGCGGGTGTCCCCAAAAAGTCCAGAACCCGTTTGAATGGGACATTCCGACGGGCTTTTCCCCGCTCATTCGGATGAAATCCAGACCAGCGTGCCGGCGGGCAGCCGATCAAACAGCCAAACCAGGTCTGCGTCCGCCAGATGAATGCACCCATGCGACGCCGGTTCGCCGATGGATTCCTGAGTGGCGGTGCCGTGAATATAAATATAGCGGCGATGGGAATCCACCGGGCCGTCGCGGTTGAAGCCCGGCTCCAGCCCTTCCAGCCATAGAATGCGCGTGGTGATCTTGGCCGCCGCATGCTCCGGCTGCGAGGTGTGGCCGATCACCTGGCGCGATTGGAACACGGTGCCGGGCGGCTCGCCGCCGCCGATTTTTTCCGCGATGCGGTGCAGGCCCAGCGGCGTGCTATTGGAGCCCGCGATCTGCCCGATGCCAAAGCGCGAGGTGGAACAGGGAAAGGCTTTCACCGACTGGCCGTGCTGAAACAAAGTGACCGTCTGCCGAGAAACCCTCACGACCAATAGGAATTCCGTGGGCGCCACCTGCAGGCGTTCACAGGTGGCCCGACACGCTTCCGGCAATGGAGAATCAAGGTTCATACAATGCGGTCCCGCACATCCGGGAGCCAGCCAGACGCCCGCGCTCATGATCGCCATGAGAACGCTGCGGCGCATGGAGTCAGGGCTTGGTCAGTTTTTTCACCAGCACTTTGGAGTTGCGGCCGCTGGCGTCGTATTTCTCGCGACGGCCGGGAGGCAGATCGTCCGGCGTGCCTTCGCTGAAGCCGCCCTTGGACTGGAAATAGGTGAACGCCTGCGTCGAAAGCGTCAGCAATTCGCTCAGGCCCATTTCACGCGCCTTGTTTTCCACAAACTGGATCAGCTTCTTGCCGATGCCGTGGTTTTCATGGGCCGGGTTGACGTAGAGGCAGGCGAGCTCGCCTTGCTTCTGTTCGGGATACACGTGCAGCGCCACGCAGGCGACCGGGTTTTTATCAATTTCAAAAATGAAATAGTCGCCGAGATTCTTTTCGATCATCGGCCGCGTCCGCTTAACCAGCTCCTCAGACTCGACGGCCGCCTTGGTCAGCAACTGGATCGCCCGCACGTCCTTTTTCAGGGCCCGCCGGATCTGCTGATATTCGTTGGCGTAAATGAGCGTGCCGATGCCGTCGTTGGAAAACACCTCCGCCAGCAGGCCCTCATCCACCCGCCCGTTGATGACGTGCACCCGCGGAATGCCGGCCTTGCAGGCGGCCACGGTGTGCAGTGCCTTGGATTGCTGCTCGGGCGTGATGTCGTTTTTTTGCAGCGCCAGCACGGATTCAAAATCCGCCAGGAGCATCTGCCGGATGAGCCGGCCCTGCACCAGAATGCCGTCCTGCGGGCTGATGAACATGAGCTTGACCGCCTTGAGCGCCTCGGCCACGGCCACGGCCACGCTGTCGGAGTTCACCCGATACGTCTTGCCATCGCCGTCGAACCCGAGCGGCGGGATGATGGGCACGATGCCCTGCGCGAGCAGCGTCTGAAGCAACTCCACATCCACCCGCTCCACCTTGCCGGTGAAGAGATGGTCCACGCCCTGAAGAATGCCGAGCGGATGCGCGATGATGGCGTTGGGGCAGACGGCGCGGAGGTCGTTGGCGGACAGGCCTTCGAGAATCTCGTGGGTGAGCCGGTTGGCTGCGTCCATGGCGAGCTGCAACGTCGGCGCGTCGGTGATGCCGGTCCCGTCGCAATTGGACGGCTTGAGCCCGTGCTTTTCCGCGAGCGCCCGGATCTGGGCCGAGGCGCCGTGGACGAGCACCACGCGGATGTTCAAGGACCGCAGCACGGCCACGTCCAGCAGGAGGGTGGCGAAGTTTTCGTCCGTGACGATGGCGCCATCCAGCGCGAGGACAAAGGTCCGCTCGCGGAATTGCGGAATGTATTGCAGGATGCCCCGCAGATCGGTTGGTTTCATTTCAGCGAGGAATAACTAACCGGTTTTGGCCGCGATTCAACAACTAATTTCACCCCCGCCTAATCCAAGAGAGGCCGGCGGCCAACTCACGCATGAAGCGGGTTGCGGTGGCGCTTAATTCCACAAAATCCTGCCGGGCCAACGCCGTTTCCAAAACGGTCAGGTTGGCGGTAAGGAGGCGCGCCGCAAACCGTTTCCCAGACGGAATGGTTCCACGTCCGCCCTCATCCCGAGCCTGCTCCCCAGGGAGAAGGAGAAACGGGCGCCCGGCCAAAGCGCCAGAGGGCGGGCGCCCGTCAGGACGCGGCGCGCGGTTCCGAGGCCAGCGCGCCAGCGTCTGGAAGGGCGGATGGTCCGCCCGGCGGTTTTTCCAGCCGCGTAACCAGGTCAGGGCACCAGCCAAGCGCGATAAAATTGGCGGCCGGAGCTGATCGGCACCGGATTGGTGTAGAGCCAACTACTCGCGGTCAACGTATTCGTGGCCAGCGGCAGCCAGGTCTGCAAGTCCGCCGAAGTTTGCAGCACGATCGTTTGCCCGGAAACGCCATTCACGCCAAGGCGGAATTGGGTGCTGCTCAATTTGGCCGCCCCTAAAACCGGCGGCTGAGAACTGGCAGCGACGGTCAGCAGTTCGGGCGTGTAAAGATAGCGCACGTGTTGGCCATCGCTGATGCGGGCATAAACGGCGTAGGTGCCCGGCGCCATATTCGTCGTGGGCAAGCCCAGGTTGGCATAATAGTTCACCGCCGCCGTGCCCGAAGCGGGGGGCGACAAGGTCAGCACGGCGACGCTGTTGGAATTGCAGGGATTGAAGTCCCGGTCGAAATAGATTTGGGCCGTTAAATTGGAGGCGCCGCCGTATTGATAATACAAAGTGGCGCCGACCGAATTGCCCGGCACCACCGGATTGGTCCCATTGAGGTTGAACCGGAGGAGGTTCGGCCAGGTGCCGTTGTTGACGGGCAAGGCCGTGCGATTCGGCGTGGAACTGCCGGCGCCCAAATCCCAATATTGATTGTAGCCGTCGCGAAGAGCCGGGTAGCCGCCCCCTTCGGGCTGGAGCGTATTGGTGCGATTGCCGTGACCGATCAGGCTGTAAAGAAAGCCCGTGTTCGTCCCGGCAGCCTCATAGGCCGTCCACCAAGCTGAGCGCTCCGTACCGGTGAGGGAAGGATTCGAGGGATCGCCATCACTCGTGGGAACGGCAAAATCCAGCGTGCCGTGATACCAGAGGTGCACATTCGAATGTTTGGGCGAAACCGAGCTGGTATTGCCGTAACCCCCCGAAAGCGTGTGCAACTGCCGATTGTAGGCGCCATTGACCCACTCGCCATCGGGATCCAAAAACACCCCGAGATTCTGCCAATAATTATCGTGGTAGAGCACATTGGCGTAGGTGTTCGCGGCGGAGGCATCGGTCGGCATGAACAATTCAGAATTCCCATCATTGTTTAAGGGATGCGGATCCAGCGTGGTCAAATGATCCACCCAAACCCCATTCGTGCCTAGGAGCCGGCTGATTTCATTGATAAGCGAACCGCCGCGACTGTGGCCGATCAGGTGCAGGGGAAACTCCACCAGCGCGTGGCCGCCCAAGTCGGCAATCGTGTTGGTCTGCAGAAGGAGCGTGCTGGCTGCCGCCGCCACTTTGTAGGTGCTGATATTATACGCGGCGCCCCCGCCGGCCATCTGGCTCCAGTCCAGTTTGACAATGATTTCCCCGGAATCCGTATTGGTGGGACTGGTTCCGGCGACGCGCGACCACTGGTAAAAAATACTGGTGCCGTCGGTGGTCAGCGTCAATTTGTAGGTGGTGGAATTGGTGCCCGGAAACCCCGGATAATTGGTGAGGCGACTGGCCAGGCCCGAAATCCAGCCATCGACATTCCCACCGAAGCCGTGAGTGATAATGGTCACGCCGGCGGCTTTGGCAGCCGGGGAGATAAAAATGCTGAGAACCAGCAGCGCCACCCAACATAACTTTTTTCGGGCCCGCCCAAGGGAAGCCGGACGGGCGGGGACGGGACAGCGCGGGCGTCCAACCCGAAGGGCTTTTGTTGGCATGGTCGGCATCATTCCCGGTATCTCTTTACCACGAGATCCGCGAATGAGCAAATGCCGGCCCCTGCTTTAAGGGCGGCGGGCGAAAAGTTTGGGGGACGACTACTTTCCCGAGCCGGCCAGCGCACCGGTCAAGGCCGCCAGGCACCGCGCATTTTCCGCCGGGGTGCCGACGGAAATGCGAATCCACTCCGGCAATTGATAGCCGCCCATCGGCCGCGGGATGACGCCCTGCCGCTGCATGGCGCCAAACACTTTCTCGCCGTCGCCCACGCGCACGAGGATGAAATTGGCGAAGGAGGGAACATATTCCAGCTTCAGCTGGCGGAACGCCTGAGCGAAAAATTCCAGCCCAGCAAAATTATTCTGCCGGGTCCTGCGGACGTGCGCGTCGTCATCCAGCGCGGCGAGCGCGGCGGTCTGGGCCAGCAGGTTGGCGTTGAAGGGCTGGCGGATTTTTTCGAGGGCGGAAGCCAGCTCCGGCGCGGCGATGCCGTAGCCGATCCGCAGGCCGGCCAGGCCGTAAATCTTGGAGAACGTCCGCAGCAGGATCAGATTTTTCCGCGCGCCGAGGCGAAGGAGCGGAATCAAATCCACCGGATCCGACAAGAATTCTAGATACGCCTCGTCCATCGCCAGCAGGACGTGATCGGGCACCTCGTTGACGAACCGGATGAGGTCCGCCCGCGCCGCGAGCGTGCCTGTGGGGTTGTTGGGATTCGCCACAAAGACGATCCGCGTGCGCGGCGTGATGGCCCGGAGCAGGGCGGGCAGATCGTGGCCGTAGGCTTTGGCGGGCACGGTGACGACATCCGCGCCGAACATTTTCGCGACGATGGGATAAATCGCGAAACAGTATTGGGACACGACGATATCCGTGCCCGGCCCGAGCAGCGCGTGGCCGATGAATTCGATGATCTCGTTGG
Organism: uncultured Verrucomicrobia subdivision 3 bacterium; assembly: GCA_903842235.1. Classification (GTDB taxonomy): domain Bacteria; phylum Verrucomicrobiota; class Verrucomicrobiia; order Limisphaerales; family UBA11358; genus UBA11358. The sequence goes on from CAIMLG010000059.1 coordinate 42,012, forward strand.
AGCCGTTCCCGAGAACGAGGTGCGCGGTCTCGACGCCGAGCTTGGCGGCAAGTTTTTGCTTGAGGTAAAACGCATTGCCATCGGGGTAAAGGTTCACGCCGGGCAGGGCTTTTTGCAACGCCGCCAAGGCAAGCGGCGACGGCCCGAAAGGGTTTTCGTTGGACGCGACCTTGATGATGGAAGCGGCGGGCAGGCCGAGTTCACGGGCGACTTCTTCAATCGGGCGGCCCGGCTGGTAGGTGGGAAGGGATTTGAGGAAGGAGGCGAGGGGGAGCATAAATTTTTCTAGTCGCCCGGCAGTTGGGCGTCCGCGCCGGGATACAGCTTCTGATAATCGGTGGCTTGCACGCCGATGATGGCCGCGACGCCGAGAATGTCGTGCGCGCTGGAACCGCGGGAAACGTCGGCGGCCGGGCGGTTGAAGCCGAGCAGCAGCTGGCCATAGGAATTGGCCCGGCCCACGAGCGCCACCATTTTGCTGGCGATGTTGCCGGCATTCATATCGGGAAAAATCAACACGCTGGCGCGGCCGGCCACCTGGCTCTCGTGCAGTTTGCGCTGGGCGATTTCCGGCACCAAGGCGGCATCCACCTGGAGTTCGCCGTCAAAATCCGCCTCAATATTCAGCAGCGCCGCCTTGCGCCGCGCCTGGGCGGTGGCCGCCTGCATTTTGCCAATGGAGGGATGCGCGCCGCCGCTGCCTTTGGTGGAGAACGAAAGCATCGCCACGCGCGGCCGCACGCCCAGCATGTGCCGGGCCAGCCGGGCAATGGAGACGGCGATGTCCGTCACCTGATCCACGGTCGGGTCGGGAATCACCCCGCAATCGCCCATGAACAGCACGCCGTCCTGACCGATGCGCGTATCCTCCACTTCCAGGACGGTGCAACCGGAAACCGCGCCGATGTCCGGCGCCGGCTTGATGATCTGGAACAACGGCCGCAACACGCTGCCGGTGATATGCGCCGCGCCGGAAACCATCCCGTCCGCCTGATGCATGGCCAGCATCATGGCGCCATAAAAATTGGGCTGCAGCAGCGCTTCCCGCGCCTCGGCCGGCTGGAGCCCTTTTTCCCGGCGCAGCCGGTAAAGGCGCTGGGCGAAATTCTCCGTATCCTCGCTGGTGGCCGGATTGATGATGCGCAGGCCCTCGAGCGAGATTTTCAAACCCTCGGCAATTTCGTCCACCTCGGCCCGATCGCCCAGCAGAATGGGCACCCCCAGCCGCAAGGCGTAAAACTGCCGGGCCGCCTGCAAGATCCGGGGATCCGTTCCTTCCGGAAACACCACCCGCTTGGGATGCCGCTGCAATTTTTCAATGACGTTGCCGATAAAACGCATGCCGGCAGTTTCGAGTTTCGAGTTTCAAGTTTCAAGTTTTGTTTCCACGGAAAACCGGCGCCGGAAGACCGCTTCCCTTCACCTTTCATTGACTTGAAATCAAACGACCGGTAGTTTTATCCGCACAATGCAGGAAATCATCGAGCAGCTGCTTATTTTGCAGGACCGCGACCGGAAATTATTCCGCGTCACCCAGGAACTCGCCCACATCAGCCCCGAACGCGAATCGCTCAAAGCCAAGGCCGCCAGCACCCAAGGCTCGCTCGACGCCGCGAAACTCCGCGGAAAGCAGATCGAGACCGAGCGCAAACAACACGACCTGGAAATCGAGGCCAAGAAGGCCCAGATCGAAAAATACCTGAACCAGCAGTTGCTCACGCGCAAGAACGAGGAATACAAGGCGCTCACGCACGAAATCGAAATGGCCAAAGAAGTGATTTTCAAGATCGAGGACGCGCAAATCGTTTTGATGGAACGGGCCGAAGCCGTGCAAAAGGAAGTGGCCCGCGCCACCACCGAAGCCGCCGCCGCCAAAAAACTCGTGGACGACCAGATTGGCCGGCTGAACGAGCGCGAGGAGAATTTCAAGCGGGACCTCGCCGAGCTGACCAGCAGCCGCAGCCAACTGGCGGCGGTGGTGGACGAACCCACGCGCAACCGCTATGAACGCATCTTCAAGAGCAAGGGCGAAAACGTGGTGGTGAGCGTGGAACACAGCGCCTGCGGCGGGTGCCACATGAAACTGCCGCCGCAAGTCGTGACCAGCTGCCGGGCCCAGTCGGAAATCATCACCTGCCCGAACTGCGGCCGGATCTTGTATTTCACCCGCGACATGATCCTGACGGCGGCGGACTAAACCCAAACCGCAGTTGTATCCACAGATTTCGCGGATGTCGCAGATTTTGAGCGGTTTTGTAAAAGAAAGACGCCGCACATGACCAACTGGCAAATCTCGGAAGCCACCCACCGCGGCTTGGAGCAAAACTAAAAACCATTGCAACGGCAACCCGCATCATAAACGTCGGAGCAGAATACGTCTCTCACTTACGAAGTCACTACGGTTGCTCTGTCAAGAAGGACTCTGGCGTGACGATTACGCTCATCCCGCTCAAAATCCAATGATGGGCGAGTGACCCGTCCAAGACGGTTTAACTGTTCACCGGAAAGGGGGTGGATTCTTGCGCCAAGACGGTCAGGGGCTTGTTTTCCGTCTCCAAAGAGGTCTGAATCCACCCAAACGCCAAAACCCAAGCCAGACGGTCATCATTCGCTGATAATTTGTGGTCCTATCCGTCTGCGCCAGCAGGTGATGATAATAAACATCAACGCAAGAGGCACCGCTAAGAAATAAATCCAATTGCGGCGCGGCGAAGGTAGATTGTCGTCAAAACTTTTGTAAACGCGAATCCCGTCATCCTGATTGGCAACGTAAGCGTATCCACCCGAAACCGTGAGCCGTTTGGAGAATCCGCCGTAATTTGTGCTGGTGTGTCCAACGGAGATGGGATTGGTGGGGCATGAAATATCATAGGCCCACACCCCATCTTGGAAATTTGCGATATATGCATGATGGCCAGAAACTGCCACCCCGTATGCGGAGCCGTCAATATGAGGATTTTTACCTTTGATTTGTGAATGAGCCTCGGCAAAAGTTTCGCGTGGGGAACTATTGTTAATGTGGCCGATGCCGGCGGGTTTTGTTGGGTTAGAAACATCGAATATACTGAAGCCGTAAAAATTGTTTGCGACATAGGCATATTTTCCAGCGACGACCACCCCCCGCGGATAACCTGTATCTTTTAAATGGCCGACTTTGGTTGGATTGGCTGGATTGGAAATGTCATATATCCGTAGCCCGTCGTAATCATTAGCCAAATAAACATAGTTTTCGGAGACCGTTGCATTGAGCGCTGTGCCGCCGTCGTTCAAATGGGCAACACGTTTAGGTTTGGCCGGATTGGAAACATCGTAGATTCGTAAACCGTCATTGTAGTTGGCTAGAAACGCATATTGCGCTCCCGTTTTACGTTTTCCAAAAAGCTTATCACTTGGAATTTTTGCAGTGCCGGAAACCGCAATTCCAAAAGAAGCGGCCATCGCGATTTCAGGTGCGTGCCCAACGCACACAGGTCGGGTTGGATCGGAGACATCGTAAATCCTCATCCCATCATTACTGTTGGCGACATAGGCATAATCACCACAATTAGCAACGCCCATCGCGCCGCCTCCATTTTCAGAATTATTGGTGTGTCCGACGGAGACGAGATTGGTCGGATTTGTAATGTCAAATATGCGGAGCCCATCACTGCCGTTGGCGGCAAAAAGATAATGTCCAGCCACGACCACATCGCAGACATGTTTGGAAGCATCACCGTAGAAACCGGCGCATTCCATATTGGTCTGGGCAGGTAGAAGGTGAGGAGCTATCAGCAATCCCAAGCCGAGACTCACTACAAACGAAAATCTTTTCATCCGCAATTGATTTTGCTGTGAAACGGGTGCATTGCCACTCAAAAATGAAGTTTTCCAAATCGGCCCTGGCAAATATGATGGGCGAGTGAACTTCACTTGCCGTCAAAAGATATTTCAGGCGTTCCTCATTGGAACCATTTTGTTGAGTGGAGATTTTTTGGCCAAAGCCGATAATCAAATTGTCGCGTGGGGCCAAAATGCAGGGTTTGGAGAAGTTTCTGTTCCCGCCGGTCTCACGAACATCGTCGCCATTGTGGCGGGATTGCGCCATAACATGGCATTAAAAAATGATGGAACAGTCACTACGTGGGGGGCTTGTCTTCAAGGGAATGGCATATTTAACGTCGCGACACCAGAAGGTTTGTCAAATGTAACAGCCATCGCTGCCGGTGTATGGCATAGCCTCGCCCTGCGCGCAGACGGAACAGTTGCGGCATGGGGCTATAATGGTGACGGCGAAACTGATGTGCCGCCTGACGCGACTAATATCGTCGCCATTGCTTGCGGAAGTTCTCACAGTCTAGCGCTCAAATCAGACGGGAAAATTTTATGTTGGGGAGCGGAAGGCGCCAGCCACGACAAAATTGTTTCTGTGCCTAGCGACCTGTCGAACATTGTTAAAATTGCGGCTGGCGGTGGGTATAGCGTAGCCATGAGGTCGAATGGCACGGTGAGAATTTGGGGTGACGCCCCAAATTGGCTGACGAATGTGCCGTCGGACGCAACCAATATCGTTGAGATAACGGCAGGAGGCCAATACTGTTTGGCGTTAAAATCTGATGGTCGGGCTGTAGGCTGGGGGGCGGATGTGAATGGAAGCTCGGTTGCACCTCCAAAGGATTTAGCCAACGTCATCGCAATCGGAGCGGGAGAACAACACCGTCTCGCTCTTAAATCTGATGGAACCGTGGTCGCTTGGGGGCGCGGTTGGGGCGGAACGACCGTGATGCCCAATGGTCTGACAAATGTAATTGCAATCGCAGTAGGCGGCTATCACAGCCTAGCTTTGAAAGGCCAAAAAGAAATACTCCACCATGCGAAAGCGTGGCCTGTTTCACCGACGCCTCACAACCGCGTAAGTCTGCTGTTTTGGTTGTCGCTTGTGGTTTGTCTGTTCATTTTTGGGTGGATGATTTCACGTTTATTCCGGCAAAGGGGAAAGCCAGTTTGTTAAGACCATTTTCTTGCGCCAGACGACCAGGGGCGTGTTTTCCGTCCCCAAAGAGGTCTGAATCCACCCAAAACGCCAAAACCCAAGCCAGACGGCCTGTAATCCCGTTTCCCTAATTCAGGCCGGTTGTCCTGGTTTCTGTTCTGGTTTTGATGGTGATTCCATCCATTTTTAGACGCAATCCTCAACCGAGTGGAAAAGGCGGATTCACCTTGAACAATTGATTCCATTAATGATTCACACCAGAAAGAAGAAGTTTAAGATGGTGCGCGCGACGGGAGTTGAACCCATAACCTTCGGCTTCGGAGACCGACGCTCTATCCAGTTGAGCTACGCGCGCAGCGGCAACACTGTAGCCGGCCCCCGCGGTTTGCTCAATGGTAATTTCAAAAACTCAACGGGCGCATTCCTCCCCCTGCCCCCCGCCCGCGGAAAATATAAATAAAAAAGGGACGGCTGACGCCGTCCCTCTGGTTTCAGAATCAAACCGTCAATCCGCCTTATTTCGGCGCATTGGCATCACCGGCCGCCGGGGGCGGGCCACCGGCACCCGGGCGCTGGCGCTGGCCGGGGCCCATTTTTTCCCATTTCGCCAGTTGTTCCGGCGTCAGGATTTCCTTGAGCTTCGCGGTCCCGGCATCGCGGATTTCCTTCATTTTCGTGCGCCGATCTTCCTGGGACAGGCTGGTGTCCTGACGCAGTTCCTGCATTTTCTTCGTTTGTTCTTCCAGCACCGCTTGGACTTTCGGCTTCTGGGCATCCGTCAGTTCGAGCTGCTTGGCAATCTGGTCAATGGTGGGGCGACCACGCTGGACGGGGCCACCGGCGGCCGGCTTGTCGGCGGGCGGCGGCGTGGCCGCATCCTGCGCTTGCAACGGGCTGCCGGCAAACAGGCTGCCGGAGAGGATCGCCGCGAGGGCGAGAGTCTTGTTCAGTTTCATAATAACTTGGTTTCGAGTGTGAACCGCCTTGGTTTTGGTTGCGGCGGATACTATTTGAGACGATGGCCAGCCGGGAAGGTTACAGGGTGCGCAACACTTTGGCCGCGGCGCTCACAGTCTTTTCAATGTCCGCCGCCGTGTGCGCGGTGGACAGGAACCCGGCTTCGAACTGCGACGGAGCCAGATACACCCCCGCCGCCAGCATCCCATGGAAAAATTTCTTAAACTTCTCCCGGTCGCTGCGCATTGCCTCCGCCACGTTATGCACCGGCTGATCCGTGAAATACCCGCAAAACATCGAGCCGCACTGATTAAACTGCATCGGCACGCCGGCCGACTTGGCTGCGTCTCTCATGCCGGCGGCCAGTTGCGCGCCGCGTGCTTCCAAAAGTTCGTAGACGTCGTAGCCGCGTTCGTGAGAACGCGGATTTTCCGCGCTTTCACAAGCGCGGCTACAAAGCTCCTGCAAATTCGCCAGCCCCGCCGCCATCGCCAGCGGATTGCCGCTCAACGTGCCGGCCTGATACACCGGGCCCAGCGGCGCGAGATAATCCATGATCTCCGCCCGCCCGCCGAACGCGCCCACCGGCAGCCCGCCGCCGATGACCTTGCCGAAGCAGCTCAAGTCCGGCGTGATGTGAAACCGCTCCTGCGCGCCGCCCCTGGCCAGCCGGAACCCCGTCATCACCTCGTCAAAAATCAGCAGCGCGCCGTGCGCCGCCGTGATCTCGCGCAAAAATTCCAAATACCCAGGCTTGGGCAGATACAAACCCGCGTTGCCCGGCACCGGTTCCACGATGATGCCGGCAATCTGATCCTTGTTCGCCGTGAACACCGCCGTCACCGCCTCAAAATCATTATACGGCATCACGATGGTATGCGACGTGAAGGCCGCCGGCACCCCCGCGCTGTCCGGCTGCCCGAACGTCAACGCCCCGCTGCCGGCGCGCACCAGCAACGAATCCGCATGGCCGTGATAGCAGCCATCGAACTTGATGATCTTGTCGCGCCGGGTGAAGCCGCGGGCCAGCCGGATGGCGCTCATGCACGCCTCCGTGCCGCTGCTCGTCATGCGCACCTTCTGCACGCTCGGCACCAGCTCGCAGATGAGCTTGGCCATCGTGACCTCCAGCGGATTGGGGATGCCGAAGCTCGTGCCCAACTCGGCGGCGGCCTTGACGGCGGCAATAATTTTGGGATGCGCGTGGCCGAGGATGGCCGGACCCCATGTGAGGACATAATCAATCAACTCATTGCCATCCACGTCCCAGACCTTGGAACCGCTGGCCCGGTTGACGAAGAAGGGGTTGCCGCCCACCGCGCGAAAGGCGCGCACCGGCGAATTAACGCCGCCGGGAATATATTTCAACGCCTCGGCAAACAGCCGGTCGGATTCAGTGCGATTCATGGGGATAAATTAACAACGAAGGAACGAAGAAACAAAGCAGAATGAAAAACGCTATTACGCCGTGCGGTCATAACGGCAACGCGCACCCTTCCCACCCATACATTCCTCCCAGACTTCCAAAAAGAAATCTGTATGAAACCAAGTATCCGGCCAGCGTGGCGAATAGGATGCATAGCGACGTTCGAATCAACCGCATCCAAACAGCAGCCAACCCCACGGCAAGAACCCAACCAACATCCAGTGCGTAGTCCCATGAAGGATACGGCGGATGTTGCATGTGGCCACCCATGCAGACGTGATGGTGAAAGCACCATGCCGAACCAATAGCGCCAATGACCCAAAGAAATCCAGCGCCTGATGTTCCTAGCATCGCCCGCAAATCGGAGCGGAAACAATCTCTCTCGACCCGCCAGTAAAGCAACGCCACAAGCCCTGCGAGAAAAGGAAAGAAGACAAATGGCACCACCCGCCACGGCAGCCACCCAAAAAAATGTTTGTTGAAAACTGGTGAAATCAAACCAACGGCTACTGCCAAAAAGAATGCCTCGCCAACAGACCAATGTCTGCGAAAAAACGCAATAACTCTCGGAACGACGGAAAACAATAGCCAGTGCGGAACTTGCGTCCAAAAATATGTTCCTGACTTCATAAGCGTGTAATCTGGCACAACATCAAATCCGGCCAAATGGTTTGTTCGCCGGTCCGGTTCACATCCGCCACGGTATTCGGGCGGGGAAACCCTGTCCACCGCATTTTCGCCGCGGCTGAAAATAGCCCAGCCATTCATGGCTGGGATTCGTGGCCCGTAATCCTTCCAAGTCCCGTCCGGGACGGCAGCGCTTGCTTTCGTCCCATGCGGGACTCGTCATTTTGTGGTGACGCTTTACCCAGTCATGAATGGCTGGGCTATTTTCAAAGATTCAATCGGCTCACGCATTTCAAACAAGCCCACATGGCTCAAGAAGCTCGTCTGGGCAAATTGGTTTGTGGCCTATTTGGTTCATGGGAAGGTAGGCGGGCGGGGAAACCCCGGCCAACGCAGGATCGCCATGCCGCGCCAACAGTTTTTTCGATGCCGCCCGCCATTTTATCAATATACGCCCGCCAGAGGACTGGGCGTAAACTCGCCCCATGAAGAAATTTTCCATTCCCGCCCGCCGCCGCAAAATCCTGCTCATCGTCGCGCTCCCCGGCCTCGGCCTTTGGGCGCTGTTGCCGGCGCGGCCGTTCCGCCCGGTGGAGCCGATTCCCGCCGGCATCGTGGACCTGCATTGCCATATTGCCGGCCTCGGCGCGGGCGGGAGCGGCTGTTTTGTTTCGCCGAAGCTGCGGGACAACTGGCGCTTCAAGATTTATCTCCGCGCGTTCGGCGTGACGAAAAAGGAAGTGCTGGAACAAGGCGACGCGCTCATCGCCGATAAAATTTCCGCGTCCCTCGCACAGAGCCAATTCGTCAAACAGGCGGTGGTGCTGGCGCTGGATGGCGTGGTGGACGCGGACGGCCAACTGGATACCAATCGCACGGAGGTTTATGTGCCGAATGAATTCGTGGCGGCCCAGTGCGTGCGGCACCCCAACCTGCTCTTCGGCGCCTCGGTCAATCCGTATCGCACGGATGCGCTGGCGCGGCTGGAATGGGCCAAGGCGCACGGCGCGGTGCTGGTAAAGTGGATTCCGCCGGTGATGGACATTGGTCCCGCCGACTCGAAGCTGATTCCATTTTACCAGAAGCTGGCCGAGCTGAACCTGCCGCTGCTCTCGCACACGGGCCGGGAGAAATCGTTTTCCCACGCGGACGAGACGTTGAGCGACCCGGAAAAACTGCGGCTGCCGCTGAGCCTGGGAGTGAAGATCATTGCCCCGCATATCGCATCGGCCGCCAAATATCACGGCGAGCGCGGCCCCGACCGGCTGGCGCGACTGATGCGGGAGTATCCGAATCTGTTCGCCGACATCTCCGCGCTGACGAACGTCAACAAGCCGGGCAGCTTGAAAGAGGCGCTCACCCAGCCGGAATTCGCCGGACGGCTGCTCTACGGCACGGATTTCCCGCTCATCACCACCGCGCTGGCATCGCCGTGGTATTCGCTGCACCTGTCGCTGCAGCAGAAGTGGGAGATCGCGCGAGCCAAAAACCCCTGGGATCGCGACGTGCTGACCAAGCATTACCTGGGCACGCCGACGGAAACCTTGACGCGCCCGGCCCGGCTGTTTGGAAACGCGAATTGACAGTTTCACCCAATTTTCCTAGCTTCTTTCCGCAAAGACCCCGCCGCTTTGCCCCGGATTTGTATCCGGGGATTTTTATTGAAAACCGGCAGCGCGGCTTGCAGAACATTTATGTCGAACACAATTCTGGTCGGCGCCCAGTGGGGCGACGAAGGCAAAGGCAAAATCATTGACGTGCTCACGGAGACGGCGGAAGTCGTCGTCCGCTACGCGGGCGGCAACAACGCCGGCCACACGGTCATCGTCAATGGCAAGAAGACGGTGCTGCACCTCATCCCGTCCGGAATCCTGCGCAAAAACAAATTGTGCGTCATCGGCAACGGCGTGGTGCTGGATCCCATTGGCCTTGTCAGCGAGATGGACGGCCTGAGGAAGAACGGCGTGCAGGTGACGCCCAAGAATTTTGTGCTGAGCGAGACGGCACACGTGGTGTTTCCCTACCACCGCGAACTGGACGGCGCGCGCGAAGTGCTCAAAGGCAAGAACAAGATTGGCACCACCAAGCGCGGCATCGGCCCGTGCTACGGCGACAAGGCGGCCCGCGTGGGTCTGCGCGTGATTGATTTGATTGATCCGGCGAAACTGGAGGCAAAACTTTCGGCCCGCATCAAGGAAAACAACATTGTCCTCAAATCGCTCGGGGCGAAGCCGCTTTCGTTCAAGCAAGTTTTCGCCGCCTATAACCAGGCCGGCCAACAGCTCAAGCCCTTCGTGCAAAACACCGTGGTGCTGCTACATGACCAGATGCGCGCAGGCGCGGACATTTTGTTCGAAGGCGCGCAAGGCACCTTCCTGGACATTGACCACGGCACGTATCCGTTCGTGACGTCATCCAACACCACGGCGGGCGGCGCCTGCACCGGCTCCGGCGTGCCGCCGCACCGCATGGACCGCGTCGTCGGCGTGATGAAAGCCTACACCACCCGCGTGGGCGAAGGACCGCTGCCGACGGAGAACCAGGAAATTTCCGATCTCCTCCACGGCATGGGCCGGGAATTCGGCGCCACCACCGGCCGCGCCCGCCGCTGCGGCTGGTTCGACAGCGTGGCCACGCGGCACGCGGCCATGGTCAACGGCATTGATGATCTGGCGATCACGAACCTCGACGGGCTCGATACGGTGGAAGCCATCAAGGTTTGCGTGGCCTACCGCCACGGCAAGACGCAGTATGATTACATGCCGAACGACGCGCAGGTGCTGGCCGAATGCGAGCCCATCTACGTGGAATTTGAAGGCTGGCGCACGCCGACGGACCAATGCAAAACCTTCAAGCAACTGCCCAAGAAGGCCCGCGAATACGCGCAGGCGATTGCCGAATTAAGCAATGCCAACCTGTTCATCGCCTCCGTCGGCCCCGGCCGCGAACAGACGATCTTTGTTTGAACCGCTGATTACGCGGATAAAGCAGGGCCAAGCGACTTATGCCAAACAAGTCGCTTTTTCATTGCGTCAGAGTATCAGGTCGATGCTTGGGTATAAATCAAGGCCGCAGTTGGTTTTTGTTGTTTTGAAATCTGCGTAATCTGCGTAATCTGCGGTTACATAATGAGCACCGCCGCCACCAGTTTGAGTGCCGAAGCCCAAGCCAACCTGCCGCGCCACGTGGCCGTCATCATGGACGGCAACGGCCGCTGGGCCAAGTCACGCCACCTGCCGCGCATCGAGGGGCATCGGCGTGGGGCGGATTCCGCGCGCGAGATCATCCGCTCGGCGGGCGAACTCGGCATCAAATATCTTACGCTCTACGCCTTTTCCGCCGAGAACTGGAACCGGCCCAAGGACGAGGTGGACGCGCTGATGAAGTATCTCGTCCATTATCTCAAGTCCGAGACCAAGGACCTGAACAAAAATAATGTCCGGCTGGAAGTCATCGGCCAGATTCACCGCCTGCCGGACAACGTGCAGGAGCACCTGCAAAAATCCATCGCCACGCTGGCCAAGAACAACGGCCTGACACTGGTCATGGCGCTGAGCTACGGCAGCCGCATAGAAATTGTGGATGCCGCCCGGCAAATCGCGGAGAAGGTGAAATCGGGCAAGCTGGACCCTGCGGATATCACAGAGGAAGTTATTTCCAATCATCTCTGGACGCGGAACGTGCCCGATCCTGATCTGCTCATCCGCACCAGCGGCGAGATGCGCGTCAGCAATTTTCTCCTCTGGCAGATATCCTACGCCGAACTCGTCATCACCCCGACGCTCTGGCCGGATTTCAAGAAGCCGCAGTTCATCGCCGCGTTGGAGGAATACGCCAAGCGCCATCGGCGGTTCGGCGGCGTCTGACGCCGGGGCGCGCTTTGGCTGGACAAAAATTTCAAGCCGTCGCACAGTCGGGTGATGACACCACGTCTTACCCCTCGGAGGACCGCCGCACTGACGCGGGTGGAGGTGCTGGTGGTGATTGCCACCCTTGCGGTGCTTGCAACGCTTGCCTTGCTCGCACTGTCAGCCGCCAAAAAGAAGGCGCATTTAGTTCAACTCAGGGAGTTCTTCCTTCGTCAAAGGCGTCATATTGGGAGTCATATTGGATCGCAAAATGCACTTGTTTGGTGGAAGGCCCATGCGAAAGCATGGGCCTAAAGAAAGGCAAAAGCATATGAAGCGATGGGATGGAATGATGGACGGATATCTCAAACAATGTGAGACGTGCGGGCTGAGTGAGGCCACCGTGATCGGCCGGCGGCACGAGTTGGAACGGTGGGGCTGCTGGCTGAAGCGCCGTCGACCGAAGCCCAACCTCGAGGCGGTGGATGGGCTGATGGTCATCGAATACCTCCGCAGCCGGACAAGGTTTCACGCGAAGACCACCGTGGCCGGCGTGAGCAGCAAACTGAGGCTGATGGGGGAGTATCTGTTGCAGGAAGGGGTGTGGATCAAAAATCCGCTGCGCTGGATTCGCGGACCGCGGCTGGATTCCCGCGGGCGAATGCCCCGGCGGATTGGAGCGGAACATCTGAAAAAGCTCTGGGACGCTTCGAGCCAGAACCCTAATGATTACCAGCAACATTTATCCATCGCGGTGCTGGCGTTGCTTTACGGCACCGGCTTGCGGCGGGGCGAGTTGGAGCGGTTGGATCTGGCGCACTGGAAGCGGGAGGCAGGGATTCTCCAGATTGATGGCCGCAAGACCGGACAGGAACGAAGCGTGCCCGTGTCCGAAGGCATCTGGCGCTGCTTGGAAGCGTATCTACCCCTGCGGCAAAACCTGTTGGAGCGGCGGGGCGTCTGTCGTGAACCCGCCTTGTTCTTGAACCGGGCGGGGGTGCGGATGAGTTCCCAAAGTCTGGGTTTGATGGTGCATCGGCTGGCCCGGCGGGCGGCGGTGCCGCTGGTCAGTCTGCATCAATTTCGCCACACCTGCGCCTCGGATTTGCTGGAGAGCGGCGTGAGTCTGCCGGAAGTTCAGCAGCTGCTCGGCCACGCCACCGCCGCCCGCGTCTGCCTGGATTCCCAAAACCGCCTCTGGGCCACCGAAGCGGGCTTGAACATCTGTGCGGCCACGGCCCAGACGCCCCAGCTCATTCACCCCATCGTGGTGGACGAACTCTGGCCCAGCAGCAACGCCACCAACCGCCTGCCCGTCTCCCTGATTGAGGACAGTCGCGGAAGAATCTGGTTCTGGTCGAGCTGCCGGCTGGGCGATGATTCGCGCGGTGCAGTGCGCGGCGTTTTGCTTGAGGAAAACGGAGCCGTCACCCATCACCCGACCCTCGACGGCGTAACGGACGGACGGATTTCGGTCATCGCGCCCCTCGGCAAAACCAATCTCTGGCTCGCCGTGCGGGAGGCGGGAATTTTTGCCGTGAACCTGGAAACCCTGCACGGTTCGCCGGTGACCGAGCCGGAGCCCGGCGCGCTGGGCGGGGTGCATTCCATATTTCAGGACGGCGAAGATATTTACGTCATTGCCGGCCGGCCGGGGACCTTTGATGAGCAAGGCCGGCAAAACACGCTCTGGCGCCAACGGGCGGGCACCTGGAAAAAAATCATCAGCGGCCTCGACAGCGCCGGCACGGCGGAACAATTCGCGGAGCGCCATTGGTGCTTCACGGCGGACGGCCTGTGGCTCGGCGCCTTCGGCACCGGCGGCTGGTTCGTGCCGCGCCCCGACGGCGAGCCCCGCCAGCTTGCGTGGCAAGCCGGTTCGCCGTTCGACACCCTCCACCGCTGGTTTCAGCTCAAGAACGGCCAGATGCTGGCCCTGCAATTTGGCCGCGGCGGGCTGCTGGCAGATGCCGCGCTACTGACGGCCCAACCGACCCAAGCCACGGCAACCATTCTCCAACTGGACCGGCCCCTGATCCAAACGACGGACGGAAAAATCTTTGCCATCCGGCGCGGAAACCAAGCCGCCTTGAGCGAATGGGATGGCCAACAGTGGCAGCCGCATCCTTTCCCCAACCCCCTTGGCTTGTGGGGCAACAGCCGCATCATCACCGACGCAAAAAACCGCGTCTGGCTGATTGACGCCAACTACAATCCGGATCCGACTTTGGCGCCGACTTGGATTTTTGACCCGGGGCCGGGGAAATTCCAAATTTTCTCCAATTTCCGCTCCGCGCTTCAAGCCCAGGTGAGCCAGCTCGCCGGCACGCCGCTGGGCAACCCGGTCGCGCCCAGCGCCGTTTTGGCGGGCGACGGTCGCATCAGCTACACGGAGCAGAACGCCCGGCTGCATTATTTCAACGGCCACGAATGGCGGGCGTGGAATTACTATCAAATCGCGAACAATGGCATGTGGGGCACCGGCGACCGCGTGCCATTCTTCGGCCGGGACGGGAAGCTCGCCATCGAATTCAATGGCGTCGTCTGGCAATTTGACGAACTGGAGGGCTGGAAAAAATCCACCCAGTCAGCCCCCAAAAACGCCGCCCCCACCACGGCCACCGCCGCCACGCCCAACGTGCCGGAGGCCAGTTCCCTGGTGGCGGACCCGCGCGGGATTTATTGGGCCGTGGCGCGCCAGCAACTTTACCGGGCCGGCTACGGATTGCGCGCCGCCGTGTTCCCGCCCAGCGAACCGCAGCCGTTTGCCGACGGCCGCAAGCTGACCGGCGTGATGGTGGATCATTTCGGCAACGCCTTTCTGCAAACCAGCCTGGCTGGCCGGGAAGAGACCGTTTTCGTTCCCGCCCGGGCGCCGCTGCCAAAAACCCAAATCCAAAGACCCGCCCCGAGCCGGGACGACACCACCCTGGAACTATCGGCTCCGCTGGTGGCGCAGCCGCGCTTTGTCTGGCGCACGGACGGCGGCCCCTGGAGTGACGCCACCACAAATGCGGTGCTGCAGCTCGATGATTTGGAGGCCGCCCAGCACCGGGTGGAGGTGTTGACCTTGAACGAACAGCTGCAAACCGATCCCGCGCCCGCCACGTTCACCCTCGAGGTCCGCCAAAATCCTGCCCAGCGCTTCAGCAGTTCATCGCCCAGCTCGGAGAGGCGGATTACAACCGCCGCGAGGCGGCCATCGTCTGGCTGGCCCGCCATCGCGAACTGGCTTTGCCACAGTTGCAAACGCAGCTGGCGCGGGAAACCAATGCCGATCGCCGCTGGTGGCTGCAGGCAGCCCTTCAGCAGTGCCAGTGACCGGCGAAGTTTTCCGGAGCATTTTTCGCGGGACGCCGTCCAATGAATCGGCTATTTATAATATCCAGCCAACCGAATTATATTATGAAAACACTCACCACCCTCCTCACGCTCGGCGCGGCGGCCACCTGCACGGGGCTTGCTGAACCGGCGCTCACGATCTACAACCAAAACTTTGCCGTGGTGCGCGACACCGTGGCGCTGGACCTGAAAGCCGGGCCAAACGAAGTTCGCTATGCCGGGGCCACCGCACAGGTGGAGCCGGATTCCGTCATCCTGCGCGATCCGGCGGGCAAACGGTCGCTCCAGATTCTGGAACAAAATTACCGCAACGATCCCGTTTCCCAGGAAATGCTGCTCTCGTATTTTGAAGGCAAGACGATTGATTTTCAAAATATTCGCACCAAGGACAACACCCAGATCCGGGAATTGATTCCCGGCAAAGTTATCCGCAGCGGCTTTGTGCCCGGCGGGGAGATCCAGCAGCCGGTCATCGAAGTGGCGGGCAAATTGCAGTTCTCGCTCCCCGGCCAGCCGCTCTTTCCCGACCTCGGCGACGATACGATTCTGAAACCGGCGTTCAACTGGGTGCTCCAGCCGGACAAGGCCGGCAAGGTGGACGCCGAAGTCGGCTATGTCACCGCCGGCTTCGATTGGAGCGCCAGCTACAATCTCATCTCGCCGGAGAAAGGCGATTATGTGGATGTGGTCGGCTGGATCACCATGAATAACACCAGCGGCAAGACGTTTGAGAAGGCCAAAATCCAGCTCATGGCCGGCGACGTGAATAAAATCCAGCCCGCGCCCGCCCGCCCCATGTTCAAAGCCCGGGCCGTGGGCATGGCGATGGCCATGGCGGAAGACGGCCAGGCCGTCTCCGAAAAAGCGTTTGACGAATTCCACCTCTACTCGATTGCCCGCCCGACCACACTGCACGATCACGAGACCAAGCAGGTGGAATTTGTCCACGCCGAGAAAATGTATGCGCCGACGATCTATGTTTATGACGGCGCGGAAGGCTATCGGTTTTACGGTTTGAACGCCGACCGCGGCTACGGCCAGACCGGCAACAAGAAAGTCACCGTGATGCGCGAGTTTGTGAACGCAGAGACGAATCACCTGGGCGTAGCGCTGCCCAAGGGCAAGCTGCGCTTCTATCGCCGCGATGCCGACAGCCAGCTGCAGTTTGTGGGCGAGAATCAGATTGACCACACGCCACGCAATGAGACGGTGCGCGTGACGACGGGCAATGCGTTTGACCTGGTGGGCGAGCGCAAGCAGACCAATTTCAAGACGGACAATGCGGAAAAATGGATCAATGAAACCTTTGAGATCAAGCTCCGCAACCGCAAGAAAGACACGGCGGTGGAATTCCGCGTGGTGGAACATCTCTACCGCTGGAGCAACTGGAGCCTCACCGCGCAATCGGATCCCTTCACCAAGAAAGACGCGCAGACCATCGAATTCCGCGTCCCAGTCCAGCCCGACGAGGAAAAGGTCGTGACCTACACGGTGCATTATTCCTGGTAAGCAGGCCAGACCAAGGGGCACCGAGATGCAATTATTCATGGGCAGATACTGGGTTGTAATCCTACTGATGTTGTCGGTATTCCGTCCGTCGGCACGGGCGGACGGAAAAGTATTTGCGCAACCAATCGCCACGTCTGTGACCACGCCCGACCAGCGGGCCATGCTGTATTACTCCAATGGCGTGGAGCGGTTGGTGATTGAAACCTCTTTTGTGGGCGCGGGAACAAATTTCGCTTGGGTCGTTCCCCTGCCCGCTCCGCCCAGGATCGAAGCCGTCGCCACCAACTTCTTCAGTTGTCTGAATCTGGCATATCAACCGCATCTGATCCGCGAGGCCGACCCGTGGTGGTTATTGTTTCTGCTCGTGGGATACGCTGTGGGCACGGGCATTTGGGCGTATCGGCGAAAACATTTAGAGCGGTGGTTTTGGTATAACTTGTTGATATTTGTTTTATTGCTCCTTCTGCTGCCCATGTTTGCCACAGCGGGTCTTAGCGCCAGATCGGCAGCGAGCACTTCATCTATCAACGGCATCAACGTGCTTGAACGGCAGAGCGTCGGCATATACAACACGGTCACGCTTTCGGGGACAAACGGCACGGCCCTGCTGGATTGGCTGAATGCTAATGGTTTTGCCACCCCTAAATCGGCGTTGCCCGCCATCACCAGCTATGCGGCGCAGGGCTGGGTCTTTGTCGCCGCCACGGTCAACCGCGAGGTGTCGGCGGGCACCAGCAGCCGGCCACACCCGCTTTGTTTCACATTCAAAACTGATAAAGCAGTATATCCGCTAAAGCTTACGGGCGTGGAAAATCCACAATGCACGATTGAACTGTTCGTCTTCGGGCCGGAACGGGCCGAGGCTCCCGGGTTTCGGGTGGAATACTGCGGAATTCCAGCCGCCAGCCAGCCAGCCGCCAAAGACGAATGGTTTCAACAGCGGGAACTATTTGGCGCCGCCCGCCCGGGCGATTTCAAGTTTGGCAACCCGGAAGTTCTTCGGCTCGCCTTCCCCGCGACGGTCACCACCCGGCTGGTGGGCACATTAACCGCCGAACAAATGCAGTCGGATGCCTGGATCAGCTGGTCACCATTTCAGCCGGTTGTGCCGACTTATCACACCCGGTCAGCCGCTCTCGGCGCGACCTGCAACTGGCTAACAGGGATTTGGGTGCCGGGCCTGCTATTGCTAAAGATTTTTTCACCGCACCTCCAGCGAAAACCCATTATTCGCGCATGTTTGATTATCCTCCTGCTAGGAGCGGCTTGTGGATTCATCCGCTACCATAGCATTAAAACTATCGAGGTTACCTATATCCGCGGTGGGTGGTTTCGTGCTGTGAACAATGTTAAAGAACTCAACCTTGCCATTGAACTATTTACCAAGGAACGAACCAACTCAGCCCCGCTTACGGAAGATTCATTTCTGTCCGAATTCCAAAAAGGCGATGATTACGTTAGGGTGAAAAACGCCTTTACGAGCCAACCCCTGCGCTGCGAACCAACCCCAGGCAACATCACACTCCAAGCCTCCAAAATCACCAACGGCTTGGATGTGTTCTGGTATGACATTCATGGCGCACCGCACAAATTGGCATCTTTCCCGGCGAAATAAGGCCGCCCCCGCAAATCAGATGGACAATTTTTCGCCACGATTTAAGCTCGGGCTCCTATCACCGCGGTCTGAACCAACGGGCGATAGCCATTACACATATTGACCATGAAAAACCTCCGACTGAATGCCCTGTTCACTGCCAGCCTCGTCGCAGCCAGCCTCGTCCTGAATTTTTCCGGCGCGGGGCGGGCGGCGGATTACGAAGCGAAGCCGAACGATCCCTATTTCTCCAAGTTTAATCCGCGCAAAGCCCCGACCCCCGGCCCGCTGTTGCTAAAGCAAGGCGACCGCCTCGCCATCATCGGCGATTCCATCACCGAGCAGCGGATGTATTCGCGCATCATCGAGACTTACCTGACGGCCTGCGTGCCGGAACTCCAGATCACCGCGCGGCAATACGGCTGGAGCGGCGAGACGGCGGAAGGTTTTCTGGGCCGCCTGACCAACGATTGCCTGCGCTTCAAGCCGACCGTTGCCACCACCAGCTACGGGATGAACGATCATAAGTATCGGCCATTCGATGTCGAGAATGCCGATTGGTATCTCAAAAAGTATACCGCCGTGGTGCGCGGACTGGAAGGAGCCGGCGCCCGCGTGGTGGTCGGCCCGGCGGGCAGCATCGGCCAAATGCCGCCGTGGGTGAAAAACCGGACGATCACAGTGGATGAAATGAACATCAGCCTGTGCGCCTTCCGGGACCTGGACATTGCCATGGCCAAACAACTGAACGCCCGGTTTGCCGACGTGTTCTGGACCATGTTCAAGGCCGCTTACGAGGGCCAGAAGCGCTACGGCACGACGGATGCGCCTTACATCCTGGCCGGCAAAAAAGACGGGGTGCATCCGGACTGGGCGGGCCACCTCGTCATGGCCTACACCTACCTACGGGCGCTGGGCTTGGACGGCAACCTCGGCACGCTCACCTTGGATCTGGGCGCGCAAACCGCCACGGCCACGGCCGGGCACACGGTGGAAAGCTTCAAAAACAACGAATTGACCGTCGTGAGCACTAAATATCCTTTCTGCGCCGGCGGGGAAACGAACCGCTCCAGCGCCATCCGTTCCGGCACCACGCTGGTGCCCTTCTTCCAAGAATTAAGCCGGTTCCAGCTCGTGGTGAAAAACGCCCCGGCGGCGCAATATCAAATCGTCTGGGGCAGCAGCACCAATGTTTACCCCGCCGCCCAGCTCGCCGCCGGCATCAACCTCGCGGCCGACTTCGTGGACAATCCGTTCTGCGCCGCCTTCCAGAAGGTGGATGAAGCCGTCGCCGCCAAACAGGCTTACGAAACGCATCAAATCAAAGGCGTTTTCCACGGCGAGGAAGGCAAAGCCGACATGGCCAAAGCCGTCGAGCGCACCGAAGCCGAACGCGCCCCGCTCGCGGCCGCCATCGCCGCCGCGCGGGTGCCGGTGCGGCACACCCTCACGATCCAGGCCGTTCAATAGGCCCCTCCGGATTCAATAACGAACGCGCCGGGCAATTCATTGCCCGGCGCGTTTGGTTTGATCAAGCGAATTCAGACTACGCGGCCATGGGCTCAGCCAGCGCCGGCAACGGCGGCGTTTCTTCCGCCTGGTGGAACTTCACGCTGACGATCTTGCTGATGCCGTGCTCCTGCATCGTCACCCCGTAAAGCACATCCGCCATGCCAATGGTGCGCTTGTTGTGCGTGATGATGACAAACTGCGAATGGGCCAGGAACCGCTGCAGAATCTTCACGAAGCGGATGACGTTGGATTCGTCCAGCGGCGCGTCCAACTCGTCCAGCACGCAGAACGGGCTGGGCTTGACCTGATAGATCGAGAACAGCAGAGACACGGCCACCATCGTCTGCTCGCCGCCGGACAGCAGCGAGATGCTCTGCAACTGCTTGCCGGGCGGCCGGGCAACGATCTCAATGCCGCTTTCCAGCACGTCATTTTCGTCGGAAAGAATGAGGTCGGCCTTGCCGCCGCCGAACACGTCCACAAACATCGCCCGGAAATTGTCGCGGATCTTCTCAAAGGTCTCGAGGAACATCTGCCGGGTCTGCGTGTTGATGCGGTTGATGATCTCCAGCAACTGCGTCTTGGCCTTCACCAAGTCATCATACTGCTGCGAGAGAAATTGGTGCCGCTGCTCGGTCTCCTCGTATTCCTCAATGGCCACGAGATTGACCGGCCCCATTTCATCAATTCGGGTCTGCAACACCTGCACTTGTTCACCGATGACACGCCAATCCGTGCCCACGCCACTGGCGGCCATTTCCTCGGGGGAAAGCGTTTCGACCTTCGGCTGACCCTCGTCCGCGTGCGTGATGGTGATGCATTCGCTGCGGATGTCTTCGAGGTTGAGATGATACTTCTGCTGCACTTTCTCGCGCAGGTTCGCAACGCTCATGTTTTTTTGCGCCAGTTCCACGTCTAAAGTGCCGCGCTGATTCTGAAGGTCGGTCAGGCGGCTGCGCTGCGAACGCAACGTTTCGTCGCGCCCGAAAATTTCCCCTTCCTGCGTATTTTTGAGGGCGATGGTCTCGGCCGTTTGGGCACTGACCTGTTCGCGCTCGTGCTGCAACGTTTCAATTTTCGCCTGGGAATCGAGAATCTCGGATTCCGCCTGCTCTTGGCGGGAGACAAACGAGGAGCATTCCTGGCGGCGCACTTCCACCAACTGGCTCAATTCGCCCAAGCGATGGCCCAGGGCGGTTTTCTGCTGGCGGAACGACGAGGCCAACTGCTCATCCGTAGCCAGGGCAATCTTGCTCTCGGACAAAGCGGCCAGCGCAGCATCGCGCGCGGCGCGGAGATTTTCCAACTCGGTGGTCAGGGCCGCTACCTGCCCCTGCGCGGTTTGCTCACGCGCCTCGAGTTCATTCAAGCGCACCGCGAGCGCCTCCCGTTTCTGGAAACCTTCCTGATCCTGGGCGGCGAGGCTGTCCACCTCGAACATCACGGTCTCAATCTTCTGATTCAGCAGGCGGTTGGAATGGGTCAGGGCGTTGAATTCGCCTGCGCGCGTGGCGATGGCGACTTCCTGCTGGCGCAATTCCGTCTGCGCCTGCTGCAGGCTGGCCTGTAATTCCGTCTGCTCGCTCAACAGCGCCCCGCGCTTGCGGCTGGCGGCTTCCACGAGCAACTGCAGGCCGGCCAGTTCATTCTGCAGTTCGGTTATCTGGTTTTTGCGGCCCAGGATGGACGACGGCGCCCGGCCGTTATGGCCTTGGTTCAAATAGCCACCCGTATAGATGCCATGGCGGTTCAGCAGGTCGCCGCCGAGCGTCACAAAATCACAACCGGCATGGCCGTTTTGGATTTGCGCCGTGGCCGTGCCCAGATCGGCCGCGATGAACGTGCGGCCCAGCAAGGATTTCAACAGCGGCTCCACCGAGGGCTCGGCTTGGATCACGCTCATGGCGTGCACCACCTGCCCGCTCGGCAGCTCGTTCACCGGGCCGGACGCCGGCGCCATATCGCCCTCAAAGAACAGCTGCTTCTCATCCTTGTATTGCTGGATGGCCAGCGCGGCGATGCTGGCCCGCCCGGACTTATTGGCATTCAGCTCCGCCAGAATTTCCTGGGCGCTGGCGGGCTGTTCGGTGAGAATCAGCTGCAGGTTGTGACCCAGCACGTTTTCGACCGCGGTCACGAAATGATCCGGCACGCGAATGCGATCCGCGAGCGAACCGAGGACGGAACGCGACTGGCGCAACGCGGCCACCGCCCCGGCGTCGAAGCCCTCGTGCGAGCCTTCCAGCTGTTCCAAAACATGCAAGCGGGAGCGCTTTTCCGCCTGCTGCTGCAAAAACCCATCCTGCTCCTGCGACGAGGTGTGCAGTTCGCCCAGCAATTCGTGCAACCGGCTCTGGCGCTGCTCGACGGAGCCGCGCGTGGTGGCAACGTTCAGTTTTTCCAGCTCCACACTGGCGGTAAATTCCAGCAGGCGGGATTCGAGGCGCACCCGCTCCGCTTCGAGCTGAACCTTCTCGGCGGAAAGCTTTTCCAAGCGGATGAGATGGCCCTGCTTGGCGAGGTCAAGCGCGGCCAGTTCGTTGCGGACGCGGGACAAATCCTGCGCGGCGCCAAAGGCGGCGGACTGCGCCTGACGCAAGGTTTCCGACTGCTGCCGGAGGCGGTCCTCCACCTCCCGCAACGAATTCTGTTTGGCTTGCAGGGCTTCGCGATGCTGGCCCAGCGCGGCTTCGGCGGCAGCCAGCTTCCCGGTGATGACCGCGACTTCCTCCTGCGCGGCGCGGTGGCGCTCCTCGGCTTGGGCGATCTCTTCCAGCGCCCTCAGGTTCTGCGATTCAACCTCGTGGATGCGCTCCTGATTGAAATGAATGCGGCTTTCATGGCGCTCGGCTTCGCCCTTGAGCTCCAGCCCCCGCTGCTGCTGCGCCGCGACCTGATGTTCCAGCTCCGAAAGCAATTCGCGCAACTTTGAGATTTCATTTTCAAACCGGAGAATGTCGTTGGAGCCGGTTTCAATTTCGCTGCGGAGATTTTCGACCGCCGCCTGACGCTCATTGAGCTCGCCCTGCAGCACGTCGAATTGATGCCGCGCGAGCTGGGTTTCAAGATGCTGAAGCTCCTGGGAAATTTGTTGGTAGCGCCGCGCTTTGCCAGCCTGGCGCTGCAGGGAACCGATCTGGCGCTTGACTTCCTTGATCGTGTCGGCGATGCGCAGGAGATTCTGCTCGGTGTATTCCAGCTTGCGGAGCGATTCTTTCTTCTGCGATTTGAATTTCGTGATGCCGGCCGCTTCCTCAAAAATCATCCGGCGATCCTCCGGCTTGCTGGAAAGAATCTGCGTGATGTGGCCCTGCGCCAGAATGCTGTAGCTGGTGCGGCCAATGCCGGTGCCCATGAACAACTGCTGAATGTCCTTGAGCCGGCAGGGCGTGCGGTTCAGAAAATATTCACTGCCGCCGTCCCGGAAGATCCGGCGCGTGAGCGTGACTTCATCGTAGCTGACAGCCACGCCGGCCGCCTTGAGGCTGTCCTCCCCGACCCCACCGAGCGTCAGCGATACTTCCGCCATGCCCACCGGTTTGCGGCCGTCGGTGCCATTAAAAATCACATCGGCCATTTCACCGCCGCGCAACGCCTTGGCGGACTGTTCGCCGAGCACCCAACGGATGGCGTCCGAGACGTTGGATTTACCACAACCGTTCGGCCCGACAATGGCCGTCACCCCGGGCTGAAAATTCAGCGCCGTCTTGTCGGCAAAGGACTTGAAGCCGAAAACTGTGAGATTTTTCAGATACATAAGCTTACGGGGTCTAGCCAATCAAAGCTGGCGGTTCGTGTAAAGCGGAAAACACAATATGTTGTACACAATCCGGCTAGTGGCGCAACTAATGGTGAGGAACCGTGGTTAGGGTTGCGCTAAAATCCGGTGTTATTACCGTTAATTCCACTCTAATTTCGCCTGAAATTGAGATTGGTCAAATTATATTCTGCCCCCTCCAATGCGAGGTGAAGAAGCGGGGGGGGGGAGGCCAATTTTTCGGGGGCCGTTCCCCCGGACACATCCTCACTCGGGAAATCTCAAACTCGGAGCGGGTTTTGAACTGCAAACCGTTTTCTTACAAACCGAGCCGACCCGGCGGCCGCTGCACATATCCATTGAAGCCCGGACGCGTCTCCAGTATCGTGACCGGCACCGCGATTGGAACGCCGATCCATGATCCGGCTACAAGCCAACGCGATAAACGAATCACTAGACAATTTATGGAACACGCAAAACGTATCGTAGAAAAGGACGCCCCGCTAAAGAAGAGCGATTTGATCGTCATCACCGGCGCGGGCGGTTTCATCGGCGGCAACCTTGCCTTGCACTTCAAGAAAAAGGGTTTCACCAATATCCGCGCGGTGGACAAGAAGCCGCTGTATGAATGGTATCTGCACGTGCCCGGCGCGGAAAATCTCTGCCTCGACGTGAGCCGGGAGGCAAATTGCCAGCGCGTTTGCGAAGGCGCGGTGGAAGTTTACAACCTCGCCGCCGACATGGGCGGGATGGGTTTCATCGAGCGGTTCCGCGTGGAATGCCTGCGCTCAATTCTCATCAACACGCACATGGTCGAAGCCGCCTACCAGGCCGGCACGCGCCGCTATTTTTATTCCAGCTCCGCCTGCGCCTACAACACGCTCCTGCAAAAGGATCCCAAGGTGCGCGCGCTGAAAGAATCCGACGCGTATCCCGCGATGGCGGAGCGCGGCTACGGCTGGGAGAAGCTGGTATCCGAAATGTTCTGCCAGGAATACTGGCACGAGCGCGGCATGAAGACCTTCATCGCCCGGTTCCACAATGTATACGGCCCAAACGGCACCTGGGACGGCGGGCGCGAGAAAGCGCCGGCGGCGATTTGCCGGAAGACCATCGAGGCCATGGATAAAAAGGATTTGAGCATCAACATCTGGGGCGACGGCACCCAGACGCGCAGCTTCATGTATATTGACGACTGCGTGAAGGGCATCGACATGATCACGCACTGCGATGAACTGATTGCGACGCCGATCAACCTCGGCTCCAGCGAGCTCGTTTCCATCAACGAACTCGTCAGCAAGATCGAGAGGATCGCCGGAGTGAAGCTGAAGCGTTCCTACAAGCTGGATGCGCCCAAGGGGGTGGCCGGTCGCAACTCGGACAACACCTTTATCCAGCAAGTCCTCGGCTGGGAGCCCGGCACCACACTCGATAAGGGGCTCGCCGCCACTTACAAATGGATCCAGGGACAATACAACCACCGCAAAGCCGGCAAGCGCGTGGGCATCGGCTAGACAGAGAAATCACCCCCCGGAACCGAGCGGCGCACCAAAGCGCGCCCGGTTTTTATTGAACTTTTTCGACGTGGATTTTCGCCGAATCGGCGATGCCCAACTGAAGCAGGCTGGCTTGGGCGTAGATTTCCGAGTTGGTTTTAAGCGCGGGCACGCCGGCGGCGGCGCGCTCCCGGGCTAGTTCCTGCAAGGCCAGCACATCCAGCGCCACCGGATCGCGACTGAGCCAGAGCTCCTGCAACGGCGCGGCATACTGCAGATAGTTTGCCGGCCCGCCCTGATACTGTCCCAGCAAGGCGTCGGTAACGTAAAGCACCGTCCGATCGCCCACGGCGGGCAAGGCGAGGATTTCCGGCAAGGCGACGGATAACCGGTCGAGATCGCCCTCAAACCGCCGGGTATTATCCACACTGCCCAGGGCCAGGCTGAAGAAATGGCCGCACAAGCCGGCAGCGTTTTCATTCAGCAGCGGGGCCACGGAAATGATTTTGGTCAGGCGCTGGCTGACGAGCCGGGAAACAAAAGATTGCTTGCCGGCGCCCCGGTTGGTCCTGCCAAATTCCACGTCGCCCCAAACGAGCGCGCCGATCACGGGCGAATCCGGCAGGTAATACGTGTTCGGATCAAACCCGCTGTCCGCCGCGCCGACGACCCGCACGCCGAGCGCAGCGCCCAGTTGGAAAAACCCCGCCGCGCGCAGATCCCCCGCCTGTTTATCCCAGATGATAATTTGCGGGGCCGGCACCCCCGCCGCCAGCAGGCCACGCACCAACGCCGCCACCACGGCCAGCCGGGTGCCCATCACCGGGCCGGGCGCGGAGAACACCTTAAGGCCGACCGTGTCGTTGGTCGAAAGGAGGCTGTGCCAGGCGGCCGCCACGCTGGCGGTGCGGGTCAATTGCAGCAGGGCGCGGTTGAACAGGGGGTCCACCCGCGCTTCGTCGGGCTGGAAGGCATGGAGCAGATTTTCACCTTGAGCGATGACCACGCGGCCCAGGGCGTTAGGGTCGGGCAAGGCAGCGACCTCCGGCGCGCGGGCAGGAAAAACCGCCAGCGCCAACCCCAGCGCGAGGGCGGCCCCCCGCCGCAGAAGCCGGAGCGTAAGCCAAGGCTTAATCGTCCGAGGCGGCGGATTAAGATCCCGATTCGGACTCGGATGACGAACCCCATAGGTTTGCGCGTTTCTTGACACTTCCAGTCGCCAATGCTACCACCACGGCGGATGTCTGCAAAAATATTTTCGGTTCGGAGCGCAATTTTATGGATTGCGCTGGTTTCGTTCATTTCCGGCTGCACGCCCGCCGGCCCGCGCGCTTTGCTCAAAGGCAAAAAAGCGCTTGCGCGGGGGGAGCTCACGGCGGCCGTGGCGCAACTGGAAACCGCCACCCGGATCCTGGCCACCAACGCCGCCGCCTGGAACTACTACGGCGTGGCGCTGCAACGCGCCGGCCAGCCCGCAGCGGCGGCGGACGCGTATGCGACAGCGCTGCGGCTCGATCGCGATCTCGCAGAGGCCCACTTCAACCTCGGCTGTCTGCGGCTGGAGCAAAACCAGCCGGACGCGGCCAAGTCCGAGTTCACCATTTTCACCCAGCTGCGCCCCAAAGAAGGGGACGGCTGGCTCAAGCTGGGTTCCGCGCAGATCAAGCTGAACGACGCGGCCGCCGCGGAAAAAAGTTTCAGCACCGCGTATCACCTGGACACAAATAATCCGGCCGCCCTGAACGGTTATGGCCTGACCCGCATCCTGCGCGGCAAACCGCGGGAAGCGGCGCAATATTTCACCTCCATCATCAAGACGCAGCCAGGCTTTGCCCCCGCCCTCTTGAATCTGGCCACCGTGAACCAGCAATATTTGCACGACTCCAAAGCCGCGCTGGAAAATTACCGTGCTTACCTGGCGATTTCGCCCCGGGCCGCCAATTGGGATGAGGTTAACGCCCTCGCCACCAGCTTGGAACAATCGCCCGCCGCGGCGCCGGCGCCGGCGCCCGGCGCCAAAGCCAATCTGGCCACACCCGCGCCGGAACTCAAACCCCTGCCGAAAAATTCCAATGCGACTGTTGCGGCGCGGCCGCCAACCGCCGCGCCCTCAGAACCACTGGTGAAAGTGACCCCCCCGCGCCAAGCGCCGGAGCCGGCCAAACCCACACCGATCCCGGTGAAAGTGGTCGCGGTGGCCACGCCACCGCCCATTGTGGTCGCCCCCACGGCTGATCCGGGGGCGGCGGCCACCCCACCCGCGACCCCAGCGGAGCCGGAAACGGAGCCGGCCCCGGAAAAAAAACCCGGATTCTGGCAACGCCTGCTGGGTTCCGGAAAAGCCACCAACACGTCCACCTCAACCTATGTGGAAAAAGGCGTCACGCCCCTGCCCGCCAGCAGTGAATTGGCGGCCCGCCAGGCGGCGGCGGCCGCGCCCGTAAATTTTGCGCGCTACAATTATTCCGCCCCCGCCAAACCGGCCACCGGCGACCCGACTGCGGCCCACGGCGCCTTCACCAAGGCGCAGGTGTTGGAACAGGGCGAGAAATGGGTGGAGGCAGAGCAGTGGTATCAGCGGGCGGCGACTTTTGATCCGGCGTGGTTTGAAGCCCAGTTCAACACCGCCGTGCTGGCGCACCGGCTGCGGAATTATCCCCTGGCGCTGGCGCACTACGAACAGGCGCTGGCAATCCGGCCGGAGGCCCTGGAGGCGCGCTACAATTTTGCCCTGGCCCTGCAGGCAGCGGGCTATGTGCCGGATGCCGCCAATGAGTTGAACAAAGTGCTCGCGGCCAACCCCGGCGAAGTGCGAGCGCAGCTGGCCTTGGGGAATTTATACGCCCAGTCTCTGCGCAACCCATCCCAAGCCCGACGGCATTACTTGAAAGTGCTGGAACTGGACCCCACGAACCTGCGCGCCTCCGACATCCGCTTCTGGCTCGCGGCCAATCCAAATTGAACCGGGCGGAGCGGCTCCCCGGCAAAAGGCCGCCAGTTACCGGCTCTTAATTTGCGGCGCCGGGCCGAGCCAGCGCGGCACCCTAGCCCACCGGAGCCCGTTGCGATGGCCGCGCGGCTTTGGCGAAAAACACAATCCCCGACCCGCCCAGCAAGCATGCCGAGACATCGCCGCAGAAGGGAAACGGGCCCAGGCCCAACCGCAAGCCGTGGACCAGCAGAATGACACCTTCCGCGATCATCAGCCAGCCGAACCACGGAATGGCCACGGTGAATTTTTGGGGCCAGAGGGCCAGCATCAGATACCAGCCGCCGATGAGCGCATATGCCCCGGCCATCATGCGCAGCCAGTAATCCACCATCGGGTCGTAGGCGATGGGTTGGGCGCCCAAGCCTTGCGCAAGGTCATTGACCTGCGGCCACGAGGCGAACACGCCCGCCACGGAAACGCCCCAGGCGAACGCGGAGAACCCGAGGAACAGTCGGAGGAGGCGGAGAGGCATGGCCAAACACTAGCTCAGGGCGATTCAATCTGCCAGCCCAGCCTCGCAGCTCCCCGGCAGAAAGCCGCGATTGCCCTTCCATTCCGACTCGGGCGGGCGCGCGGAACCAGTCGGGGTGGTTCCCGGGGAACGAGGTTGGCGCCGGCCAAAATTGATTCGCCAGTTTGACGGTTATTCGGCATAGTCGTGCCAATGAAATCAATGACGGGATATGGTCGCGGCGAATGTGCCCAGGACGGCTTCAAAATCACGGCGGAGCTGAGCTCGGTGAACCGCAAGCAGGCGGAGGTCGCCGTCACGCTGCCCCGCGAGGCGGAAATGCTGGAGGCGCAGATCCGGGATACGATTCACCGCAGCGTGGCGCGCGGGCGGGTCAACGCGCGCGTCTCGCTCCATACCGCGGAGGGCAAACTTTCCGCGCGCAAGCACATCAACGCCACGCTGGCCAAGGATTACGCCGCAGAGTTCGCCCGCTTGGGCAAGCAGTTAAAGCTGACCGGGGAGGTGACGCTGGATCAGGTACTGCGCGCGCCGGGCGTTTTCCAGACGGACGAGGAACTGGCGGGCACGGAAGATTTGTGGCCGGCGGTGGAAAAGGCATTGAATCAGGCGCTCGCCGCGCTGCTGAAAATGCGCGAACGCGAGGGCGCGCATCTGGCCAAGGATTTAACGGCGCGCATCGGCAGCCTGCACGCGGCGGTGGATAAAATTCAAAAGCAGGCGCCGATGACGGCGGAAAACTACCGCCGGAACCTGCTCGAACGCATCCAAGCGGCGGGCTTGAAGAACATTGCGCCGGAGGACGACCGGCTGCTGAAGGAGATTGTGCTCTTTGCCGACCGCTCGGATATTTCAGAGGAATTGACGCGGCTGCAAAGTCATTTCCAGCAGTTTGAGGATTGCCGGAAGGCCAAGGAGCCGGTCGGCCGCACGCTGGATTTCCTGGCGCAGGAAATAAACCGCGAAATCAACACCATCGGCGCCAAGGCGAATGACGCGATCATCGCGCGCGAGGTGGTGACGCTCAAGGCGGAGCTGGAGAAATTCCGCGAGCAGGCGATGAATGTCGAATGATGAAAAGTCCAAAGCCCAAAGCCCAAAACCCAAAGCCCGCGCCGCCGCTGCTGATGCTCATCTCCGCGCCGTCCGGCGGGGGCAAGACGACGCTATGTCAGATGCTGCTGGAGGCGCAACCGGACATGACGCGCGCCATCACCTGCACCACGCGCCCGCCGCGCCCCGGCGAACAGGACGGGGTGGATTATCATTTTTTCGACGCGACGGAATTTCTCAAGCGGCTGCAGGCGGGGAATTTTCTGGAGCATGCCACGGTCTATGGCAACAGCTACGGCATCTTGAAATCGGAACTGCTCGGCAAGCTGCGCGAGGGCAAGGATGTGCTGCTGAACGTGGATGTGCAGGGCGCGGCAACGATCCGCGAACAGGCGAAAACGGAGCCGGAACTGCACCGGGCGCTGGTGACGATCTTCCTGACGCCGCCGTCGGTGGCGGTGCTGGAGCAGCGGTTACGCAAGCGCGGGGCCGATGCGGAAGCGGTCATCCAAAAGCGGCTGGCGGTGGCGCGGCAGGAGATTTCGCAGTGGAAGAACTTTGATTACCTGCTGATCAGCGGCGACCGGAACGAAGATTTGCGACAGGCACGGGCGATTCTGGAGGCGGAAAAATTGCGCTCGGCGCGCTCGGCCGCGCCGGAGATATGACCGCTCCTAATCCGAATCGTGAGCCTGATCTCAATCCGCCAGGTTTGATCACGAAAAAAATCACGGGGGGATCGGGAAGCCTTGGCGTCGCCGCAGCGGATCGGCTGCAGGAAACCTCGGTTTTTTATGGCACAAAGGTGAAATCAGATTAGGATCAGGATTACGATCATGAAAATCATTCTGGGGGTCACCGGCTCCATTGCGGCGCATAAGGCGGCGGATCTCGCATCGCTGTTGACGAAAGCCCAGTGCGAGGTGCGCGTGGTGATGACGGCGGATGCCCAGCGCTTCATCACGCCGCTGCCGTTCAAGACGCTCACGCGCCATCCGGTCGTGACGGATCTTTACGACGAGGAGGAGGGCTGGAAGCCCACGCACATCGAGCTGGCGGACGCGGCGGATTTGCTGCTCATCGCGCCGGCCACGGCCAATGTCATGGCCAAGCTGGCGCACGGTCAGGCGGACGACGCGCTGACATGCATGGCTCTGGCGCTGAATCCCAAGGCGAAGATCCTGATCGCGCCGGCCATGAATGGCAAGATGTGGCGGCATCCGGCGACACAGGCAAATGTGGCGACTTTGAAACAGCGCGGCGCGGAATTCATCGGGCCGGCCGAAGGCTTGCTTGCGTGCGGTTACGAAGGCATTGGCCGGTTGTGGCCGGTGGAGCAAATCGCGGAACGCGCATTGCAGGGGTGAGATTGGCGAGCCGCGCCGGCCGGCGCGGTTAATTTCCTAGAGCCCATGAAACACATTGATTGGGATCGCCTCAAAGGCATGCCGCGGCTGCTGGTGACGGATCGGCCGGAACCAACGGAGCAGGCGGCGCGCATTGTCGCGATGCAGCGGGATGTGGTGATGCCATCGAAGGCGGGCGTGATCCTGGTGGTGCTCTATTACCTGTTTTATTCGGACTGGGATTTTGCGCCCACGACGCGGTCGGTGGTCCAGGAGTTGCTGAAAAATTATTTTCAGATCTACGCCCTCTGCAATTTGGTGGGGATTCTTTTCTTTTTGAACTGGCGCCGGCTGCCCGCCGGCTTGTTTCAATGGCTGGCGTTCACGATGGGGCTGCTGGACGGCTTGTTTGTGGCCGGGCTGGCGATTGTCACCGGCGGTTTTGACAGCATCGTGTTCTGGGTCTTTCCCGGGCTGATTGTATTGAATGCCCTGAGCATCCCGCTCGCCATGCCGCAAATTGTCCTCAACCTGATGTTGAGCGGGTTTTACCTGATCGTGTGCATCGCCACGCCCCTTCTCAGCCGGGACGAGACGGCCATCGTCGGGACGCCCGGACACAGCGTGGCGGGCCTGCGCGCCACCAACCCGGTGGTCCGCGAATACCCCGACTCCGCCCCCAAACCGCGCAAGCCGATTTGGTCGGATGATTTCAACGAAGACGGCCAACCGGAGGAGATTACGCCGGAAAACTTTTTTCTGCGCGCTTCCTTGCTGTGGATGCTCACGCTTTGTTGCTACGGCACCCAGGTGCTGCTGGAAAGGCAGCGCCGGGCGGTGATGGAAGCGGGTGAATTTGCCGCGCGCGAGAGCCAGTTGCACGCGGCGGGCCGGCTCGCGGCGGAATTCGCCCACCAGATCAAAAACCCCCTGGCGGTGATCAACAATGCGGCCTTCTCGCTGCAGCGGTCGTTGCGGGAAAACCAGCCTCCGGCCAGCCAGCAGATTGAAATCATTCAGGAAGAAGTGGCCCGCGCCGACCGGGTCATCACGCAAATCATGGGCTACGCCCAATTGAGCGAGGGCCATGTGGAAAAGCTGGACGTGGTGGATGAGATCAATACGGCCATTGAGCAGATATTCCCCGCAGCCGTGCCCATGGAGATTACGCTGCAGCGCCAGTTCGCCACCTATTTTCCCCCGCTGCTGATGCAGCGCGGGCATCTTTTGGAAATCTTGATGAACCTCCTGCAAAATGCCCGCGAGGGGCTGGCTGACCGAGGGAGTATTCTCGTCACGGCCAGCTGCCGGCGGGATAACGCGGTGGAAATTTCCGTGGCCGATGACGGCCCCGGGATCCCGCCCGACCGGCGGGAACGGATCTTCGAGGCCTATTTCACCACCAAGGAAAAAGGCAGCGGCCTGGGGCTGGCCATCGTAAAGCACAACGTCGAACTCTACGGGGGCACCGTCGCCGTTGATTCGGAGCTTGGTAAAGGCGCAATTTTCACGGTAACCTTGCCCGCGCAAGTGCTGCCCAAACCTTTCAGCCATTGAAATGAACCTGCCGCTGTCACCCGTGCTGGTCGTGGACGACGAACTCAACATGCGCCGTTCGCTCCAAACCATGTTAAGCGACGAGGGCTACGGCGTGCGCCCCGCGGAATCGGCCGAGGCGGCGCTCCGACTGCTGGCGCAGGAGGAATATATGATGGTGATCACCGATGCCCGGCTCGGCGGCATGAACGGCTACGATTTTCTCCGTAAAATCCGCAGTCAATGGCCGGATTTGCCGTCGCTGATGATTACCGCGTACGCCACGCCCAAGCTCGCGGTCGCGGCCATCAAGGCGGGGGCCATGGACTATCTGGCCAAGCCGTTTGCGCCGGAGGAGTTGCTGCATGCCGTCGCGCGCTGCGCGGAACGCCATCGTCTGCTGCGGGAAAATGCCACCTTGCGGTCCCGCAACCGGGAGGGGTTCGGCCTGGAAAAAATCATCGGGGAATCAACCAAAATGCGCGACCTGCGCCAGCTTATCCAAACCGTGGCCGCCACGGATGCCCGCGTTTTGGTTCTGGGAGAAAGCGGCACGGGCAAAGAGCTGGTCGCCGGCGCCATCCACGCCTTGAGCGGCCGGCGGGCGGAAAATTATGTCCGCATCAATTGCGCGGCCATTCCCGAAACGCTGCTGGAGAGCGAACTGTTCGGCCACGAAAAAGGCGCTTTCACCGGGGCGGTGAAACAAAAGCTCGGCCGCGTGGAAGAAGCGGATGGCGGCACGATTTTTCTCGACGAGATCGCGGATATGGGCAAGCCGCTCCAGGCGAAACTGCTGCGCTTTCTGGAAGACGGTTCGTTCACCCGCGTCGGCGGCACCGAGGAGCTGCGGGTGAATGTCCGCCTCATAGCCGCGACCAACCGCAACATCGTGCAGGCCATTGCCGCGGGGGAATTTCG
Source organism: uncultured Verrucomicrobia subdivision 3 bacterium (assembly GCA_903842235.1). Taxonomy (GTDB): domain Bacteria; phylum Verrucomicrobiota; class Verrucomicrobiia; order Limisphaerales; family UBA11358; genus UBA11358. The sequence continues at coordinate 75,369 of CAIMLG010000059.1, forward strand.
CGAAGACCTGTTCCACCGGCTGAACGTCGTGCAGTTCAACCTGCCGCCGCTCCGGGAGCGGGGCGACGACATTCTGTTGCTGGCGGGCCATTTCCTGACGCTATTCCGCGCCAAGATGAATAAAAATGCCACCGGCTTCACGCCCGCCGCCGGCCAGAAACTCCTCACCCACCGCTGGCCCGGCAATGTCCGCGAACTGCGCAATGTGGTGGAACGGGCGCTGATTCTCGAAACCGGCCGGGAAATCCAGCCGGCCAGCCTGCCGGATTTCCTGGTGGAATCGCGCCTGTCGGTGACGACCGCGCTCGGCTTGGCGGCGGACGAATCGCTGGACGCTGCGCTCCAGCGCCTGGAACGAGAGATGATCCAGAGCGCCTTAAATCAGAATGATTTCAGCCTGACACGCGCCGCCGAACTGCTTAAGCTGACCCGGCATTCGCTGCGCTACCGGATGCAAAGATTGAACATGAAAATCACCGCCGCCGAAGGTGGGGAACCCCCTGCCCCTACTGACTGATGAATATTTTGCTGGGCATATTGGAAGCCGACACCACGCCGGACGGGGTGGTATTTTGGGCCATCTTGATTCCAGTTACCCTGGGGCTGGGCGGGCTGATCGTTTGGGTGGTCTATCGTAAAAAAAACAACCCGCACCACCGCAAGCGGCGGCATCACCATCGCCAGCTCAATCCCACGCTCGCCCAGACGGGCGGCCTGCCGCCCCGGCGCAGTCCGGGCCAACCGCCGCCCGGCCCTTGACCATGCAGCACTGCCGCGCCCTCACTCGAAAGAGTGCCTCCAATCTCGCCCTTGCCTTTATCCTCCTGCCCCGCGAGAAACGCGATGCCATGTCCGCGCTTTACGCCTTCTGCCGCGCCGTGGATGACGTGGCCGATGAGGAGGCGGTGCCGGCGGAACAACGCCGGGCGCAACTCGCCGCCTGGCGCGCCGACATCCGCCGGGCCGGCGATGGCGGCGCGCCCGAGTTCGTGCTCAATCAGGAATTCCAGCCCGTCATCCAAAAATACCGGCTGCCGTTCGCGCTGCTGGATGAATTAATCAAGGGCTGCGAGATGGATCTGGACCAACTGCGCTACGAAAATTACGAATCATTGGAACTCTACTGCCACCGGGTAGCCTCGGTGGTGGGCTTGCTGAGCCTTGAAATTTTTGGTTATCAGAACCCGGCCTGCCGCGACTATGCCGTTTACCTCGGCAAGGCGCTCCAACTCACCAATATTCTGCGCGATGTGAAGAACGACGCCGCCCGCGGCCGGATTTACCTGCCGCAAAGCGAACTGGCGCTCTTCAACGTCAGCGAGGCGGAGATTCTGGGCGGACAATACTCGGACCGCTATTTTGCGCTGGCGGGCAGCGTGGCGGTCCGGGCCCGCGAATTCTACCAACTGGCGCGGAAAACCCTCCCGCCGGAAGACCGCCGCAACATGGTCGCCGCCGAGCTGATGGGATCGGTTTACTGGCGGCTGCTCCGGAAATTGGAAAATGAAGCTTTCAACGTCTTTGGCCCGCAGCCGGTCAAATTGCGCAAAAGCCGCAAGCTGCTCCTCATTGTGCGTTCCTGGCTGCGCTTCGCCGCCGGCGCCACGGGTTCGGACTACGGCGGCGCGTGATCGACCGGTTTTTATATGCTTAAACTCCTTGTAATCCTGCTCACCGGCCTCGTCTGCGAATCCGCCGGCGTCGTGCTGCTGAAAAAAGGCATCATGCAGATCGGCGATGTGAACGGCTACACCGCCGCCGAGATTTGCCGCGTCGTCAAAGCCGGCCTGACCAGCCAGACCCTCTGGCTTGGCATCTTTTTCGAGGCGCTGTTTTTCATTGGCCTGCTCGTCCTGCTCGCCAAGAGCGACATCAGTTTTCTCTGGCCGCTGACCGGCCTGAGCTTTGTCTTCGCCACCGTTTCCGCAATGTGGTTTCTGGGCGAGCACGTTTCGCCCCTGCGCTGGGTGGGCGTGGCCCTGATCGTTTTTGGCGCGGGCTTCATCAGCTACAGCGAGCACGCCAAACCGCCCGCGCCGGTCCCCAGCCAGACCGAAGCGGCTGGCAAATGACGGCGGCGAAAAAACCGCCGCCTGCCATTTCCCTTTTCTGCGCGGGCGGTTTGTTCTAACTTGCCCGCATGTTCACCGTTGCCGACCTCTTTGACCTGACGCAAACCGAACACGCCGCGCTCTTTGACGGCTGCACCCACGCTTGGGAGGCGCTGAAGAAAATCGAGCCTTACCTCGCCGCCACAGTTGCCAAACAGAATCCGGCGCCGCGCTTTCCCGGCGCGACCATTGGCGACCGCGTGATCCTTGGCGCGGGCACCGTGGTGGAACCCGGCGCCCTGATCAAAGGTCCGGCCATCATTGGGAAAAACTGCCAGATCCGGCACAACGCCTACCTCCGCGAGAATGTCATCATCGGCGACGGCTGCGTGGTCGGCAATTCGAGCGAGCTGAAAAATGCGCTGCTGTTCAACGGCGCGCAGGTGCCGCATTACAATTATGTGGGCGACTCCATCCTTGGCCACAAGGCGCACCTCGGCGCGGGCGTGATTTGCTCCAACCTCAAGTCGCTACCCGGGAATGTCGCGATTACCGTTCCAAGTCCAAAGTCCGAGGTCCAAAGTCCAAAGTCTGAAAACCCAACGGCGGGCGCCGCCAGACTTGCGCCTTTGGCCCTTGGACTTTGGTCTATTTTAGACACGGGCCTGCGCAAGTTTGGCGCCCTCATTGGCGACGGCGCGGAAGTGGGCTGCAACAGCGTGCTGAACCCCGGCAGCATCGTCGGGCGCGGCGCGATTATTTACCCCGGCGTCAACTGGCGCGGCGTCCTGCCCGCGAACAGTATCGCCAAGAACAAGGCGGAGATTGAAGTGGTGGCCAAACGGGCGGTGGAACATTGAATTTGAAATTAACGGCCAAATAATTAGATTGTAGCCGTGGCTCGGGATAAAATATCAATTAATCTTTTCGTTGCTGTTTGGAGCTTTGCCTTCTTGTTCGCTGGCTTGGAACGCATTTTGGCGGAAAATTCCACAAACCGCGTCATGGTGTCGGCCGGTCAATTGCCCAAGCTTGCTCTGGGCGCGGTTACAAACGGCCAAATCCAATTGATCTTGAATGTCGAAGCGGGTGTTCGTCACATCATTGAATCCTCGCCGGACTTGATCCATTGGGCGCCGATTGCCACAAACAGCGACAACAGTCCCACTTGCATTGTCACGCTGGCCGCACCGGCAGATTTGAATTTCTACCGCGCCTCACGAAATCCACTTCCGCTCTTTGCCTATGCTTTGGCGACGCAGGGCAATCTGGATTTGTACGGCCTTGGAGTAATTTCCGATAGTTGGAATTCCCACGATACCAACCAAAGCAACAACGGATCCTATTCTGCCTACGCGGGCACGAATGGAAATCTGGCAAGCGTTTCCGGCATTGTGAGTATTAGCAACAAGTCCATCTATGGCAGCTTGTATCTCGGAACAAACGCATACTTTTCCGGATCTGCCGGCCAAGTTAGCGGGCAGGTTTACACCGGCGCGAGGCTGGCTTTTCCCGATGTGCGGTTGCCGACTACCGACGCCAACGGAAACCCGATCGTTTGGCTGCCAGCACCCGGCACTTCAGCGTCGCACAGTTTCACGCAAAGCGGTTATTATGTCGTCTCGGATAACGGCCAGATCATTGTTTTACCCGGCATAACAGTCACTCTGGACGTCAACGTGTCCAGCTATAGTCCTTCAGCCCTGACCATCAATGGGGGGACGACGAATGCCGGGACGGTGATCCTGTATCAGGAATCCGGCAGCTTGTTGTTAGTCGGGAGCAGCGGCGGGGGCGCTTTCAATAATCGTCCGGAGAATTTCATCTATTTGGGAATGTCAGGCGTAACAGCCATCGTCGTTCACGGCAGCTATCTTTTTGTCGGCGCCATCTATGCTCCGGAAGCAAACGCCACTTTTATTAGTGGTGGAGGTCCAAACGCCGTGTTGGGTTCATGTATCGCCAACAGCGCAATCGTGGATGCGCACTGTATTTTTCATTTTGACGAGGGGCTGCTGACCTTCGGGCCTTACCGTTGATTTCCGCCATGAAACTTCGCCTCCTCAGACTGTGCCTGATGTTCTCCGCGTTCGCGTGGGGCATTTCTGCAGGGGCGCAGTCGTTGGCGGTGGGGCCGAATGTGAATATCAGCCGGCAGAGTGGCTATCAGGGCGAGGAGGCCATCGCCATCGACCCGACGAATCCCAACCGGCTGTTTGCCTGGGCCAATGATCTGGTCGGCAGCGATAATGCGGCGGCTTACAGCACCGATGGCGGCGCGAGCTGGACGGCGCGGTTCACCGGCACGGATGGCTGGCCCGCCTTGGGCGGCGATCCGACGTGTTCATTTGATAGTTTTGGCAATCTGTTTGCGGCCACGTTTGACGCCACCTTCAAGAAGATTTTGGTGCGCGCCAGCACCAATGCGGGGCAGACTTTTTCCCTGGCGATGCTGACCAATAGCGGGGCGGCCAATTCGCTCGATCAGCCCACCATCAAGGCCGGTCCGGGAACGGCGGCCGGCCAGCAGGCGGTGTGGGTCACGTTCGTTGCCGGCAACAGCATAGAGGCCCGGGGGGCAGCGGTAACCAATTTGGGCAGCTTCGGCCCCTTTGGTTCGGCGCTGACCATTCCCGGTTCCAGCGCCGGAAATTTCGGCGATCTGGCCATCGGGCCCACCGGACAGGTGGCCGTGGCATATCAAACGCCGTCCGGCAATGCGGGGCCTTCGACCATTCAGCTGGCCCTGAACGCCAGCGGCAGCCGCGCGGGCAGCTTCGCGCTGGCGGCCGGCACGGTGGCCACCCAGGTGGGCGGTTTCCGCGCCATTCCCGCGCAACCCAGCCGCACGGTGGACGCCGAGCTGGGGCTGGCTTATGACCTTTCCGCCGGCCCGCACCGGGGACGCTTGCATCTGGTATACACCGACGCGCCGTCGACCACCGCCAACGATCTGAATATTTTCACGCGTTATTCGGATAACAACGGCACCACGTGGAGCAATCCGGTGCGCGTCAACACCGATGCCGGCACCAACAGCCAGTTCTTTTCCAAAATCGCGCTTGATCCCACGTCGGGCTACCTCGCGGTCGTGTGGTATGATTGCCGCAATAGCGCCGCGAACAACCGGGTGGAGCTGTGGGGCACGGTGAGCCTCGACGGCGGCGCCACCTTCCTGCCCGAAACGAAAATCAGCGCGGGATCCACCAGCGGCGTGGGCCTGGGCGGGGGCAACGAATTGGGCGATTACCTGGGGCTGGATTTCCACCACGGCGTGTTTTATCCCACCTGGGCTGACAACTCCAACGCCACCGGGGATAACCCCGATGGCACCGCCAATCTGGATTATTACACCGCCGCCGTCACGCTGCTGCCGACGGCGCCGGTATTGACGGCAACGGGTTTTGGCACCAATGGGTGGTTTACCGTCAAATTAACCTCCACGCCCATGATGAGCTTTGACCTCGACGTCTCGACCAATCTGGTAAATTGGAGCCGCCTTGGATCCGGCAGCACCGGCACGAATGGCGTGCTGTTGTTTCAAGACACAAACCCCGTCCGGTTCGATAACCGCTACTACCGCGCCCACTGGCCGTCCCCATAAAATCCCTTCGCCACTTAAGATTGCGCCTCGGTTTTGCCGCGTTCGCGTGGGGCATTTCCGCCGTGGGCGGGGTTGCCTCATGGTCGCCCGGCTTGGGCGCTAAACCCATCGTGACGGGGCGGGCGGCAACGGTAAACCCATGAGTTGGCGGGATCAAACTGCTGCGTTCAGGGCGCAGCGGGCATTCCTTGCTTTTCCGGCACCACAAACGGCGCAAATTCCGCCCGCAGATGCGGCGGGATGCGAACTTTGAAGCGCGCATGCTGGCCCGAATACCGGCTCGCCACCACCTGCCCCACCGCGTGCAGGCGCGCAATGACGGCGGCTTTTCCCTGCGGCACGCGCAAGTCCAAAAAGTCGCGGGTGGGCCGGAGTTGCGTGCCGAGTTCCGCCAGCAAGGGTGCGATGCCTTCGCCGGTTTTGGCGGAAATGGAAACGGCCTGCGGATATTTCTCGCGCATGACCGGCGGGAGGCTGCCGGCCAGCTGGTCAATTTTATTGAACACCATCAGCACGGGTTTTTCCGCCGCGCCAATCTCCAGGAGCACGGTGTTCACCGCGTCAATCTGCTCCACCGCCTGCGGATGGCTGATGTCCACGACATGCACGAGCAAGTCGGCCTGCACCACTTCTTCCAGCGTGGCCTTAAACGCCTCAACGAGGCCATGCGGGAGTTTCTTGATGAAGCCCACGGTGTCGGTGAGCAACACGTTTTGGTTCGTGGGCAGCTTGAGGCGGCGGGTGGTGGGGTCGAGGGTGGCAAAGAGTTTGTCCTCGGCCAGCACGGCGGCGCCGGTGAGCTGGTTGAGGAGGGTGGATTTGCCGGCGTTGGTGTAGCCCACGATGGAGGCGAGCGGCCATTGGCTGCGCTGGCGGCCGGCGCGCTGGGTCTCGCGCTGGCGGCGGACTTTGTCGAGTTCGCTGGTGATCTTGTCGAGGCGCTCCTGAAGCTTGCGGCGGTCGGCCTCGAGCTGGGATTCGCCTTCGCCGCCGATGGAGCCGGTGGAACCGCGCTGGCGCGACAAGTGCGACCAAAAGCGCGTCAGGCGCGGGAGGAGGTATTCCAACTGGGCGTGTTCGATCTGCAATTTGCCTTCGCGGGTCCGGGCGCGCTGGCCGAAGATTTCGAGTATCAGCGCGGTGCGATCCATGATTTTGCAGCCGAAAATCTTTTCCAGATTGCGGGTCTGCGCGGGGGAAAGCTCGTCGTCGAAGATGACGGTATCCACATCGCTGGCCTTGCAGGCGGCGGCGAATTCCTCAGCCTTGCCCGGCCCGATATAGGTGGCGGCGACGGGCACGGCGATTTTCTGCACGCCTTCGCCGACGATCTGGGTGCCAGCCGTCTCGGCCAGCTCTTCGAGTTCCGCGAGGGATTCGCGGACATCGGTGGCGGTGCGGGATTTGAGTTCCACGCCCACGAGGAACACGCGCACCGAGCGCGTGTCCCGGGTCTGAATGAGTGATTTCAAGGTTTCGTGGGCGGCAGGATAACAAAAAAAAGCCGCGCGAAAAGCAGGATTGCATTTTCGCGCGGCGGTGGAAGGAAGATTTGTTCGCTTAGAAACTATAGCTGAGGCCGGCCTGGATAAAGAGCGACTTGCTCAAGTCCAATTCCGCTGTGCGGCCGGTAAAGTCATGGCTGTAGGTGCCGAGATCCTGGAACTGCACGCCCACATCCACGCCCCAGTGTTCGCAGAGCTGGTAGGTGGCATCGGCGCCGGCATAAAAGCCCCACAGCGTCTTGAAATTGCTGCCATCGCCACGGCCGGTTTGGTTGTTGCCATACAGGGAGCTGTCGCGGTTGGGTGTGAGCGATTCGCCCCAGGAGGCGCGGGCGTCCAGCAAGCCCACGGCCAGACCAGCGGAGAGATGGAGGCTGAGTTTATCCACCAGCGGCCATTCGACGTAAGGTCCGAGGCGGAAGCCCCAGAGATTGGCGTCGAACTTCTGCTGGGCCAAGAACTGGCTCGTGCCGTTGGGCTGAACCGACGAGCTGGTATGATCCGGATAATTCAGCCAAGTGCCGGCATCGTTGGGGTTCTGATAGGGTTGACCGTCTTCGTTCATATTTGCGACGTAACCTTCCAAGGAAGCACCATCCGCCGTGTTATAGGTATCTGTTACTTTAAAAAGCCCAGCTTGCAGCCCGCTACCGCTACGGAAGCTGATGGGCATGAAGTTAAAGGCGGCTTCCACGCCGTAGCGCATGTGGCCCCATTTCTCGATCGTGCCCAACTCGTAGTTGTATTTGATTTCAAACCCGCTGGGCGAGGCATTGGCGGAGTTTTCGCCGGGAATACCATCTGCAAAGGTGCGGTCCAAATTGAGCAATTGATTTCCTGCTCCGAAGACCTGACTAGGGAAATCAAAACCCCAATAAGTGGTTACGGCGGACGAAGGATCGGCTAAATAGGCTACGTCCGCATATACATATCCGTTGTCGTAGTTGTAAGGGTCGCCAGCTGGAGTCTGGCGAGTGGTGCCAAACGGTGCGCCAGACAAGAAGGAGTTCCCGACGCCCTTAAAGCTGCCTTTAATGTTCAGGCCATATCGGAAGGAAGCCGTGATATGATTAGGCGAATCCGACGAGGGCTTCTGAAGATCTTGGGCGGAAGCCGAAGCGACCACCGCCAAGAGGACCCCCGCGACCGGCAACGTGTGGTTTTTGGAATTCTGGTTCATGTGTAAAAAGGTTGAGGTTAATTCTGGATCACTCGATAAGCCCGCCCGGTTTCATTGGGCACATCCGTCTTGGGCGGACCATCGTCATACCACGAGGTGATGGACGCCGTTGCCTTGAACGAAGGCTGCGCCACCTTCCACATGAACGCGGGTTGCGCCACGTTCGGCATGATGTTTCCAGGACCGAGATCGGCGTAAATGACCGTATAAGTCTTGCCGATCTCCGTTCTAATGGCCAAATATTTTCGCCCATTCCGATTGAGGCTGGTATCCTGACGTATAGCTACCGAACTGGTATTGGTCACATAGACGGCGTTCGGCGGCACGGTCAACGGCGGCGGCACATTGGTCAGCCATTCCACGGCGTACCCGTTGGTGAAGGCATCGCGAAATTGATTGTAGAACTCGAGCAGGAAGCGTACCGACGAGCCGCCTTCCAGGGTGTGATTGTATTGGACATACGGCACGCCGCTGCTGTTGGTGCCCGCGGCATTCCAAAGGATCACCGGATGGGTGTTGGTCTTCAGGCTATGCAAACCGGTCACATAGAGCCGGGCCCCAGCCACCGTCACGCCGCCGGTATTGGTGACAATCACCGAGGCTTCATACAGTCCGTCCTGACCATTCGCCACATTGGGACCGACAATGACATAATCCAGCCGCGGTTCAGCGGTCACCAAGGTGGGTGCTTGGGAGACCGACAGTTGACCATTGTTATTCGTCGGATTCGGATCGGTGGTCTCACTGATGGCGTAACCGATGTTGGTGAATAATCCCGGGGTCGAGGCCCTCAGCTTGAACGTGAAGTTCGTCCCCCCGCCCGCCGGCAGATTTCCGATCCGCGGCCAGGTAATGACGCCGCTATCAAAGGTGCCACCGGCGGAGGCGCTGACAAACGCCAGCCCAGCCGGCACGGCATTGGAAACGATTACGTTCGTCGCCGAGGACGGACCGGCGTTGGATACGATCAAACTATAGTCCATCGCGCTCCCGGTCACGACGCCGGACGGACCAAACAGGAACACCTGCAAATCCGCCGCCGTCAGCACCGTGAGGGTGCCGTTAGTGGAATAGGTGACGTCGTAATTGGCCAGGGTGAAGGATTCATCCTCCGACAACGCGCCGCTGGGCGTGATCGGATAAACTCCGGGCAAGGCCCCCGCCCCGGTGCCATCGGACGCAAGCGTCACACCGTAAATCGTCTCCCCGTTCGTCAGGCCAACCACCGAGAAAGCGGTGTTGCCCAGATCCAGCGTCTCGCCATACGGCTTGGTCCGGTTATCCGCCGTAATGATCAACGGGGCCTTGCTTACGGTCAATTGGCCGGCAACGTAGCTGACGTCATAGTTTTCCAATCCGCTGCCGGAGGCGTTGGTCACCACGATGACGTAAGGCGAACCACTCACCGGCGCACTGGCCGCCGCACCGGAGCTGCTGATCTCGACGCTGGTTACCGTGTCTCCGCCCACCAACCCGCTGACGCTATAATCCGTCGAGGGATAGGTTCCATTCAAGGTCAGCGGCTGCCCATAGGTCTTGCTCTGGTTGATTGGGTTTTGTAAAGATTTCTGTGTAAGTGGTTTTTTGGTTTGGTTTTTTTGTTGTGTTAATTTCCCGTGCCCCCGCAACGAGATAGAATGAGCCGGGGGCGAGCCGGAGCCTTAGCTCGCGCCCCCGGCGGTCGAATGGTCG
>CAIMLG010000060.1 GCA_903842235.1 uncultured Verrucomicrobia subdivision 3 bacterium
GGTAGAGCGTCTCGTTCGCAATGAGAAGGTCAGGGGTTCGAATCCCCTAGGCTCCACCACTTTCCATCTCAAGAAAGTGGCCGGTTTCCCCGCCCGGCTCGGCGTGGTTCTCTCTCCGCCTGCCGCCGCGAATTAGTGCATTGACAGAAAAGATGTAGCGATGGGGCGGCGAGGATTTTTGTTGTTTGGCGCGGCTTCTGCGCCAGCGCCGGTTTGAAAACCCCTGTAACGGAGCGGAAACGAAGCCAAAAAAACAAAAAGACCGATGGTGGTTGGGCTTCCGCACATCGCTATGGCTTTGATGGAAATGCTCTAAAATCGCCTTTGCCCCGCGGCGCGCTCTCGCATACTGTCTCTTCCGCAAAGCCAACTTTAATCACCATTTTTTAATCAGCCATGAAAGCCTCCCATCGTTTTCCTCTCCGCCGCCAATGGGTGCTCATTACCGGCGCCTCCAGCGGCTTTGGGGCCGCCGCCGCCCAGGCGTTTGCGGCCTCCGGCGCGAATCTCTTGCTCGGGGCCCGCCGCGTTGACCGCTTAAAAAAGGTCGCGGCCCGCGCCCAGAAATCTGGCGCCCCCGCCGCGTTGTTTCATGAACTGGATGTTTCGCAAACCGCGAGCGTCGCGGCGTTCATCGCCTGGGCGGGGAAAGCATTGAAATCCCGGCCGTTGCACGTCCTGATCAACAACGCCGGTGGCGCGCATGGGCTCGACCCCGTGGCTGACGCCAAGGACGCTGATTGGGAAGCGACCTTCCAGACGAATGTCCTCGGTCTGCTGCGCGTCACGCGCGCGGCCTTGCCGTTGCTGGCCCGCGACGCCGGCGCGAGTATCCTTAATGTGGGTTCCATCGCCGGGCGCTCGGCCTATGCGGGGGCGGCGGCGTATTGCGCCGCCAAGTCGGGCGAACTGGCCATCACCCGCGCCCTGCGGCACGAGCTCCTTGGCACCGGCATCCGCGTGGGCACGGTGGATCCCGGACTGGCGGAAACGGAATTTTCCGTGGTCCGTTTCAAGGGCGATCAGCAAAAGGCCGCCGCCGTCTATGCCGGCATGAATCCGCTCCTGGCCGAAGATATCGCCGACATTCTGGTCTGGGTGGCCAGTCGCCCGCCGCATGTGAATATTGACGAAATCCTCGTCAAGCCCACGGATCAGGCGGACCTGGGGAAAATCTTCCGCCGGGAAACGGCTTGAAGCGTCCGCTTGCCTGACTCGGTTTGAAAAATCAGATTCCCCGGTTGGCGCGCCAAAGCAGCCCCGCGCCGACGGCTTGGAAAAGGAAATTGGGCACCCACACGATCAAGTGCGGGGCGAGTTCCGGGTGCGCCGCCAGCGATTCGCCCAGCATGATGAAGGCGTAATAAACCAGCACCAGCAGCAGCGCGATGAAGATGCCGATGTTCGTTTCGCGGCGATGGACGCGGATGCCTAGCGGAATGCCCACGAGCGTGAAGCCGAAGCACGCGAAGGAAAACGCGACCTGCCGGTGCATCGCCACCCGCACCCGTTCCATCTGGCCGGCGCGCACCTGCTCGGCCGCGCGTTGGAACGCCGCCGTTTCTGTCGGCGTGGCGTTGGTGCTCAAAGTCAGGGTCAGCCGCTGCCGGTCGGCCAGCCCGGCGGCTGGGTTGGTGCTTTCGCTGGCAAAATTCAGCTGGCCCAGCTCGCGCAATTCCTGGCGCAATTGGAGGAAGGTCATGTCGCTGACCTTCGGTTTGGTGAATTGCTGGGCGTTCAGGTTGGTGCTGAGGAGCCAGGGCAGATACCTGGAGGAGCCAACCGTGTTCCCGTTCTCCCGGAAGTAAATGGCGCGGGCGTCGGTCAGGTAGATGAGCAGTTGGTTGGCCGCGTGATTGATTTCCAGCTTGCCCTGCGGGGCCATGATTTGGCCGCTCACATTGGTGCCATTTTCCAGCTTGTAAATCATCACGTTTTCCATTTCCCCCGCGCGGTTCTTTTCCGCGAAAAATACGTAGCCCGGAAAATCGCGGATGAACCGGCCTTCGGGAATCTGGGCGGCGGTGAGGCTGCCGAGCAGGTTGCTTTTCAATTTGAGGAATTCCACCCGGGAACGCGGCCCCAGATCCATGTTGAACCAGGCGCTCAGGCAGCAGCACAGCAGGCTCAGCAGCACCACGGGCGAGCTCAGGGCCAGCAGGCTCACGCCGCCGGCGCGGGCGGCCGTTAATTCATGATCGGCGCTGAACCGGCCAAACACCAGCAGCGTGGCGGTGATGAACCCCATCGGCAGCGCATAGACCACCGCAAACGGCATCAGCAGGCCGATGGCCTTGAGGACGAGCCCGAGCGAGACCTGCCCGCCCACGATCAGGGGCAGCACGTCCTTGAGCACGTTCATCAGCAGCACCACAAAGGCGAACACCGCCACCGTGAGCAGCAAGGCGGCCAAGACTTGGCCGGTCAGATATTTATGGAGGGTTTTCAAATGAAATAACGCCCGCAAAGTGGCCGATTCCCCGCGCCGGGGAAAGCCAATTCCGTGCGCCGCCCCGGCGGGGGCGCATCTCCCTTTCTCGCCATCCGGTTTTACCTCTCATTAGCACCCGGCTTCAGCCGGAATCAGCCCTGCCGTCGGGTTGGGGTGGAACGGCCAACTTGGCCGTGCGCGGCGGCAACTTGCCGCCGCGTTGGTTTCGCCCGCCCTCGCGCAGCGTTTGGCCGGCGGACGATTTATCGCCGCTTTCCGCCTTCCGTCCTCCACCCGCTGCCCGCCGTTTTCCCCCCGCCGTGGGGCGCGGGTTATAATTTCAACCGCGCGGATCGAATTTGGATTCGTGCGCGAGCTGTTCCCACAATTTCCGTTCCGCCTCGGTGATTTTGACGGGTACCACAATTTTGAGGGCGACGAGGAGGTCCCCGTTTTTGCCCAGGCCGCGGCCGCGCACGCGGAGCTTTTGCCCGCTGGCGGTGCCGGCGGGAATCTTGATGTTCACCCGGCCCTCCAGCGTGGGCACGGCCATCTCCGCGCCCAGCACCGCTTCCCACGGGGCGAGCTCCAGTTCGTAAATCAGGTTGTGCCCGTCCACCTCGTAGTCGGGATGCTTCGCCAGCTTGATGTGGAGGTATAAATCGCCGCCGCCCTCACCGCGTCCCGGAATGCGCAGCTTCTGGCCCTCGGTGACGCCGGCGGGAATCTTGACCTGATGCGAATCGGTGCGGTTTTCGCGGCGCACGGTGACGGTGCGCACGGAGCCGCGCCGGGCTTCTTCCAGCGTCACGAGTATGTCGCCCTCGATATCGCGGCTGGGTTCGGCAACTTGTTCATCGGCAAACCCGCCGGGCCCGCCGCGGCCACCCCAGCCGCCGCCCGCCCGCCGTTGGGCCCCGAACAGTTGCTCAAAGAAATCGCTGAAGCCCGTGCCGCCAAATTCAAAGCCGCCGGCCGGGCCGCCGCGGAAAGCCTGTCCGCCGCCGTAGCCGCCGCCGTAGCCGGGCGGGGGCCGGAACTCCGCCCCGGATTTCCAGTTGGCCCCCAGCTCGTCGTATTTCGCGCGCTTGGCCGGGTCGGACAGCACTTCGTAGGCTTCGTTGATCTCCTTGAACTTTTCCTCGGCCCGCTTTTTGTCCTTGGCCACGTCGGGGTGAAATTCGCGGGCCAGCTTGCGAAAGCCTTTCTTGATCTCCGCCTCGCTCGCGGTGCGCGGCACGCCGAGGCTCTGGTAGTAGTCTTTGTATTGAACAGCCATTGTGTGGGCTGCAGGTTACCGGTTGTCGGTTGCCAATTCAATCCCGCTCAACTTGCCACCTGTAACGAGCAACTTGCCACCGGCTTTTACTGGGCCCGCTTGGTGTTGTCCACGCTCAAGTAGCGCGTGCCGGCGAAATCGCCGGGGCCGAGGCGCCGCCAGATTTTGACGAGAATCTGCTCGCCCCGGGCCGCGCGCCCGAGCCGCACGGCGTCGGCGGATGTGGCGACCGGCTGGCGGTTGATTTCCACGATGAGGTCGTTGGCTTGCAGGCCGGCTTCGGCGGCATTGGATTCCGGGCTGACTTCGGTGACCAGCGCGCCTTTGACGCTGGCGGGCACGCGCAATTGCTGCCGGACCTCCGGCTGCAGGTCGGCCACGGTCACGCCATCGAGCGCGTCGGCTTTGGGGCTGTCGGCGGCCGGATTGTCCGAATCGTCCCGGGCCGCCGCCATTTCGCCGGGCATTTCGCCGAGCGTCACGCTGATGGTTTTGGCGGCGCCGTTGCGGATGACCTTGAGCGCGGCCGCCGTGCCCGGTTCCAGCTGCGAGACGGTGACCTTGAGATTTTCCTGGCCGGTGATTTTCTTGCCGTTCACCGTGAGAATGACGTCGCCGGCTTTCAGCCCGGCCTTGGCGGCGGGGGAATCCGGCGTCACATCCCCGACCAGCGCGCCTTCCTCGCTGGCCAAGTTGAATTGCTTCGCCAGCCCGGCATCAATGTCCTGGGGCAGGATCCCGAGATAGCCGCGCGTGATTTTGCCGCCGCTCACCAGGCGCTCCAGAACATTGCGGGCCAGATTCACCGGCACGGCCAGGCCGATGCCGTTGTTGCCGCCGCTGGGGCTGATGATGGCGGTGTTGATGCCCACCAGCCGGCCTTCGGCATCCACCAGCGCCCCCCCGGAGTTGCCGGGGTTGATGGCGGCATCGGTCTGGATGAAATCTTCATAGCCGTTGAAGCCCAGCCCGCTGCGGCCCGTGGCGCTGACGATGCCCATCGTGACCGTCTGCCCGATCCCGAAGGGATTGCCCAGCGCGAGCACCACGTCGCCGATCTCCAGCTGGTCGCTGTCGGCCAGGGTGACGGCCGGCAGGTTGTTTTCCTGGATTTTCAGGACCGCCACGTCGGTGGCGCGGTCTTTGCCGATGACTTTGGCCGTGTATTCCTTCTTGCTGTCGCCGATGGAAACTTTCACCTCGTCGGCGTTCGCCACCACGTGGTTGGCGGTCAGGATGTAGCCGTCCGCCGAGACGATGACGCCCGAGCCGAGGCTCTGCTCCTTGCGGGTGCGTTCGCGGGTGTCGTTCGGAATACGGTTGCCGAAAAACTGCCGGAAGACCGGATCGTTCAGCAGCGGATTTTGCCTCAGCCGCTCCTTGATGAACCGCGTGGAATAAATGTTGACGACGCTGGGGGCGACTTTTTTGACGACCGGCGCGTAGCTGGTGCCGAGGCGCGGATCGCGATTAATGGGCGTGGTGGCAACCGTGAATTGCGGCGCGGTTTCGCGCCCCCAGGAGGTGAAATGCACGGCCGCCACCACCGCGATGGCCGCGGCCATGCCCGACGTTAAACCGACAAAAGTCCGGGTCAATTTCATACAGGGAAATGGACACCCCCGCCGCCGGAATGTTCAAAAAAGCTTACTTGGCCCCCGGCTGCAGCTTGGCGGCGTCTTCCGGCTTGATGACCTCGATTTTGGCCCCCTTCTTCATTTCCTCGGCGCTCGGCACCTTGATGATGTCGCTGGTGAGTGGCGCGGGCGGCGTCACGGCGGCGGGCGGCGGCGGCGTCTTGGTCTCCAGCAATTCAACTTCAAAAATAAGGGCCGAATTTGGCGCGATGTTGCGGCTGCCCGCCTCGCCGTAGGCCAGATTGGCCGGGATGAACAATTTCCACTTGGCCCCCACCGTCATTTTTTGCAGGGCTTCCGTCCAGCCCGGAATCACGCCGCCGACTTGGAACGTGGCCGGCTGGCCCCGCTTGTAGGAACTGTCAAATTCCGTGCCGTTAATGAGTGTGCCGCGATAATTCACGGTCACCATGTCCAGCGGTGTGGGGGTCGCGCCGCTGCCGTTGGTGAGGACGATATATTGTAGGCCGTCCGGCAGCACCTGCACGCCGGGCTGGTTTTTGTTGGCGGCCAGATAGGCTTCGCCCGCCGCCTTGTTTTTGGCCGCCCGTTGGACCAGAAAAGTCTTCTGGAAACTGGTGAGCGTCTCCTTGGCTTCCGCCTCGGTCAGCCGTTCCGGGCTGCCGGTCAGGACCGCCTTGATGGCTTGGCTGACCAGGTCCGCGTTCAAATCCAGGTCCTGCTGCTTGAGGTTGTGGCCGATGTTCAGGCCGATGGCATAGCTGACGCGGTCAATTTCATCGCTCAGCTGGTTGGTGTTCTGGGCCACCCCCGCCGAGGCGAGGCCGAGGCTGATCAGGATTCCAAAGGTAAAAGGTTTCATAGGGTTCATAAACGAGCCGGTATAATTCGAAATTTTCCCGCCAAAGGCAACTGGGTTTTTGCAGGGGGGCCAACTTGGGCGCCCCGGCGGGTCCGGGGAATTGGCCCGCAGGGTCTCCCTTTCGGCGGTGCAATTTATTTCCCTTGCTGAACATTCTGCGCTAGGCTTGGTCAAATGGCACACTTTGTCATGCGTTATCAGCGATTTATCTTGCCCGTGCTGGCGGTCCTGGCTGGCTTGGCCCTCTGGGCGGGCTGTCAGGCCACCAAAACCGTCCCCCTGCCGCCGCTCGCCCCCGTCGCCCGTGGGCTGCAACCGGCCCCCAACGACCCGCGCATCGCTTTTTGGACGGCGCGCCTGCTCGAGGAATATCATTACCGCCAGCAGCCGCTGGATCCGGGTTTGGCGGAGAAATTTTTTGACGGCTACCTCGATTCGCTCGACCCCCGCCATGAGAATTTCCTGCAATCCGACCTCGCGGAATTCGCCGGCTTTCGCACGAATCTGGCCGCGCTCACCGTCGCCGGGTCGCGGCGGGGCCTGGCCGATTTGGCGCCCGCCTTCCAGATCTACGACCGCTATAGCCAGCGCTTTCAGCAGCACAGCGCCTACACCGGCGAGTTGCTCCGCCGGGAACATTTCAAATTCACCGCGGACGAGCAGATCCAGCTCGATCGCCGCCATGCGCCGTATCCGAAGGATCTGATGGCGGCCCAGGCCCTCTGGCGGCAGCATCTGCGCTACGATTATTTGCAGGAAAAACTGGCCCGCGAAATCACCGAGACCAATGGCCTCATCCTCGTGAAACCTTCGGCCACCAATGCGGCGGAGATTGTGACGACCCTGGCCCGGCGTTATCGCTGGGGCCAGCGCATGATGACCAATTTGAGCAGCGACAATGTGCTGCAGGTTTATCTCAACGCGCTCGCCCACGCCTACGACCCGCATTCTGATTATTTTAGCGCGCCCCGGGCCCAGGATTTCTCCATCGGCATGAATCTGGGGCTGTTCGGCATCGGGGCCCAGCTCCGGGAGGACGATGGTTACTGCACCATCTTCGAACTCGTCCGCGGCGGGCCGGCGGATACCTCCAAGCAGCTCAAGCCCAAGGACCGCATCATCGCCGTGGCGCAAAGCAACGCCCCGCCCGTGAATGTGGTGGACATGGACCTTGAAAAAGTTGTCCAGCAAATCCGGGGGCCGAAAGGCACCGAAGTGCGCTTGACCATTAGTCCGGCGGCCGATCCCGCCACCCGCCGGGTCGTGACGCTCGTTCGGGATGAGATCAATCTTGAAAGTTCGGAGGCCAAGGCCCAGCTGGTGGAAATGACCGACCGCCACGGCATCACCAACCGCTTGGGCATCATTGATCTGCCGTCGTTCTATGCGCCCATGGATTCGGCGGGCAATCCCAATGGGCGCGCCACGCCGCGTTACACCTCCGTGGACGTGGCCAAACTGATTAAGCGGCTCAAGTTGGAGGGGATTTCCGGCCTCATTATTGACCTGCGCGGCAATCCCGGCGGTTCGCTGGAGGAAGCCATTCGCTTCACCGGCCTCTTTATTAAGGATGGCCCCGTGGTGCAGGCCCGCAACCCGGATGGGAAGGTGGAAGTGGATGCCGATCCCGATCCCGACCAGCTCTATGCCGGTCCGCTGGTGGTGTTGCTGAATCGGCTCAGCGCCTCGGCGTCGGAGATTGCCGCCGCGGCGCTGCAGGACTATGGCCGCGCCCTGATCGTGGGCGATACCACCACGTTCGGCAAGGGCACCGTGCAAAACCTCAATCCGCTCCGCCCGTTTGTCCGGCCTGCCAATGACAATGCCACCAATGACCCCGGCGTCGTCAAGATCACCATCCGGAAATTCTACCGCATCAATGGCGCGTCCACCCAGTTCAAAGGCGTCGAGTCGGACATTGTGTTGCCCGATGTGCTGAATTATTCCACGCAAATCGGCGAGGCGGCGCTCGATAATGCGCTGCCGTGGGACACCAATCAGCCGGCGGCTTATGACGTGTATAATCTCGTCCAGCCCTATCTCGCCCAGCTCCGCACCAATTCCGCCGCCCGCCTCGCCACCAATCCGGACTACGCCTACATTCAGCAGGACATCGCGCAGTTCCAGAAAATGCAGGCCGATCTGACCGCGCCGCTCAATGAAAATGCGGCCATTCAGGAGCGGCGGCGCGTGGCCGCCCAAAGCTTCGCCCGCGAACAGGAGCGCGCCGCCCGGCCGCTGCCGCCGGAGACGATTTACGAGCTGACCGTGAAAAAGTCCGCCGCGCCGGGGCTGCCGGCGCCGAAACCGTTTTACGAGACGAATTACCTCGTGACCCCGGTCGGGCCGGACCGCGGCCAGGTTAAACCGGACCGTCCGCTGGTCTTGCTGGACACGAATACCTACCCCGGGTATGCCGCCAGTTTCACCGGGTATTTCCAAACCAATTTCCCGGAGCTGGCGGGCGCCCAGTTTGTTTATACCAATTTCCCCGACACCAACATCTATGTGAAGATCATCCGCCCGCTTTCCCTGACGAACCAGGTCGTCAAGCCGGTGGTCACCAAAATCTATTCGCCGGATCCCGCGCTGGATGAGACGGAGCGCATCCTCCTGGATTATATTTCGCTGCTGACCAGCGCCCGTCCGGCGGTCACCACGCGCTAACCTCATGAATGCCCTGCGGCTGGTTTTGATTCTGCTGACCGTGGCCACCGTGGCGCGGGCCGACGTGAATTACGATCTCGGCAAAAAACAGGCCCGCCGGGCGGCCGATCAGAGTGCCGCGGCTTCCGGCAATGCGCCGGCCGCCCCGCCCGGCGCGCCCAGTCAACCGTCGGCGCCGCCCATGGACCCGGCCTTGTCGGCCACTCTGAACAATATCGCCAGTCTGCGCGCCGATATTGCCGCGTTGAGCGCCACCGCCGCCGCCAAACCGGATTCCGCCCTCAAGCCGTCGTTGCTCAACCACCTGTCCCAGGCCGGGCAGGGGACCAAGCCGCCCGCTTCCGCCGTCCAGAAACTGGGCGGGCACCTCATTCCGGCGCTGCTCGGCAAAAAACTGTCCCCGGCGCAACAATTGCAGCTGGCCCAGCAGCTCCATGGGGCCTTCAACGGCGCGCACCTTTCCGCCGCCCAAGCCGCGGCCTTGCTGGCCGAGGTGAAAACGCTCCTCACCGCTGCCGGGACTTCCGCCGAGCTGACCGACAACGTCCTTGCCGACCTCCAATCGATTATTGCCGCCACCCAGTAATCCCTCCTCGCCATGGGGCTTCGGCCTGTTGAACGTCGAATGTTGAACGTCGAATGTTGAACGTTGAATGTTTCCCTCCGAACCTCTAGAGCCGGAGCGCGGGTCTGTGACCCGCCGCCCATTCGCCCTGGCCGAACCGCGTTAGGTCGGTGGATGTGTGGTAGGGACGGCGCGCTGCGCCGTCCGGGGGTGGCCAACCCCGAAATCTTTCGCCCGTCGTCGTCGTTGGTCAGTGGATTGAATGTTGCGCGTTGAGCGTTAACGTTGAAAGTTGAATGTTTCCCTCCGAACCTCTAGAGCCGGAGCGCGGGTCTGTGACCCGCCGCCCATTCGCCCTGGCCGAACCGCGTTAGGTCGGTGGATGTGTCGTAGGGACGGCGCGCTGCGCCGTCCGGGGGGGGGCAGCCCCGAAACCTTTATGTTCAACGTTGAACGTTTTCTTTTCCATTGGACGCCGTCGGCCACCTGTTGAATATTGACACGTCGTATGAAACTGGTTCTTTATCTTTTAGCCATATTAATCATGCCGAATTTTATCGCGTCCGCCCAGCCAACTAATGCCCTGAAGACCTCTTCGTCAGGCCCCAACCAGACCGAACTCGCCACCTTCGGCGGCGGCTGTTTTTGGTGTGTGGAAGCCGTGTATGAGCGTCTTCCTGGCGTGCTGGCGGTCACCAGCGGCTACGCTGGCGGCCATACCGAAAACCCCACCTACCGGCAGGTTTGCGCCGGCAACACGGGCCATGCCGAAGTGACCCAGATAAAGTTTGACCCCGCGAAAATTTCCTACGCCCGCTTGCTGGAAGTCTTCTGGCAGGCCCACGATCCCACCACGCTCAATCGCCAGGGCAATGATGAGGGCCCCCAATATCGCTCCGTCATTTTCTATCACGGGGCGGCGCAAAAGCAGTTGGCCGAAGCTTCCCAGGCGGCGGCGCAAAAAAACCTGCTCCGGCCCATCGTCACCGAAATTGTGCCCTTCCAGAAATTCTATCCCGCCGA
>CAIMLG010000061.1 GCA_903842235.1 uncultured Verrucomicrobia subdivision 3 bacterium
GGCGGCACCACGATCAGCACTGGGCGGCTCCGGCTGGCCAATGACAATGTTTTGGGCACCGGCCTGGTGACCCTGAGCGGCGGCGCGCTTTCGGCGGATACCACGGCGCGGACGCTGACCAATGCTCTTGCGATCACGGCCAGCAGCACATTGGGGGATGGCACGGACAACGGCGTTCTCACCAACGCCGGTCTGGTCACGATGACGGCGGCCAACATGACGGTTAACAGTGAGGTGGTGTTCGCGGGGGGGCTGGCCAATCCCGCTGGTTTCACCAAGTCGGGACCGGGCACCTTGACGCTCCGAGGCGTGGCCGTCGTCACTGCCAATGCCTTTGACACCACGCAAGGCAATCTCATCTTGGACGGCAGCGGGACGGTATTGACGATCAACGGTCGCTTCAGCGCCAATGCCAGTTCCGGCAACGTGGTGCGGGTGGTGGTGACGAATGGGGCCACGCTGATCCGGAATGAAGCGGCCGCCAATTTCCGGCCCACCTTCAGTGCGGTGGGCGGAACGGATTACTTTGATCTGGCGGGGGTTTGCACCATGCCCAATGCGACGACCGGCGCGGGGAAAATCATCCTCAATAATGGTCCGACGTTGTCGGAGTTTAACTTGCTGGCGAATGGGGACGTGACGGCGCGGTCGGTGGCGCTGGAGGTGGGCGGCAGCGGCACCACGCGGTTCAACTTCAATGGGGGCGTCCTGCGGGCGCGGAATGACAATACCACGTTCTTCCAGGGACTGAGCGAAGCCAACGTGCAGGCGGGCGGGGCCAAAATTGACGATGGCGGTTTCGCGATCACCCTAAACCAGGCTTTGCTGGATGGCGGCGGCGGGGGCGGCTTGACCAAGCTGGGCGCCGGCACGCTGACCTTGGGTGGCGTTAATACTTACACCGGCAACACGGTGATCAGCAACGGCACGCTGGTGGTTACGCCCGCCAACCTGACGGGCGGCGGAGCCTTGGTGGTCAAAGACGGCGCAACGCTGACCATTACCAACAACGGCAGCACCCTGGCGGTGTCCGCGCTCACCATGGGGGTGAGCGGGGCGAGCACGCTGAACTTCAATTTCCCGACCGGCAACGTGGCGACGGCCACGATCAACGCGGGCACGCTGACGGGCAATGGCCCGGTGACGATCAACATTTCGGGCAGCAGCTTTACCGCTGTGAACATTCCCCTGATTGCCTTTACCAGCGGCAGCGGGGCCAACTTCCAATTGGGCACCCTGCCGTCGGGGATGACGGCGACGCTGGACACGAGCGCCTCGCCGATGATGCTGAACATCTCCAGTATGAGTCAGCCATTGATCTGGACCGGGGCGGCAAACAACCAATGGGACACCAGTTCCATGGACTGGACGAATTTGATCACGGGACAGCCCGCCGCTTATTCGCAATCTGGCGGGTCGGGTGACAAAGTAAGTTTTGATGACACGGGTGCCAATCCCAGCCTCACGCTTGCCGGGACGGTGACCCCGGCCGTGATGACGTTTAGCAACAACAGTGTGGCCTACAGCGTCACTGGTTCGGGCAGCATTACCGGGACCGGTTCGCTTACCAAAAACGGATCGGGGACTCTGACGCTGGGCACGGTCAACTCGTTTAGCGGCGGGGCGACCATCAATGGCGGCGTGGTTGACCTCGGTGCCGATAACGCCTTGGGCACGGGCCAGTTGGTGTTGGGCGGCGGCGCGCTTTCCTCGGACAGCGCCACCGCTCGCACGTTTACCAACAACATGGCCATCACGGCCGACACCACCTTCGGCAATTTGACCTATACCGGCACGCTCACCAACATTGGTGCGGTCACGATGACCGGAACCAATATGACCTTTAACAGCGACGCGGTGTTGGTCGGTAACTTCACCAACTCCGGCACCGGGACTGCCACCAAAGCTGGTTCCGGCACCCTGCGCATCAAAGGCGCGGTGAATAGCCCAAGAATATTTGACATAACTCAAGGCACGCTGATTTTGGACGGGGGCGCTTCGACTGCCAATGCCCGGTTCACGCCCAATGCCAGTGCCGGCCTCGTGGCGCGATTGCAGATCACGAATGGGGCATCGCTGGCGCGAACGGAATCCGGTGGCAACTTGAAGGTCAGCAACGGGACGCCCGGCGGGACCAACTATTTGGATGTCTCCGGGGTGGTGACCATTAATCTCAGTGGCACCGCCGGTAAAGTTGTTTTTGATGGCAATTCGGCTCTGTCCGAACTCAACTTACTTGCGAATGGGGATATTACGGCCAACGCGCTGGCGATCAATAATCCGGCCGGCACCGGGATCAACCGCTTTAATTGGAATGGCGGCATCCTGCGGGCGGGGGCCAACAGCACGACGTTCATGCAAGGTCTAACCGAGGCCAATGTGCAGGCGGGCGGAGCCAATATTGATACCGGCACGAACAACATCACGATCAACCAAGCGCTGCTGGATGGCGGCGGCAGCGGCGGGTTGAACAAGCTCGGCACCGGCACGCTGACCTTGGGCGGCATCAACGCCTACACGGGTAACACGGTGATCAGTAACGGCACGCTGGCGTTGACGGGAAGCGGAAGTATTTCTAGCTCGCCGAACATTGCGATCAATCCGGGCGCCAGTTTGAGCGGGGCCGGCTATACGCTGGGCAGCCAGACGCTGCACTCGGGTGATGGCGTGGGCGGCGCGGGCACGGTGACGGGCAACCTGAATCTGGGTTCCGGGGTGCTGGCCTTGACCTACAGCAACACTGCGCCGAGCCTGCACGTGGCGGGGGGCACGCTGAATTTCAGCGGCAATGCCGTCA
>CAIMLG010000062.1 GCA_903842235.1 uncultured Verrucomicrobia subdivision 3 bacterium
CTGCCCGCGTTTTTTGGCATACTCGCGGATCACGTCCATCTGGTTGCTCGTGGAATATTGCTGATGTTCCGTGGACATCCGCACATACACCGCCGCGCTATTCAACCACGCATCGGAGTTGGCGCCCTGCTTCCGGTGGGGTTGGAACGGGTTGTCGTCGGCCGATGACGGTTCGTTGGGAACATGGTCGCTCATGCCTTCCCGCCGCCTTTCGCCCCATCCAAATAGATCATCACGATTTTTAGACCGCGCCGCTTGGCATATTTGCGGACAACGGCCAACTGTCCGGCCAGCGACAACTGCGGACGATCAGATGCCCAGCGTGTGTATATGGCGACACGCTTCGGCTTGGGTGCCTGATGGCTCATGGTGCGTGCTGGCGGTTCATGTTCATGGCTTCGGATTTCGTCCCGGCCAAGCCAGGTGAAGCCGTTCTAGGATGGCAGAACGCGGCCCGTGGCGGCTATGTAGGCTTGTAACGCAGCCGCCTAGTCAGTCGTTTGACTCAATGCTGACAGGGTGTTTCGTCGGAAAACATTTTTCCAAGGGACAAACTAGGAACCGGTTAAAACCCAAATTTCAGGCGGGCGACCTGCTATGCGTTTGATTTTCACGCCTCTTTTTGGATCTTTCCCAATCTGGGTTTTCCACCCGCCAATCTTGAGTGTTTTTGACCCGTTCTGGCCCGCTCCAATAGCCTGGATTTTTTGTTAACCAAAGCTTTTGCCCGGCGGCTTTCCGCCACTTTTGGCAAAGAATCTTGGAACAGTAGTGCTGGCGTGAGTGACTGCGCGGATCAGGTTGGAACCATTGTTTGCAGCAGAGACATTTTTTGCGGCGATGCTTGGATTGCATCTGGCATTGTCAATCGTGAGACAATGCAGGGGAAACCGGTAGCACCGCACGGACTCCCAACCGAGCCATTACTTGGCAATAGGGACATTCACTCCCGCCAAGAAAATCTCGCCAAACGAAGCCTTTGAAATCAAAAAAACTATGAAAACAAAATCACCGACTGCCCCAAAGCTTTGCCTCAAACGACAAGAACTGCTAAAAGAGTTGCGGGAGGCCATCCGAATCTACCGATACAAGGACACCGCACAACTCCTGGAGTTCTGCAACATTCCGGAGGCGACCATCGAGGCGGACTGCGCGTGGGAGGGGATTCCGTGGACGGCCACATGTTTGCATTATTACGTCTTGGGGATTCGTGCGATTAAGGCTCGGTCTGCTGGACGTTTCCCCGATGGGTCGCAAGTCGGCACTGACAACCCTGACGCATTCACGCGGACGTACCGGGAAATAATCACCAGCAAACTACCGGTGGACACCATCGGCGGGCTGTAACTATTTATGAGAAACATCGACGCAATAGCATTTTCTTTCTAACCACAGTCATCGCAGCGATGGCGGTCGCAGTGGGGACTCTACTTACGCCGACGACCGCTTTGATAAACAAGCAAACAAACTTCGCGACAACATTAAAGGACATTAGAGGGCAGCAATAAAACCTGTAGAATAAAGGGTTCCGTTCGTGTTACCCTTGCAAATTATGCTCCAATTTAACCGCTGGAAAATTCGATTCGATCAGCCGGTTTTGAAACCGAAACGCGGCCTCGCAAACCTGCTGGATCAGGCGGAGGCACGTCGGGCTGAGCAAATCAACGACCTAGCTAGCGCAGATGGCGGCGGGGTTTCCACAGGGGCCGCTTTGTGGATGAGCGGGGGTTCGGACCTGGATGGGTTGGTGAGTTGGGTAAGAGATCCAAACGGGGTAATGATTGAACGCACGCCCCGTTATCCCGTGTGGCAGTTCCAGAATCGCGGTGTGCTTCCCGGGGTTCGTGAGGTTGTTGCGATCCTCCGCAGTAGCAGTAATAACCAGTGGCGTGTAATGCGGTATTTTTTGACCCCACGAAAACAACTGGGAAACTTGAGGCCGTTGGACCTTTTGCGCCTGGGCGAGGTCGAGCGAGTGCTGAAACACGTCCGGCAGGAGTTTGAGACATGAATATGAAACTGGCACGTGATATCTTGGAAATGTTTTACATTCTGCAGAGCTGGGGCCTATGAGATTGTTCAGCTTATTGCTCGTTGGTGGCCTGGCAGGATTACTGGCCGGGTGGTGGGCATCGGAAACTCTGGAGGACGAGGATTAAATCATATGACACCCGAGGTTCTGGTGAATGTTGCAGACCCTGTCAAAGGCTTGTCTTACGCGGTGCGACGTCTGCGCAAGGAATACAAAATCAGCCTGGCAGAACTCGCGAAACGCTCTGGCGTACACATCCGGACACTCAAGGCTGTGGAGGCCGGCCGGAGGAACAGTCTAACGCTCCGGGGAGCCCTCGCGATCTCGAAAGCTCTAGGAGGTAATATCAAGTTCGTGATATCTCCCCTATGACCAGTCGATCTTACGCAGGGAATACTTTGTAATCGGACAGATCAATCGGGAGCCTGCTGGATACGCAATCCCCTTGGAGCATCGCGTTCACCGAGAAACTAAGACTCTTGCCGAGCTCAGCTTGCTCTTCGGCGGATAGCGCTTCGTCGGTGCTATATGTTAGCTCCACGTGGAATTTGTAATCAGCCATGGGGAAATCGTACGCAATCGCCCACCAAGTACCAGCAAATCCCGGCAAACAAAAATGTGCAAGCGCTCCGGCGAAACCGGAAAACACAACCAACACAAGGAACAAAATGAAAGACCAAATCGATCAATACACAAGAGCCAGGATAGCAATTCTCCAGCACAAACACGATCTGGAGCAACAACTGGGACAAATCGAGGCCGCACTGGATGACGCAAAAGTGTCGAGACGGCCAAGGACGAGCCAAAACCGGCAGTATGGCGAGCTGACGTCCGCCGTGTCAGAGGTTCTGGCGAGGGGATCGTTGACCAAAAGGGAAATCGTGAAACGCTTGCGGGAGCAGAAATTCAACTTTGGAGGGCCTCCCCTCAAGATATTAGACTCGGTGATTTACACCCCGCATTTTTTGAGGTCAGGCAAGCTGTTTTCGGTTGCAGGTAAAGCGAAGCCGGTGGAAATCCCTGCTCCAGCGGCTGGAACGTAAGCGGGGGTTGGATGGGCTTCTGCAGCGCTGAGCCGCAGGCATACCTCGTTGCCCAAGAGTTGGAGCGGCTCGAACGAGAAATGGAAAAGGTCAACGCACCGTGAATCTGCCACAGGCTGTGGCAGCATCTGAGGGTTACACGCGCCGGGTGGTTTCTTCCGTTGCGGCCGAGTGGCCGCCCCCAGTCTCCAGCGCGTTGAAAACCTATCGTTTGGTTACGAGTTGACAACTCGTAACCAAACGATCTGCGGAGCTGGGAAGTTTGTCACTGCTCCGTCATACCACCATCATACCAGCACTTTCCGGTCGCACCGGGCAGCACGGCGCCGCAGGATTGACAAACCCCTGAAAATCCTCATATTTCCTAGCAAACTGAACGTGCTGTCTGCCTTCTAAGCAGGTGGTCCCGCGTTCGAATCGCGGCAGGTGCGCCATGTTTTCCCCAAGTATTTCTGGCCGCAATAATCGGAATGCTTTCAGATTCCGACTTCTCACAGTCATCACCAACGTTGCCGGTCGGTTAGAAACAGGCCGGAAGGCAGGCTCTCGGCGGGGAAATTCCGCAGCGGAAAATTTTTCGGGAGCTGGTTGTAAGCCGCTGCCTGAAAGGCAAAATTGCCCCAACTGTCCGCCCCGCCCATTTTACATTCACTGATCAATTTTCCGTCGAGCGTCGCGAGGGAGAGATAAAGTCCCTTGACCGGCTTGATATAATCGTTCAGCGCAACAAAATCATATTGGGAGTTGCGCGTGGTCCAACTGCACTGGCGCTGACCATACCAGGCAACGGACCAGGGAATATCGCTCATCAGCAATTCCTCCGGCTGCATCCAGCCCGCGATCTTCTGGATGTCCGGCGGATAATAGGGCGGATAGGCGACGGGGGAGGTCTTGGGGGGCAGCAGCGCGCCGAGGAGCGGCTGGCAGACCATGGCCACGAGCACTCCAATAACCAGAAAACGCCATTGCAGCGACGGCAGGTTCATCTGTTCGAGCAGGGTCAGGAAGAAGGCCGCGCCGAAAATCATCACCAGCGGGGTGAGCAGCACCAGCAGATTTTCCGAGTTCAACTCCGGCGAAAGGGTGGACAAATAGGTTCGTCCCAGCGCCTGCACCACCACCAGCCAACCCAGGCACATCAGGGCAAAATAGCGCATCCGCCGGGCGGCCAGGTTGCGCAGGCCGAGCAGCAAGCCCGCAAAAAACAGCATCCCCATCCAACCGTTGCCGAGCCGGAGCAAGTCGCTTTGGAGAATCGCCCGGGAATTTTCGATGAGCTTGCGAAGATACGGGGTCACCCAAAAGGCGGGGGCCATATCCGGATCAAGCGACTGCATTAATTGAAAGCCGGGAAAGGGAAAGGTGTTTTCCACCACCGCATAGCCCGCCGTGCCAAACAGGGTGCCGCTGACCACGAGATTGCGAATGAGCCAAGGCGCCGCGACCACAATAAAGGCCAACCCCGCCGCCACCGCCAGCCCGGTTCGGCGCGCCCCCCCAAAAAGGACCAGGAAAATAGCGGTCGGCACGAGCACCCAGCCGAACGCATACCGGGTCAGCAGGCCCAGCCCGATCAGCGCGCCGGCCAGGGTTGCCAGCATAAAGATCCGGCGATGGTCCGGGAGCCCGGCGCGGGCGCGCTGCTCAATCCGCATCAGACACCAGAGCAGCCCCAGAAATATCACCAGCAGCAGCAGGGTGGATTGGCCCGAGACGCTGAATTTCCAGAGCGTTTCCGAGCCGAGCGTGAGCAGGGCCGCCAGCCAGGCCGCCAGGGGATCGAGCAAGGCGCGCGCCAGCAGAAACGTCAGCCCCACCGCTGCAAACAACAGCGCTTGATTAAACAGCGTGATGAGAAATTCCGGCTGATAGCGCAGATACCGGCCGCCTTCGCTCCAGAAGGACTTGTGCATCTCGATGCTCCATTTCGGGTGGCTAACTTTCATCAAGCCCGCCAGCAGCGTGGGATAAACAGGCGGATTGGCGAGATCGGGGTGCGGGCCATAGAGGCGCGCGGCATTGGTGCCAGCCGGTTCCCGCTGCAAATTGTGTTTGCTGACCAGATAAAGGCTGAGCGGGCGGATGAAGTCAGTTGAATAACCCTGGCCGCTCGCGAGGTGGCGCGCCACTTGGGCGGCATCCATCGCTTCCGGCGAATTAAAGCCGCGGTAAGACATCAAATCATACAGTTCCACCAAGCCGCCCAGCGCCAGCACCACGGCCATGATTTTGATCCAGCGGGACACCACACCCACCTCAAGGGCATGGATCGCCGCCTGAATCCGTTCGCTGATAAACATAGATTAAAATCCTTCCAAATGATACGCGTGCAGTTTGCGGTGGAAGGTCCGCCGGCTCATGCCGATTTTCTCCGCCGCCCGCGTCCGGTTGCCGCCGGTTTCTTTCAAGGCACGGATGATTAATTGTTTCTCCGCCGCCTTCACCGTCAATTCTTTTCCCTGGAGCAATTTCGCGTCGCTCACGGAAGCGCCGCCGCGCACCGACAGCGGCAAGTCGCGCAAGGTAATCCGCTCGCTCCGGGACAAAACCACTGCGTGCTCCACCGCCGTGCGCAGCTCGCGCACATTGCCCGGCCAGGAAAAATTCATCAAGGCTTCGAGCGCATCCACCGTAAAATCGTTCACGGCTTTTCCATTCTCCTTGGCATATTCCCGCAGAAAACTCTGCGCCAGCAAGGGAATGTCGCCCGTCCGCGCACGCAGCGGCGGCAGCTCGATCTCCACCACGCGCAGGCGGAAAAACAAATCCTCGCGGAATTTTCCGGTCTTGACCAGTTCTTCCAGATTTTTGTTGGTGGCGGCCACGAGCCGCACGTCCGAGCTCAGGGTTTTGTTGGAGCCGACGCGCTCAAAGGTGCGTTCGCCCAGAAACCGCAACAATTTCACCTGCAAGGTCGCGTCAATTTCCCCGATTTCATCCAAAAATAGCGTGCCGCCCTGCGCCAGTTCAAACCGCCCGATCCGCCGCTCGTGGGCTCCGGTGAAAGCGCCGCGTTCGTGGCCAAACAACTCACTCTCCAGCAGGGTCGGCGCCAGTGCGGCGCAATGCACCGTCACGAATGGCTGCTTCGCCCGCGGACTCAACTGATGCACCGCCTTGGCGATGAGTTCCTTGCCGGTGCCGCTTTCGCCCAGCACCAGCACGGTGGCGCGCGTCGGCGCGACCTGCCGGACGATCTCAAAAACCTCCTGCATCGCCGGCGATTCGCCCACGATGTTTTCCAGGCCGAACTTCGCCTCCAGTTGCTGGCGCAGCGAAACATTTTCCACCTCCAGCGTCTGCTGTTTCAGCGCGCGGGCAATCCGCATCTCCAGCTCATCGATCTGCAGCCGCCCCTTGGCAATGTAATCATCCGCGCCGCGCTTCATGGCGTCCACCGCGAGTTCCTCCGAGCCGTAAGCGGTCATCAGGATGCAAACCGGCGGCTGGGGCAGCGACTTCGCCCGCGCGATCAGTTTCATGCCGTCCTCGTTCGGCAGGCGGAAATCTGTGAGCAAAACGTCAAAATTTTCACCCTCGAGCAATTCCATCGCTGCCTTGGCATCCTCGGCGATGTAAACGTCGTAACGCTCCTCCAGCGCGGCGCGCAAGCCTTCGCGCGTCGTCTTTTCGTCATCCACGATGAGCAGGGTCGGTTTCATGTTTTTTTAATCCTCCTCCTTCTCATCCTGGCGTTTTGGCCGCCAGCAATCGGGGTTTCCGTTCGTGCAGCGGCAGCCACACCCGGAAGGTGGTGCCTTTGCCGACGTGGCTTTCCAGTTCGATGCGGCCGTTGTGCGCGCGGACAATGCGCTGCACGATCATCAAGCCGAGGCCAGAGCCTTTTTTCTTGGTGGTGTAAAACGGCTCAAAGATCCGGTTGATCTGCTCCTGGGGAATCCCGCCGCCGGTGTCTGCCACGCTCACCCACACTTCGTCGTTGGTTTCGCCGGTTTGTAGCGTCAGTGTGCCGCCGGTGGTCATCGCTTGCGCCGCGTTTTTCACCAAATTCACCAGCACCTGCTGCATTTGGGTGGCGTCCACCGGCGTCGCCGTCAGATTGCGCGCCAATCGGGTTTTCACCGTCACGCTGCGGTTTTCCACTTCCGGCCGCAGCAGTTCAACGGTTTTTTCCACCACGGCATTCAGCGAAACGATTTTCAACTGGGGGACGGTCGGTCGGATCGCGCCCAGGAATTGCGTGACAATGTAATCCAGCCGGTCAATCTCGCCTTTGGCCACATTGAGATACTGCTCCAGTTTTTTGCCGGTCTCCGCGGGATCAACTGCTGCCGCCAGCGTTTTATCCCGGGATCGGGCAAGCTGTTTCTCCCGGGCCGGGGCGCCCTTCAGCTTTTTGACTTCGCGCTCCATCAATTGCAGATGAATGTGGAGCGCATTGAGCGGATTGCCAATTTCGTGCGCCACGCTGGCTGCGAGCAGGGTCAGCGCCTGAACGCGTTCGCTTTCGATGGCGGCAAAGGTTTTTTGGCGCGCCTCCGTGGCATCATGCAAAATCAACGCTACGCCGGAGCTGCCCTTGGCCTCGCCATCCAACGGCGCGGCGTAGAGCCGGAGAAAACGCGGTCGCGGATAATGCACCTCAAATTCCAGCCGGGTGACATGCGCACCGCCGCCGTGATCCGCCCGGGAAATTTTCTCCCAGTCCACCTCCGGCAAAATCTCCGCCACCAGTTTTTCCTCTCCATCCGGCGGCAGGCCGATGAGCTGGGTAACGGCCTGGTTGAAATAAATCACGCGGCCCTGTTCATCCACCACCAGCACCCCGTCCTCGATGGTATTGAACAGGGTTTCCAGAAAACTGCGTTCCCGGGCGAGCCGTTGGACGACGGTTTGCAGCCCTTCGGCGTCCAGCCGCCCAATGCGACCAAGCACTTTATCAAGAAAACTGGATTTCGGCGCGGCCATTGATGAAAATCAACTTAACGAGTGGCAAAATGGCACAATTTCAAAATTCGTCAAGCTCTTGGATTGGGTTCTGATGGCACAAGGGCGCAGCTTGACGCGGCCTCCCCGCATTATTAGAAGTCGGCTCTCCGGCGCTGCGACCGCCGCCAGCGTCAACCGATATTTCGATAACTGCTCCAACGCTTTGCAGCGATGATCGGGAATCCGACGAACGGCGCTCACCTCCCATCTGCCACGGCTTGGCAGGTCACGGTAGCGGGCCAACGACCGCACCCGGATTAAGCCTCTGATCCGGGATGGCGCTGCGGTCGGGCGGCAAATTGCGGACGTAGCTGTCCGCGTCGGCCAGCGTGGGCAGGTGCGCCAGGCGGCCCTCGAACAAATCCCGCTGCTCGCTGAGCGACAAGACGAGACTGGTCAGAGTGTTCGTGTAAAGCGCGTCATTCCCCGGAACAGTTTCGGGCGCGAAGGCAGATTTCCCCGGTTCGCCCAGATTATAATTGCACGGCAGAAATACCACCCGGCTGGAACGCAGAAAATTCGTGCCCGTGGCGGCGGCAGGTTGCCCAGCCTTTGCACCGCCCGCCGGGTGGCCTGATACTACGGCAGGTTGTTTTCACTTCGCGGCATCTGAAAAATGATCTTCTTATTGATCGTCGCTGAATTCGTGAACAGCCACGCGGCCAGAGTCCGTTTGCCGTTGGAATTGATGAAAATATCGTTGGCGCTGCCCTCGATGACCAGACCGGTAATGAGCGGATCGGCGCACCGCTTTCTAGTGGCTACTTGGTTGGCCCGCGCATCAAACAGCAGTCCGACATTCGTCTGCCCCCGGCCATCCAGAATTTTCCGCAACTGTTGTATCTCGAGGGTGGTCCAATTGTAACCCTTGCCGTTGTGAACATTGTTCTAAAGCATGATGTTGTGCAGGACAGATCCATAGGTTGTTGCGGCGGATAAATAGCGCGATACCCAGTTCGTCATTTGCGCAAACACCCGTTCGTTCACAAGATTGGTCTCTTTGGAAAGGCCAGACCGGGGGGCTTCGACGTAGTTGTTGGTGGCATTGATAAAAGCGGGGATAATCTTTTGCCAGTCAGCGGGGCTGGCCCGATCAATTTCGCTCGCTCCGCGAAGAATGTTTAAACCCTGCACCTGCAGAGCCGTATGGGATCATGCCGCCAGGTTCGTCGCCGCGCTATGCGGCGTGCAATGCGTGCCCAGCCACACCTCGTAGCCGAAGCTGTTGCCCGCAAACAGGCTCAGGGTCACAACCGCCGCCAGCCATTTTTTAAGTTTCATATTCCTATTTTTTGGCCCAAGGAGCACGCGATAAAATAGCCGCGCTCAGTGGTTCAGAGACCCGATCACCGTAATAATACCGCGTTGATTGAGCAGAAAACCCCGCTCATACCCGGTAAAGTTCGTGTAGCCGTAAGTTCCCGGCGGAATCGTGTTGGTTCCCAGGACCAGCGACGTGAGAGTCACGTCCGCATCGTTGGCATACTTGCCCGTGCCGGAAATATTCAGGCCGAAGGATGCCTTGTCGGGGATGATCAACGGCAGATTGAGCCGGCCATAGTCATGCACACTGAAGATGCCGGTGAAGCCCATCGTGTTCACCCGGTCGAATTCAACTTCCGCACCTTTTTCGGCAGACCCAGTGATGTGAATCGTGCCGGTGCCTGTCAGCAACGCATTTTCAAACGTGACGTTCATGGTGCGGGTCGCGCCGGATCTCAGTGTCCCGCTGTTGAGGGTAAACTGGTGGCCTTTCAAATCCATCACTAACCCGATTTTGTTGTCCGTCGCAATCGTGCCGCCGCTTAAGGTCAGGTTGTTCAGCGTCAGCTTGGCGCCGGTCACTTGTGGAGCGAACATTCCACCGCTCTGCACTTCCAGCGTGCCGCCGTTAAACGTGTCGGCCGGGCGGCCGCTCATGTTGATTGTCCGGGTTCCGGTCTGCCAGGTCTGGGCATCGCCCCTGACCGGCAAGCCACGGGCCCACGTTTTGGAATGGTTGATCCAACCATTGGCCACGGCGGGAACGGCAACGAAGGGCTTTACCGTGAGTGAAAAAGCATCGGTCCGGGTGTCCACCCCATCGCTGACGCTCAGGGTGATGGTCGCAACCCCGGTCTGTCCAGGATTGGGCGTCATGGAAAGGATGTGATCCAAACCATCGTTGCGACCGCTGAGGGTGAGGTTTGCGTTGGAAATGAGCGTTGGATTGGAGGAAGCGGCGCTGTAGGTGAGTGCCTGGCGTTCGGCCTTGCCGGCCGTAACGCGAATGCGCGCGGTGATGCCCGCATTCATGCTCACATTGCCTGAACCGGTGATAAACAGGGAGGTGTCCTTGAGCGCCTGAATCACCCATTTCTGCTGATACGCCAGGGTGTCGGGGTCGCTCTCGGGCAGATGCACCCCCGCCAGAGTGCCATCCTCATGATGGGCGCCCTGACGAATATAGATCAAATTGGCGGCCCGATAGTCCACGCCAAGCCGGAGCATTTCCCTCCAGAGCGAGGCAAAGGTGTGTTGGGCGGTGCTCAGATCACTGTAACTACCCGCACTGCCGCCCATAAACGTAAATCCGATCTTCCCGTTGTCGGTGGCCCATTTGGCTATGGCCGCCATTTGCTGGAGAACGGCCAGCCGGGCGGCAGCATTATTTTGATTTGAATGGTCGGAGTCCCCTACGTGCGCTTCAGCCCCAACCCCATCGAAGCGCAAAAGTTGATTCATTAACTCCGGGCTGAACTTAGAAAAACTGGGGGCAGCCACCAGCAATTGAATCAATTTGACATCCTTGGACTGGATCGTCGAATTGCTGATGGCGGTTCGTATATTGGCGAGTTCCTCCGCAGAAAGAACCCGCAGGTCCTCGTCAAAGTAACCTCCCCCCTTCACATGCTTCTGGTCTTCGCGATAGATCCACGCGGCGGGCACATGCCAGAAATCGGCCTCGTATTTTTTAATGGCTTTGATGAAATGCGACGGGGGATAGGCGTTCGTTTTATTATACGGAGCGTCAACGAGGGCTTCGGAGGTGTTGAACAGATGTTGAGCGACCGGCACATTCAGCATCACCATATCCAGGTCAGCCTTGTTCACCGGAAACGTATCGGGGCTGTTTTGATAGGGTGTGGCCTCATCAATCCGCACCGCGGTGCGCGCGGCGCTGTGGTTCGGCGGAATCGCCGTAATAACGAGGTCAAACGAGCCGTTGGCGGCGTTGTTTGAAATCACGCCCGCCACGCCCGACGGCAGGCTCACCGGGGTGGCAATGATGCCGCTCCCACTCTTTGCGGTATATTTGAGCAGCGGGAATTGGCCGATGGAAAATTTGCTGCCTTCAATGCTAATGGCGTTGGTTCCCTTGAGGGTCAGGTGGGCAACCATGAGGCTGGCATTGGGGGTATTGCCGTTGCGCAGGATAAAGTTCAGGGTCGCGCCCTTGGTGGTACCCAGCGTCAGACTGGAGAGCGCCAGGGTGGGCTTCACATTCGTGTGATTGAGAAAGGGCGTGTCGCGATCCACTCCGAAGGTGGTTCCATCGCTGAACGTGAACGCCCCGCCCCCGGTGCTTTGCGAGGACACCACCACTTTGCCCATGTTCACGGTCGTCGGGCCGGAGTAGGTGTTGGAGCTCAGAAGATAGAGACTCCCCGGGCCGTTCTTGATGATGCCGAAGGGGCCGGTGACCGGCCGCAAAAAATAGAGCGGGGCGGAACTGTTGAGCGCCACCGCCAGATTGGTCTTCAGAATAACCACGCCCGTGTCGGTGGCTTTTCCCACGATTTGGGCATTCATATTTTTAGGCTGAATGACAATTCCCGTGTTCGTGCTGTTGAAAGTGAGGTCAGCCGCATCCCCTGGGGGGCTTTCCTTGGTGAAGAGCGAAATTTTGAACAAGCCTGCGGTGTTCGAGAAGGTAATGGAACTGACCGAGCGATCGGCCGAAAGATAGGTCGAGGGGAGCTTCCCACCAGCGAAGACCAGATCGCTGTTATCAACGTAGTTGCGTCGGCCCCAGTTCGCCCCATTATTCCAGGTCGCCCCATAAGCTCCGGTGTAACCGCCGTCCCAAGTGAGCGTAGCTGCTCGAAGGCCTGCCGGAAGCCAAAGGCTGAGCATCAGGGTGGCCAGACCAATAACCCAAGTGCGGGTGAGTTTTGAGTTCTTCATAATGCGGTCTGTTTGCTGCAATCCCCCGGGTATGAATATTGATTTGCGCCAACCCTAAGGTGGTGTATTAAACGGCAACAGCGGCCAAGTGCTTATCCAGACGGCATCCCCTTATGAAGGTTACAGAAGTGAAACGAAGGGGGATTTTCAACCGCCAAATACGCCCAACCCGCGAAAACTCAGAATTCTTGAGACCTAGGTTTTAACCCCAGAGTTTCGCAGAGTTCCACAGCGCTTATTCCGGCGGAACGCCGAGTTTCTTTTCCCACGCGGAAATCTTTTTCAACAACTCAGGCACATGACGAAGCGCGAGCACCTGCCGTTTGAATTCCCGGTCGGGCATGGCGGGGGAGCCGAGCCACTTTTCGCCGGCCGGAATATCCGTCATGACGCCCGCCTGACCGCCGACCGTGACGCGATCGCCAATTTTCAGGTGCCCTGACACGCCCACCTGGCCGGCCAGAATGACGTAATTTCCCAGTTTGGAACTGCCCGCGATGGCGGCATGCGCGACAAGGATGCAATGCTCGCCAATTTGCACGTTATGGGCGACTTGCACCAGATTGTCAATTTTGGTGCCCTTGCCGATCACCGTCGAACCGAGCGCGCCGCGATCTACGCTCACATTCGAGCCAATCTCCACGTCGTCGCCAATGACCACGTTGCCGATCTGCGGGATTTTCCGGTGAAAGCCGCCATCAAACACATAGCCGAAGCCGTCCGAGCCGATGACCGTGCTGGAGTGGATGCGGACGCGCTGGCCGATTTGCGTGCGGGCATAAATCGTGACGTTCGGGAACAAATTCACCGCGTCGCCCAAAACCGAATCCGCGCCGATGGCATTGCCGGATTGCAAAACCACCCGGGCGCCAATTTTCACCCGTTCGCCGACCACGCAATGCGGCCCGATGTGCGCGGTGGAATCAATCTGCGCCGAGGCGGCCACGACGGCGGATGGGTGGATGCCCGCCGCAAAGGCTGGTTCCGGACAGAAGATGGCCAGTACCTTGGCAAAAGCGATGCGCGGATTGGCCACGCGGATGACAATTTTCTTGGTGGAAGTGGCGGTTTTGCCGGCAATAATCGCCGTGGCCGCGCTGTTTTCGGCGGCGGTAAAGAACTCATCCGTCTCCGCGAAGGTCAGATCGCCCGGCTGGGCGGCATCGGCTTTGGCAAAACCCGTGAGCGTGACGGTGGCATCGCCGAGAACTTCGCCGGCGAGGAGTTTTGCGATTTCAGCAGTGGTAAGTGTCATTGACTTGATATATTCGGCTTACTATAAAGCGGGAAAGATTCTATTCAATCCCAACTTTTATGGCCAAAACCCTTCGTGTCGGATTAATCGGCTACAAATTCATGGGCCGCGCGCATTCCAACGCGTGGCGGCAGGCGCCCAAATTTTTTGACCTCAAGGCCAACGTCGAACTGCACACCCTCTGCGGCCGCGCGGCCGCCGGGGTGAATGCCGCGCGCGCCAAGCTCGGCTGGGAACACGCGACGACCGACTGGCGCGAAGTCGTTGAATCGCCGCTGATCGACATCGTGGACATCGTCACCCCTACCTTCGCGCACGCAGAAATGGCCATTGCCGCGCTGAAAAACGGCAAGCACGTCCTCTGCGAAAAACCCCTGGGCCGCGACTTGAAGGAATGTGAAGCCATCTTTGCCGCCGCCAAAAAGGCGAAGGTGGTTCACATGGTCTGCCACAATTACCGCCGCATTCCGGCCATTGCGCTGGCCAAGCGGATGCTGAGCGAAGGCGCGCTCGGCCGGATTTATCATTTCCGCGCCCGCTACGCGCAGGAACGGCTGGCGGACCCGGAATTTCCGCTCGACTGGCGGCTGCAAAAGGAAACCAGCGGCAGCGGGGTCCACAGCGACATTAATTCGCACATCATTGATCTCGCACGCTATCTCGTTGGCGAATTCACGCAAGTCTGCGGCGTCGTGCATACGTTTGTTCCCGAGCGGCCGCGCGCCGATCTGCTGGCCCAGGGCAAGCGCGTGCTGGGCAAAGTCACCGCGCCGGATTCGGCGGCGTTCATCGGCTGGATGGAAGGTGGGGTGATGGCGAATCTGGAGGCGACGAAATATGCCCTGGGCCGACGCAATCGCATTGAGATTGAAATCAACGGGAGCAAGGGTTCGCTCTATTTTGATTTCGAGGACATGAACAAATTAAAATTTTACCATGGCGATGATCCGAAGGACCGGCAGGGTTTCCGCGATATTCTGGTGACGCAGCGGGATGGCATCCAGCCCTACGTTTCCAACTGGTGGCCGCCCGGCCACGGCCTCGGCTATGAACACACCTTTGTCCACACCATTGCGGATTTCGTGAACGCCTGCGCCGACGGCAAGCCGGTGCATCCGACGTTTGAGGACGGCCTGAAGAACCAGCGCGTGCTGACGGCGGTCGAGGAATCCTCGGCCAAGGGCAAGTGGGTGAAATTATAGGTTTCGGCCCCGCCTCAACCCCGTCGCGGCGGTCAACCGCCCCCCAAATTATCCCTTGCTGGTCAACCCCGTGATTTTTGAGCGATCGAATGGGACTCATTTTTCCCTTTCACCGACGGAAAAAATCGTGAACATTTCCGCCCGCCTTTCTGTCAGAAGGAGCGGATTAACAATGCGGTTTACTTTGAAAACATTGGTGGTGCTGCTGACCGTTGGCCTGATTAGCGGGGCGGCGGAAGCGGTGTGGGCAGCCTCGTTCACCGCGTCGCTGGATCGGAATACCCTCACGCTGGGCGAAAGCGCCACGTTGTCGCTAACCTTCGAGGGCGGCAAGCCGAGCAGCGTGCCCGCACCGCAAGTGCCCGGCCTGCAAATTGACCAAGCCGGCCAGTCGGAAAATGTCAGCATCGTAAATCGCGCCATCAGTTCGACCCTGACCGTGACCTTTGTCGTAACGCCACAGCGCGCCGGCGAGTTCACCCTGCCCGCGCTCGCGGCGACCCTCAACAACCAGCCGTTTTCCACCCGGCCCGTCAAGTTGACCGTCACCAAGGGCAGCGCGCCCAGTGCGGCGGCGGTGAAGGCCGGCAACGAAATGGCCTTTCTCAAACTGGTGCTCCCCAAAACCCGGCTTTATGTCGGCGAATCCCTGGCTGGCCGGCTGGAACTGTATCTGCGCGACGACATCCAGAACTTCGGCAATTTCCGGCTGTCCGCCCTGAGCGCGGAGGGTTTTAGCGTCGGCAAAATCATCGAGGGCCCGCATGGCCGCGTGCAAATCGGCAGCCACGCTTTCACGGTGATCCCATTGCTGGTGCCGCTGACCGATGTCCAAGCCGGCCGGCTGACGCTGGGCCCGGCCAACGCGAGCGTGGTCATCGTCCTGAACCAAGGCGGCGACCCCTTCTTTCAGGTCTTTAATCAAGGCCAGCAGAAGCAAATCCCGCTGATGACGGAAGCCGTGCCGGTCGAATCGTTGCCCTTGCCGGCGGCGGGGCGGCCGCGGGATTTCAACGGTTTGCTGGCGGAGGTTGCCGTGAGTGTTGGGCCGACCAATCTGCTGGTGGGCGACCCGGTGACCGTGCGCGTGCAAATCTCCGGCTGCGGTCCGATCGAAGCCATTCAGTTGCCCGCACCGCTGGAAGTGAAAGGGTTCAAAGTGTTCCAATCTTCTGCCACGGTCACCAATCTGGATCCATTGGGCGTGCAAAAAGCCCGGATTTTTGAGCTGGTCGCCGCCCCGCAAAATGCCGATGTCCGCGAGTGGCCGGAACTGCCCTTCACCTGCAACGGCGCGACGAGCCGATTCGACCTGCAAGACGGCACCT
Organism: uncultured Verrucomicrobia subdivision 3 bacterium; assembly: GCA_903842235.1. Lineage (GTDB taxonomy): Bacteria > Verrucomicrobiota > Verrucomicrobiia > Limisphaerales > UBA11358 > UBA11358. Next base: position 15,978 of record CAIMLG010000062.1, read on the forward strand.
ATCACCAACTGGCCGCTCGCGCGGTGCCGTTGACGGTGAAGGCCGCTGGCGCCACCCCCTTGCCGATGCCTGCGGCCAGCAAAAATGCCGTGGCGGATAATCAATCCCCGCAGGATCTGCTGCCGCTCAAGGACCGCCTGGGTCCACTCACGCCCGCCGCCGCCCCGCTCGTGACCCAGCCTTCGTTTCTGGCCCTTCAGTCCTTGCCGGTGCTGGCCTTTTTTGCCGCGTTGATATGGCGCAAACGCGCCGACCATCTGGCCAACAATCCGCGCCGGCGCCGCCAGCGCGCCGTGGCGCTCCTCATTCGCGGCGGCTTGGCCGACCTGAATAAGTTCGCCACTGAAAATAACTCCAACGAGTTTTTTGCCATGCTCTTCCGCCTGTTGCAGGAGCAACTCGGGGAGCGGCTCGCTTGTCCCGCCACCGCCATCACCGAGGCCGATGTGGATAAGCGGTTAATTTATCTGGGTGCCCGCCCGGCTACCTTGGAAGCGCTTCGCGACCTTTTTCAACTTTGCAATCAGGCCCGCTATGCGCCCATTCAAACACGCCAGGAACTCATCACCGTGGCGGCAAAATTCAAAAACGTCGTGAGCGAACTCCAGAACTTGAAGGCATGAAATCCTGGCTCTCCATTTTGCTCGCGGTGGCCTGGGCCGGAAAACTTCTGGCCGCCGACGTCGCCGCCGATTTTACCGCCGCAAACAAATTATATTCCGAAGGCAAATTTGCCGCTGCGGCCGCGGCCTATGACGCCCTCCTGAAAACCGGCGCGCAATCGCCCGCGCTGCTGTTTAACGCCGGCAATGCCGCCTTCAAGGCCGGGCACCTCGGCCAGGCGATCGCCGCGTATCGCCGGGCGGAACTGCTTGCGCCGCGCGACGCGGAACTCCGCGCCAACCTTGCCTTTGCCCGCAACCAGGTGCAGGGCGCGACGCTCCGCGAGAGCCGCTGGTTAAACTGGATCAACACGCTCACCCTGAACGAGGGGGCGCTGCTCACCGCCCTGTTTTTATGGGCGCTGTTGGCCTTGCTGGCGCTGCGCCAGCTCCAGCCCGCCCTCGCGCCAAAATTGCGCCCGGCGACGCGCCTGGCAGCCGCGCTGACGGTTTTCTCCGGCGCGGTGCTGGCCTGGCAGGCGGCGAATCATTTTAATACGTCCGTGGCGGTCGTGACGAGCGCGGATGCCACGACTCGCAGCGGGCCGTTTGCCGAGGCGCAAAATGGCTTTGCCGTGCGCGACGGCGCGGAGTTGAAGGTTTTAGACCGGCACGATGATTGGGTGCAGGTCGTGAACAGCAACGGCAAGATCGGCTGGCTGAGCTGGAAACAGGTGGAAGTTTTGCCGGGAGCGTGACAGTTAATGCGGTGGGGTGAGGGTCCCACCAGCCCAACTGGTTTTGAACATCGCCCAAAGTTTTTTGTCAGTATGATGTCCGTAGCAAAAACAAATTAGAAACATGAGCACAGGAATTAACGCCATCAACGAAGCGGTCAAGGAAGCGAGCAGCTTCACCCAACCGCTGTTTAGCGAACTCGGCAAGGTCATTGTCGGGCAGCAATATCTCACCGAGCGACTGGTCATTGGCCTGCTGGCCAACGGTCACGTCCTCCTCGAAGGCGTGCCCGGACTTGCCAAGACCCTTGCTGTGAAATCCATGGCGAATTGCCTGCACGTCAAATTTTCGCGGCTGCAATTCACGCCCGACATGCTGCCCGCCGACGTCGTCGGCACGCAGATTTACAATCCGCAATCCGGCGGCTTTAGCACCCGCAAAGGCCCGGTCTTCGCCAACCTCGTCCTCGCCGATGAAATCAACCGCGCGCCCGCCAAGGTGCAGAGCGCGCTGCTCGAAGCGATGCAGGAAAAACAGGTCACCATCGGCGACCAGACCTACCAGCTCGACGAGCCGTTCCTCGTACTCGCCACGCAAAATCCCATCGAGCAGGAAGGCACCTATCCGCTGCCCGAAGCGCAGGTTGACCGCTTCATGTTGAAGCTGAAGATTGGCTATCCATCGCGCGCCGAGGAGCGGCAGATTCTCGAAGTGATGGCGAAAACGAGCGGCACGCCCACCTGCAGCGCGGTCGTCACGCCGGAGCAGATCCTCAAGGCCCGCGAAGTCATCAACGACATTTACGTGGACGACAAGGTGAAGGATTACATCGTGGACCTCGTCTGCGCCACGCGCGACCCGGACCA
>CAIMLG010000063.1 GCA_903842235.1 uncultured Verrucomicrobia subdivision 3 bacterium
GCCGGGAAAGCCCCGGGGGCGTTGAGGTGCAGGGCGGGGCAGTTGAGGTGCATCCAGAGACACTTTACGCGCAGCAAAAAACCGAAAAAATAATTTGACGAAGTTTGGAAACCAGCGAAGCGGCGCGGAAAGACCCCCCCCCAATCCGCGTCCGCCTCCACTGCCCGGCGCTGCTCCACTTGGGCCGCCAGATACCGCCGGCCCGCCGCGGTGTCTTGGGGAATCCGGTATTCGCCCAGAACAAAAAACCCTTCCAAATCGCCATGAAATCAACCATCTTGTCTCGCCCTTTGATCCGGCCATCGGCGCGTTCAATGACCTTCACCAAAGCAGCAAATTCCTTACGGCAAAAATCATTGTTGTGAAACCTCAAATGAAAAAAACGATCAGGGCTTTGGCGATCGTCGCCGCGGGCAGTTTGATCGGCGGGCAGGTGGCTGCTGCCGGAAACACTCCGCCGGTCAAGCGGCCGAACATCGTTTACCTGATGGCCGACGAGTGGCGGGCTTCGGCGACCGGCTACGCCGGCGACCCGAATGTGAAGACGCCCAATATCGACCGCCTAGCCAAGCAGTCGTGGAATTTCCGCAATGCGGTCTCCGCGCTGCCCGTCTGCACGGCCCATCGCGCGGCCTTGCAGACCGGGCGCTTTCCCACTTCCACCGGCATGTTTTTGAACGACGCGCATCTGCCGGATGAGGAACTGTGTATGGCGGAGATTTTTGACGCCGCCGGCTACACCACCGGATACATCGGCAAGTGGCATCTCGACGGACACGGCCGGACCGGCTATATCCCACCCGAACGCCGGCAGGGCTGGGAATGGTGGCGGGGCAATGAATGCACCCACGATTACAACCATTCGGCCTATTACGAGGACGATGCCAATGTCAAAAAGTTCTGGCCGGGTTATGATGCCTACGCCCAGACCAAGGCGGCCCAGGGCTACCTCCGCGACCATGCCAACAGCCCGCAGCCGTTCGTGCTCATGCTCGGCTATGGCCCGCCGCATTTTCCCACCGGCTCGGCACCGAAGGAACTTCAAGCGCTGTATCCGAAGGAGTCCATCAAGCTGCCGGCCAATGTCACGGAAAACTGGAAGGCGGAAGCCCGCAAGCAAGCTCAAGGCTACTATGCTCACGGCACCGCGCTCGATCAATGCGTCGGCGAAATCATGAAGACGCTGGACGAGACCGGCCTGGCGGACAACACCATCCTGATTTTCACCGCCGACCATGGCGAGTCGCTCGGCTCGCATGGCATCAGGCCGTTGAAAAAAATGGCATTCTGGAACGAGACGGCGGGGGTGCCCTTTCTGATGCGCTATCCGGCGGTGCAAGGCCAGGCGGGCCGCGACCTGCGCATGCCCATCACCACCCCCGACGTCCTACCGACCTTGCTGGGTTTTGCCGGAGTGGAGAAACCTAAGACGCTGGAGGGCGGGGATGTTTCTCCCACCCTGCGGGCTGGCGGTGACGACGCGGATCGCACGGCGCTGTTCATGAGTGTATATCCGGCGGAGTCGGTGGAATACCGGGCCCTGCGCAGCGGTCGCTATACTTTTGTCCGCACATTGGACGGCCCGAAATACCTTTTTGATAACGATCAGGATCCGCTGCAACTGACGAATCTCATCGACAATCCCGAATTCGCCGCCGGGCGCGCTGATTTTAATCAGCGGCTGACGAAGGAGTTGGCTCGCATCAAGGATGACTTCCGGCCCGGCCCAGCGTATCTCGCGGAGTGGTATCCGGCCCTCAAGAAAACGCCCATCCCTTACGACGATGATGGCACGAAACCGGTCGTGACGCCCAAGCGGCAGCCATAACACAGAAACTTAAATTACCCACCAACTATGAAAATTTTCGATTCCTGCTCCCCGCATTGCTGGCCTTGCCAGTCGTGCTTGAGGCTGCCGAAACCAAGCCAACGCTACCGAATCCAACAGAGGAATAATGGATATGGTTCAACCGTTCTCAGAATTGCGGGCAACGCGGACTGAGAATTTACAACTTGAAATGACCAGCAAACGCAGGCTTCACCAATCCGTTGCCAACGCTATTTTTATGAAAAGAATCAGCCTCCTCATCACCTCCATCCGGCTGGGCTGCGCGCTCGCGGCTGCGGCCGCCGAACCGCTCGATGATGGCTTTCTCAACCCGCCCGCATCGGCCAAGCCGCACACTTGGTGGCACCGGATGAACGGTAACATCACGCGGGAAGGCATCACCGCCGATTTGGAGGCGATGCAACGCGGGGGCATTGGCGGCGCACAGGCGTTCGACGTTTCGGACGGCATCCCGGCCGGGCCGGTCGCCTACATGTCTCCTCAGTGGCGCGAGTTGATGAAGCACGCCATCACCGAGGCCGATCGCCTTGGTCTGGAAATCTGCATGCACAACTGCGGCGGCTGGTCTTCCAGCGGCGGCCCGTGGATCACGCCGGAATTTTCCATGCAGAAAATCGTGTTTTCGGAAAAACGTTTTCAAGGGCCGGCGGTTTTCAATGGCAACCTGCCGGAGCCGAAGGCGAATGAAAATTTCTACGGCGACATCGCCGTGCTGGCGTTTCCAACGCCGGCGGGCGACTTGAAAGGCGGGGGATTTCGCATTGCCAACTGGGCGCAAAAATCCGGCGTCAGCCTCAAGGGCAAAAAGATCAAAGATTTGCCCGGGCCGGACACTCGCGTCGTGCCGCCGGGCGACATCATCGCTTTGGATAAGATCATCAATTTGACCGGTCGGAAAACCTGGCAAGTGCCCGCTGGTGAATGGACGATTGTGCGGTTCGGCTACACGACCACCGGCGTGCCGAATCATCCCGCACCCGTCGGCGGAGAGGGGCTGGAGTGCGATAAATTTAGCGGAGCCGCCGCCCAGCTCGCCTGGCGGAACACCGTGGGAAAAGTGATTGCGGACACCGGCCCGTTGGTGGGCAAGACGTTCAATAATGTGCTGATTGATAGCTACGAAGTCGGGCTGCAGAACTGGACGCCGTTGATGGCCGAAAAATTCCGTCAGGCCCGCGGTTATAATTTGTTGCCGTATCTGGTTTGTGTCACCGGCCGGGTGATAGGCAGTCTGGATCAATCCGAGCGGTTTCTCTGGGATTTCCGCCGGACGCAGGCCGACCTTTACCTCAAGGAATATGTCGGCACGTTCGCGGACTTATGCCATCAAAACGGGATGCTGCTTTCGTGCGAGCCTTACGGCCCGGGCAATTTTAATCACATGGAGGTCGGCAATCTGGCCGATATCCCGATGGGTGAGTTTTGGACCGGGCAACCCGAGCGCTACGGCTGGACCGGCAAGCTGGCGGCCTCATCCGCCAACGCCAACGGCCGGAACATTGTCGGCGCGGAAGCCTTCACCGCCATGCCGGATGTGGCATGGACCGGCACGCCGGCCAACCTCAAGACCGAGGGCGATCACTTTTTCTGCCAGGGCATCAACCGCTTTATTTTTCACACCTACGTCCATCAGCCGTGGACGAATGTGCTGCCCGGCATGACCATGGGGCCGCACGGGATGCAGAACAACCGCAACAACACGTGGTTTGAGCAGGGCGCGGCGTGGATGAAATACATCGCGCGCTGCCAGTATCTGTTGCAGTCCGGCCGGTCGGTGATGGATTTGTGTTATGTCTTGAGCGAAGACTCGCCGGTCGGAAATAGTCTCGCGCCGCACCAGCCGCCGAAAGGTTATGACTACGACGTGGCTGACGCGGGCACGGTGATGAAAATGTCCGTCAAGGACGGCCAGGTCGTGCTGCCCAGCGGCATGAGCTACCGTGTGCTGGGGCTGACCGAAAGCCAACGGATGCGTCCGGCGCTGGCGCAAAAAATCGCCGAACTCATCAAGGCTGGTGCGGTCGTCGTCGGGCAACGGCCGACGCGCTCGCCGAGTTTGGAAAATTATCCGGCGTGCGACGAACAGGTGAAACGCCTCGGCGCGGCGATTTCTGAACAAACGCCGGCACAAGCCCTCGGCAAAATTCACCTCGCCCCCGACGCGCAGTTTTCGGATGCTGCGATGGAATATCTCCATCGGAAAATCGGCGCGGTGGACGCATATTTTGTCTCCAACCAGAAGGAAAAAACCGTTGCTGCCGAGGCCACATTCCGCGTGACCGGTCGCGAACCGGAGCTGTGGTATCCGCAGACCGGCCGCATGGAAGCCGCGCCCGTTTATCACCAGACCAGCGATGGCCGCACCGTCGTCGCGCTGGATCTGGATGCCGCCGATTCGGTCTTTGTGGTTTTCCGCAAACCTGCGCGGGACGATGCCGCCATCGCCTTTACGCATGATGGCCAGCCCGGTCGGACGGCCACACTACATCGCCAAGGCGATGGGCTGGCGGTAAGCGCGCTGCAAGCTGGCGCGTATGTGGTGCAGACCGCGCAAGGCAAAACGCTCGCCGCCCAAGTGGCGGAAGTGCCGCTGCCGTTGGTTTTGACCGGGCCGTGGTCGGTGAAATTTCCTGCTGGTTGGGGCGCGCCGGAGCAGATTGAACTGCCGCAACTGGTTTCTTGGACGCAAAATATAAACCCGGACATCAAACATTTTTCCGGCACGGCGACCTACGTGAAAGATTTTGAACTGCCGGCAAACCATGCCTCGAAAACAATACTCGATCTGGGCCGCGTGGAAGTAATGGCCGAAGTCTGGCTTAACGGAAAAAATCTGGGCGTGGGGTGGAAAGCGCCTTACGAAGTGGACGTGACCGGCGCGGTGCAGTCGGGGGGCAACCATCTGGAAGTCCGCGTGGTCAACCTGTGGATCAACCGCTTGATTGGCGATTTGGGTCTGCCCGCAGACGAGGCGTTTGGGAAGATGGGACCGCGTGGCGTGTCCATTGATGCCATTCCCAACTGGTTGTTGCATGGCGGACCCAAGCCGGCCCGCACTCGCAAAACCTTCATTACCTGGCAGCATTTCACCGCGCATTCACCGTTGGTCGAGTCCGGACTGATCGGCCCGGTGCGGCTGCTGTTTGTTCAGGATGTGCCGTTGAAACAATCATGGCGGCGGGCGATTTCCAGCGATTGAACCAGGTCTAGCTTTGCCTCGATTTGGTGGATAGGAAGTGAATGTAAACGGCGAATCCGGACATCAAGCCGCGAAAAGAATTAGACACGAATGGGGAAGGACGCCCAAGGGGAGCGGCGGGGGAAGGCCGCTTGGCCCTGGTGAAGCAGGAGTATCCATAGTCAAGGAACGACCCCTTTCCGAGCAACGCGAGCAAACTATTCCCGACCGGAGGGAGCCGACTGTAAAAGCAGAAAGCAGAAATTGGGAAAGTTGAAATGAATTGTGGTGCTGCGCACAAACTGACGGCCCTACCTCACCCCGGCCGGAGGGAGGGGGAAAGTAGAAAGC
>CAIMLG010000064.1 GCA_903842235.1 uncultured Verrucomicrobia subdivision 3 bacterium
CGAACTTCACGCGAAAACAGAATCTGCCAAAATGTAAAACACCCGAAAACTCCCAACGCCCTTCCCAAGATCAGCCTCCAGTTTCCGAGGCAATGGACTGGTTTTAGCCCGCGTTCAACACGCTATAGGATGCGTGTGAAATATTTTCATAAAATTATCCTCACATAAAAGCACCCGGCTCCCGCCACCCGAGGCCAGTGCGCTTGGGCTCGGCTGGCACAAGATCGTCAATGTTCCAGCTTTCGCGTCCTCGTGGTAGGCTAAAGTTGTTGGCCGAGTTTAGGCAAAGGAATAAACACCGGCGCTGGCTATTTTACAAAGACAGCCTCGCTTCATCCGGCACCCGCCGGCGGGAGGCGGATGGATATTCTCCAGGGTTGAAACTTGGTTCATATTCTGAAACATTGGCGTTGATCAACATTCAGGCTGGATCATTTCGACAGGGTCTCGGCAGAAACATAATTGTGCGAACACTTTACAACATTTTATTCCTGATCTTTTTTGCGCTGTCCTCGCCCTTCTATTTCTGGCGGATGCGGCGCCGGGGCAATTGGCAGCACAATTTCGGACAGCGGTTTTCCATTTACGATGCGTCGCTAAAACAGGCGCTCACCAACCGGCATGTCATCTGGCTGCATGCCGTCAGCGTGGGGGAAGTCAATCTTTGCACCCAGCTCATCCGCGCCTTGGAACCGCGCGTGCCCAACGCCAAGATTGTGGTCTCCTGCACCACCACCACGGGCATGGCGGAACTGCGCCGCCGGCTGCCGACGCATGTCAGTAAAATTTATTACCCGGTGGATCGGCGAAAATATGTCCGGCGCGCGCTGGCGGCCATCAATCCGCAAGCCATCGTGCTGGTGGAGGCGGAAATCTGGCCGAATTTTCTCTGGCGGGCGCGCGACCTGAAAATCCCGGTATTTCTCGCCAATGCCCGGCTGTCGGATCGTTCGTATCCGCGGTATAAAAAATTCGGCTGGCTGTTCCGGCCGTTATTCGGCTCGCTCGCCGGCGTCGGCTGCCAGAATGAGACCGACGCCGAACGGCTGCGCGCCGTGGGCTGCCCGCCGGCGGCGGTGCGAGTGGTGGGCAATCTGAAGTTCGATGCCGCCTCATTGTCCGAACGGCGTGCGCTGGATGTGGCCGCGCTGCTCCGCAAAATCGGCGTGCCGGAGGATGCGCCGGTGTTGGTGGCCGGCAGCACCCATGACGGCGAGGAATTATTGCTGGCGGACATCGCCCGGCGGTTGCGCGAAAAGTTTCCCAAGCTGCTCCTGATCCTGGTGCCGCGCCATTTTGAGCGCTGCAAAGATCTTGGCCAAAAACTGCGGGCGGCCGGGGTGAAATTTATTTACCGCAATGAAGTTTTCGCCGACACCCGGTTGGCGCCGGGCACGGTGGATTGTTTGCTGGTGAACACCACGGGCGAACTGAAATTTTTCTACGAGCCGGCCACGGTGGTCTTCGTCGGCAAAAGCCTCATGGCCATTGGCGGGCAGAATCCCATCGAGCCGGGGGCGCAGGGCAAAACCATCGTGTTTGGGCCAAATATGCAGAACTTCGCTGACATCACTCGCAGTTTCCTGGGCAAAGACGCCGCCGTGCAGGTGAACAATCCGGAAGAACTGGAACGCGCGCTCGGGTCGCTGCTGGCCAATCCCGCCCGCCGCGCCGAACTGGGCCGCCACGCCCGGGCCGTCGTCGCCGAAAACCTCGGGGCCGTGGAGCGCACGGTGACCATGATTCTGCCCCATTTGAAGCAGCGGGGGATTTTGGTCGCGCCCGAAAAATAATTTCCCGACTTTCGCCACTTGACGCCCGCCGGTCGGCTTTTATATTCCTACGTCCCCGCATTTCCTCCGCGTGCCTTTTGCGGAAGGCGCGAGGCTATTATGCCCAAGACGAAGGCTCCAACCAAACCGGCGACGCCCGTTCCGCCAGCGAACCCGCCTAGCTCTGCCCTGGCCGTTGATCCCGCGGTCGCGCTGGCCGAAAAAATCAAGGAGCTCGTCCGGCTGGCCCGGGAACAAGGGCAGCTGACCTTTGAGGATGTCACCGAAATCCTCACGGACGAGTTCGCCGGTCCGGCGCAACTGGACCAGGTTTTCGCCAAATTGCGCGAACTCGAAATCGAAATCGTGGACGCCGCCGAGGTGGATCGCGTCAAGCCCGCCGAACCAGAGGACGAGGAGGAGTCCAGCCGGCGGCTCGATTCGCTCGACGATCCGGTGCGCATGTATCTCAAGCAGATGGGGCTGGTGCCCCTGCTCAACCGGGAGCAGGAGGTGGCCATTTCCAAGCGCATCGAAGAAGCCGAGACGGAATTGCGCCAGATCATCCACGGGTTTGGCTTTGCCAGCAAAGAATACCTGGCGCTGGCGGAAAAACTGCTCGCCGACCCGCCGCGCGAACGCTTCGACCGCGTGGTGCTGGACCAAAAGGTGGCCAACCGGGAGGCCCATCTCCACGCGATTCGCCGGTTGGCGACGCAGGTGCGCGAGCTGGACGCGGAAGTGGACCGGCAATTCAACCGCTGGCGGGATACGCGGCCCGGTGCCAGGTGCAGCCAGGAATTCGCCCGGTTTCAAAAACTCGACAAAAAACTGCAGGCCACCTACGCCAAATTTTGCTTCAAGCAGCGGGTCACCGAGGAGATGGCGATCGTGGCGGAGAACATCCACGACAAGCTGCAATACAGCCTGCGGGCTCTGACGGACGCCCAAGCCCAGCGGGAATCCAGCGCCCAGAAGCATCTCGTCGAGGCCGAGCAGCACAAAATTCGCGCGCTGGAGGAATTTGTGCGGCTGCCGCACGAGGATTTTTTGCGGAAAGCCGACCACCTGCGCGACGCTTCGACCCGGGCCCTCCAGGCCAAAACCGAAATGGTGGAAGCCAACCTGCGCCTGGTGATCTCCATTGCCAAAAAATATACCAACCGCGGCCTGTCGTTTCTGGATTTGATTCAGGAAGGCAACATGGGCCTGATGAAGGCGGTGGAAAAATTTGAATACCGGCGCGGCTATAAATTCTCCACCTACGCGACGTGGTGGATCCGCCAGGCCATCACCCGCAGCATTGCCGACCATGCCCGCACCATCCGGATTCCGGTGCATATGATTGAGATTATCAACAAGCTGATGCGGGCGCAAAAGATCTTGCTCCAGGAGCTGGGCCGCGAAGCGACGCCGGAGGAACTTGCCGATGAATTGCAACTCCCCGCCGCCCGGGTGCAGGCCATCTTTAAGATGGCCCAGCAGCCGGTCTCCCTGCAATCGCCGGTCGGCGACGGCGAGGAGGCCAGCTTCGGGGATTTCATCGAGGACAAAGCGGCGGACAATCCGCTCGACATCACCAGCTTCAGCCTGCTCAAAGACAAGCTGGGCGACGTGCTGTGCAGCCTCACCGAACGCGAACGGCAGGTGCTGGAGCTGCGTTTCGGCATCGGCGATGGCAATGCGCGGACATTGGAAGAAGTCGGCCAGCAATTTCACGTCACCCGGGAACGCATCCGCCAGATCGAAGCCAAGGCGCTCCGCAAAATGCGCCATCCCACCCGGATCAAGCAATTGCACGGCTTCCTCGACGTGGAACAACTGGATGAGATTTTGGGTTTGGAACCCGCTTTCCAAAGCAACGGCCCCGCCCATAAAAAAAACGGCCGGAAACCCTAATCGAAGCAGGTTCGCCTCCGGCACACCGATGTTGGGGCCTGGCCTAAAGGCCGTTGGTGGGCCTGCTCGGACTTGAACCGAGAACCAAAGCATTATGAGTGCTCTGCTCTAACCATTGAGCTACAGGCCCAACGGCGGCATCATTTCAGAAGCGCGGGCAACTTTCAATAGCGGAGCTGCGGTTCTGATCATAACGGGCGCAAAATCGCAGCCCCCCCCGGCCAACGGTTGACGAATATCCCAAACTGGCCTATCTATTCATAGTCATCCATTGAGTTGCCAGAATCAGCTCGTGGGTGGAACGGTATGATTCTGATGGCTGAAAATACGAAAATTGCCCTGCGGGACAATATTTTAAGCTTGGCGGTTAATTGTCCCGTGTGGCGCGCCAATCCGGAAGACTGCCCCTTGTATGCGATCCGCCGTTTGGAACTTCCCCAGCGCTTGCAATGGTTCAACGGGCTTTCCAATGATGACCTGATTTACCTGAACGCCTACCACTGCCTCTGCGCCCAGTTAAGAATGCAGGCCCGGCTGGAAGCGTCGGAGGCGCTTTGCGCCTAACCGGTCCGGGGTCTCTCCCCGCCGCTGGACTCCTTGGCTAAAAAGGCAATTCATGGGTTGAACCTACCAGGCGCGGGAGGCAAACTCTTTGGCGGCCGAGATCTGCGGGAGCAGATTCCCGCTCAAACCAATGTCATCATCCCAACGCCATTTATGCCGTTAGCCAAGCTGGGCTGGAATGCGGAGCGCGCCGAGCAATTCGCGCCGCACGCCGCCAAGGGGCTCGTTCCGGCGCGCATCGCGGTGGAAGATAAACATTTCTATCGCGTCTGGACCGCCGAAGCGGAACTCACCGCGCAGATTACCGGCAAACTCATTCACGAAGCCGGCGGCCAGCATGCGCAATTGCCCAAGGTGGGCGATTGGGTGGCGGTGAAGCGGGTGCCCAACGAGGAGAAGGCCACCATCCACGCCCTTTTGCCGCGCCGCACGCAGATCACGCGCAAGACCTCGGGGCGGGACACCGCCGCGCAAATTCTCGCCACGAATGTCGAAATTGTGTTTCTCGTGACCGCCGCCGACGCGACCTTTAACGCCGCGCGCCTGGAACGCATGCTGGTCATGGCCAACGAAAGCGGGGCGCGCCCCGTGGTGATTCTGAATAAAATTGATTTGTGCGATGACCTCGATGCAAAGCTCGCCGAAGCCACGCGCGTGGCGGGCAATACGCTGGTGCTGGCCGCGTGTGCGCTCACCGGTCGCGGGGTGAAGCAGGTTGCGGCCCTCATTAAACCCCGGGATACCGTCGTGTTCATCGGCACCTCGGGCGTCGGCAAATCGAGCCTCATCAACCAACTCTACGGCGAAGACCTGATGCCCACGGTGGCAGTTCGCGAAAGCGACGCCAAGGGCCGGCACACGACGTCGTGGCGCGAGATGATTTTTCTGCCCAAGGGCGGCGTGGTTATTGACACCCCCGGCATGCGGGAATTTCACCTTTGGGATGCCGCGCAGGGGGCGAAGGAAACATTCCCCGAAATTGAAACGCTTTCGTCGGGCTGCCACTTCCGGGATTGCACTCATACGAATGAGAAGGCTTGCGCCGTGCTCACCGCCGTCGCCGCTGGCACGCTGCCCCGGGAACGCTACGACAGCTTCGTCAAACTCCAGCGCGAAATCGGCTATCTGCGCGAAGCGGAAAAACGCGCCGGCTGGCAGGATCGCCGGAAGAGCGACCGCGTGGCCCATCGCATTTTCAACAAGCCGGGTTAAGCGGCGGAGACCCCTTCAACGCCCGGAGCCGGTGCCCGCGGCGGGCGGGTTTTCCGCAATGGCCCGCTGCAGGTATTCGCCTACGGCGCTTAATTTCCCCCGCGTCATGTTCCCGAAAACGGTCTGCGTGAACCGGCGGTTGCTCTGGCGGTAAGGCATCTGATCCAGTTCCGGCGAGTAGTCCAGATAGGCGAACAGTTCGTTGCTCCAGAAAAACGAGACGAGCCCGAGGTGTTCGGTTTCCGCCAGGCGCAGCATCAGCGTGATGAATTTTTCATCCAGCGGCTGCCAGAACGAATACATGTCCCGCCGGAAAATGGTGGCGGTGGCGGCGACATTTCCGCCGGGTTGCAGGACTTTGTAAAGCCAGGCTTCGTCCGCAAAGGCCTGCTTGTGGTGCGCCCGGGCGATCCGGGCCATGGTGCGGACGTTGGCCAGTTCCGAACCGGTGATGGGATAGACGTGGATGGCGATAAAATCAACGTCCGTCTGGCTGGCGATCGCTTCCGCAAAGGCCGGCGAACTCCAGGAACCGCTGCCGGCCCCAATGAGCGTCTTGCCCCGATCCAAATCCTTGAGGGTGGACCGGATGACCTCGACGATCGTGGCCGGCCGGTTCAATTCGGCCAAACCCGTCAGGCGCGCGTGCGTGTCCGGTTCGGTGAGCAGATCGAGGAAATCCGGCTGCAATTCGCGGATGACGAGGTGAACCATGTCCCGGTATTCACGTTTGAAGCGCTCCAGATCGAGCCCCTGATAAATGCCCTGGAACGGGCTGAAGGGCGTGTCGGCAAACAGCACGGACATATGGGGCATCACCTTGATGCCGCGGGCATGGGCTTCCTTCACGACTTGCTTGTAGAAATCCAGATAGTCCGCCGCCTGGGGAAAATCCGGCCGCAACAGCGGATAGCCCAGGTTGATCTTGACGGACTGGATGCCGATAACCTTGAGGCGATCCAGCGAAAGGCGCACGGTCGACAGCGTGGTCGGCAGGAGCAGCTCGGGGCCCCGGTTGGCGTTCGCCGCGAGGAGATCCACTGAGACCAAGGGCTGCGCGGCCCCGGCGGCATTGCTGGAGGCGGGCAACTTCGCCAGTTCCGCGTCCAGGATCTGTTCCAGCTTCTGATACATCGCGGCGTATTCGGTCGGGATCTTGTCCGCCGCATGGCCAAGGCGGGGGGCCGCTGCCAGCCAGAGACCCGCCATGAGCAGCCCGAAGAAATGGGGTGAAATAATTGTATTCATGTGCTTGATTTTATATTTAGGGTTCGCGTTTGGCACCCGGCTTGATCGCCAGCCTGGGATACGGCCCGGATAATGACAGAAATTCGCCTGCCGAATTACTATTAACCTCTCGTCATCATCCTATACGCAATCCACTGCGCCAAGGTTACATCCCGGACGATGATTCGCCCCCGCCGCCCAGCGGCTCGCGTTTTTTCGGATTCTCGCATTGTCGTGGCGGGCCGACTGCCGCATGCTGGCGGTGCATGCAAGCAATGCGCTGCCTTGGCCACCTGGCGATTCTGCTGATCGCTCCACCCGTGGTTCTCGCTGGAACCAACGCCCCGGCCCCCCTGGCAACGAAATATCCGGGCGACGCGGGCATTGCCAGCGACCCGGCGGTGCTTTTTGCTGATGATTTTGAGTCCGGCACCATGAACCGGTGGGACCAAAATAAAGGCCGCGTCATCCTGAGCGAAGATCAGCCTCATTCCGGCCGTTGGTGTGTCCAAATGCCGATGGAACGCGGCCAAAACCATGGCGGTGATGCTATCAAATGGTTCCTGCCGGGGGCCGACACGGTGTATGCCCGGTTCTATGTCAAATTTTCCGCCGACTACCAATACAGTCATCATTTTGTCTGGCTGGGGGCCAATCAACCGACGAACAAATGGTCCTCGTTTGGCAAGGCCGGTCTCAAACCCAACGGCACCTATTATTCCACCGCCATGGAACCTTGGTTTGCCTGGGGGCGGAATCCTCCGCCCGGCGAAGTCCACCTTTACGCTTACTTTTTGGATATGCAGCCCGACCCCAAGATGCCGGGCAAATACTGGGGCAACGCCTTTTTCCCGCCCGGCCCGGGCCAAGGCAACGAGGCTTCGTCCGCCCGCGTCATCCCCCCGCTGGACCGCTGGCAATGCTGGGAGTTCATGCTCCAAGCCAACACCGCCCCGGATCAAGCTGATGGCAAGCAAGCCTTGTGGGTGGACGGTCAATTGGTGGGCGAATTCACCGGCATCCGCTGGCGCACGGATCAGGATTTAAAAATCAACTCCCTCTGGCTCGAACACTACGGCTACGACGCCGGTGATCCAACTAAGCGATTTTGGAAAGCCAGCCAAACCGTCTGGTTTGACGACGTGGTGGTGGCCCGCCGCTACATCGGGCCGATGCAAAAATGACGCCAGGCGCGGGCCGAATGGAACCGCCTAATCGTTGCTAGCCGGACTTGGCCCGGCAGATTTTGGCTCGACGCCCTTGTCGGCGGCGGGCGCATTGAGCAAAGTCGGCGTGCCGTAGATTTTCAGTTGGTCCCCCTGCGCCTTCATCCAGTCCTCCAGCAAGGCCCGCATTTTTGTCAGAACCCCGGCATGGGCCGGCGCCGCCGCCAGGTTGTGCAACTCCAGCGGATCGCTGACCACATCGTAGAGTTCCTCCCGCGGCCGCTCCTGATACCGATTCACCGTGGTGGCCGCTGCGGAATCGCTTTGGGCTTTCTGCACCCACGTTTTCCAATAGGCCCCGTCATTGCCGGCCACCTCGGTGATGTGGCTGGTGAATTTAAATTCGGGATGCAGATTTAAAATATATTTCCAGTGCGCATCCCGCACGCAGCGGGACGGATAAACATTGATGCTACCATCGCCGCTGTGGGTCGCAAAAATATAATCGCGAAACGCGTTGGTCTGGCCCAGCAGCACCTGCGCAAACGAATGGCCGTCCAGGCTTGCCGGCGCTTTGCCCCCGGCCACCTCCACCAGGGTGGGCAGCACATCCACCAGCGACACCATGGCCTTGGTGCGGGTGTTGGGCGCAATCCGGCCCGGCCAGGCGGCGATCATCGGCGTGCGAATGCCGTCATCATAGAGACACCATTTGCCAAACGGCCATTGCGAGCCTTGGTCGCTAAAGTGGAGAAAAAACAGATTCGTCCCGAACTTCGCCTGCGCTTCGTAATAAACCAGCCCCAGATCCGCATCCATCCGGCTGACGGCGGCATAAAACCGCGCCCGCACATTCCGGGTGACTTTGGTATCCACATGATTGTCCGGCACCGTCAGCGTCTCCGGGTCATAACCTTCCTGCGTGACCGGCCAGGGCACATGGGGCCAGTTGGAGCCCACGAACAGGCACAGCGGTTTGTCGCTCTTGCGATTGCGCAACCACTCCAAGGCGGCCGGAATGGCGATATCCTCGTGGTAGTTGATGTGTTCGTAGTGGTCGAAACCGTAATCTGCCGTTTGCGCGTAATGTGCCACCTTGCCAAATGCCACCACTTCGTAGCCCAGCTCCTGGAGATAGGCCGGGAGCTTCTTAATGTCGGCGCGCGGCTCACTGTGATTCGGTTCCGCGCCATTCCGCGCGGGCATCAAGCCCGTGAGCATCGCGCCACGACTCGGCGCGCAGGAAGGCGACGGTGCAAAGGCAAAATCAAACGTCATCCCGGCGGCCGCCAGCTGATCCATGTGCGGCGTCTTAACCTCTTTTGAGCCATACACCGAGGACTCCCGCAGGGTGTGGTCGTCGGAAATGAAAATGACCAAATTCGGTTTGGCCCCCGCCGCCGGGGCGTTGGCCCCCGCACAAATCAAGGTCGCCAGAATAAGTGGAATGAGGTTTGGTTTCATACAATCAGGGGGTTAAATCAAGGTTGGGCCAGAATACTCCCGCCGCCGAACAGTGCGAGCCGAAATTAAATTGCTGCACCCACCCCGCCGCGCGCCCGCAAATGCGGTGAAACCACCTCCTTCGGGGCAAAATCCGGTTTGGCCTGATTGAAGTCCGAACCCTTGACAAATCTTTAAGATAAGATTCCAGAACCTGATGAAGCGGATTATCATCCACCAACGGCAACAAATGATATTCCACAATGTCGCAGCCTAATAACGTCGTCGCCATCACCGGTCAACCCTTTGGCCGTCTGCCCGGGCGCGACTTAACCCGGCTGCCACCGCTTCCAAAACCCTCGAGCACGACCATGACAAAATTCATTCGCCGCAGTGCCTTTGCCCTCTGCCTCCTCGCTGGGGGTCTGCGCGGCTGGGGGCAGACGCCCGGCGTTGACACCGAACGGTTTCTAACCGTCGGCGGCATCGCCCGGTCTTACTGGCTGCACGTTCCCGCCCCGCGCCCGACCAATGCCGCGCTCGTGCTGGTCTTTCACGGTGGCGGCGGGCAGGCCCAGGGCATGCGCGCGATTACGGCCATGAATCGCGTCGCTGACCAGCACGGCTTTGTGGTGGCGTATCCCCAGGGCCTGGGGCGCGTGTGGAATGACGGCGGCTCGGATCTGGGGCAAACCCCGCCCCGCGATGATGTCGCGTTCGTGCGACAATTGGTGGTCGCCATCGCGCCGCAGGCTTCGATCGATACGAACCGCGTGTTTGCCTGCGGTTTTTCCAACGGCGGCGCGCTGACCGCGCGGCTGGCTTTGGAAGCGTCGGATCTCATTGCCGCCGGCGCCATGGTGGGTTCCGGTTTATATCTCAAGCAGCAGCAAGCCCATCCGAATCCCCCGCCCCTTCCCGTGCTGTTCATTGAAGGCACCGACGACCCTTGCCATCCCTATAACGGGGGCGAGGCCATTGGCCCGCGCATCGGCGGCATCTACAAGGGCGAGCCCCACGGGCTTTGTCTCGCCTCGGACGCGGTGATCTCCTTCTGGCGCAAAGTCAACGGTTGCGCGGACGAACCCGCCGTAACCGGGCTGCCGCATAAAACAAGTGATCGCACCTCCACCACCTGCCAACGCTGGATGGGGAAGAACGGGAACGATGTGGAACTCTACATCGTTCACGGCGGCGGCCATTGCTGGCCGGGCGGCCTGCAATATTTTCCGGTCAGCGTCATCGGCAAAACCACTTATGACTTCGCGGCCAGCGAAGTCATTTGGCGATTCTTCGAAAACCATCCCCGGCACCAGCCGGCGCCATGATTCAATTTTCGGCACCGCGCAGGCTCCAACTGTTAAATGAATCGGCCGGCGGAAAGGCTTAATTCACCGAATCCAGTTTAATCTGGATCGTCTGGCGCATTTGCGTGGTGATGATTTGCGGACCCGCCGCGGCGGTTCCCGCCTTGGCCTTCGGATTGCTGGGCAAAGTAATCTTCATCGTCATGTCTTGATTCATCACGGTATCGATGGTGATCCCCAGCTCCGGATCAAACCACGCCGTGCCCGAGGTGGCGCCGTCTTCGATGGCCATCGTCATGCCCAGCGCGTTGGGGTTCGCCCCCGGCTTGCTTGCGAGGGTGCCTTGAAACTCCAGCCGGGCGCAGTTGCGTTTGCCGCGCATTTCCCAGCGATCAAAGGTGATGGTGTAATCCAGTTTGAAGGTGCCCAGCGCGGCCAGCGGGAGTTCCTGCTGCATGGGCCAGGAATCGCCCGGGGCCACGGCTTTGGGCGGCATAAACCGGTTGGCGCTCATCATTTGTTTGAAATAGCCCTCATTCATTATCCCCTTGATGGAAGCCGCCACCTGCGCCGGGCCTCCGGCCGCCAGTCGGTTTAACAAATCATCCACCCCGACCACCCGCTCCACTTGGTTGCTGGCATCCATCACGAAACGGATTTTGGCGCCCACCATTTTGCCGAATACGCCCGCCAGCGGATTCGTGGCGCTGTTCGCCGAGGCCTGGCTCGAATCATACTCCATCACCGTTTTGCCGCCCATGGCCATGCCCATGCGGGCGCTGAGAAATTCCATTTCCAGCTCATGGCCGCCCGCCGGGGTTTCCTTCAACACGGTCAGCGCAAATTTTTGCCCCAGGGTCATGTTCTGTTGCATGGGGGTCGCCTGGCCCGGCAGGGTCGTTTCCGACTTCATCTTCATGTCCAGGCTTTGCAGCACCCGCTCGCCGGCGGTCCATTTCAATTTCAACTCCACCGGCCCGTTCGTGGCGATGAGCCGGGAGGGCTGATTTAATTTACCCGCCCGGTTGCAGCCGGCGGCCGCCAGGGCCGCAATAATCGCGATGATGGGAAACCAGGTGTTTTTATTCATGATGTTTTAGAAAAATTCGGGGTGGCAATCCGCGGATGATTCTTATTCATCCAGCTGTGCCGGGCAATGATAAATCCAAGCAAAGATTATCATCGCGCCGCCGCTTTGCCGCCCCGCCGGAATGGAATGCATGGCCATCGCGCAGGGTTCCGGCGTCGGCGCCAAGCTGGCCGGGCCAAGCCTACCGATAACGATTCAGCAGGCTTTCCTGCCCAAGTTTACGCCTTCGCCGTTTTCCGCCGGGCCCGCGTGAGCAGGCTGAAACCGGCCAACACCAAGGCGGTGACGCCCAGCCACAGCAGGCGTTGCCCCCCGGAAACAGAATTGGCGGGGCGGGTCTGCAATTTGATGTCCAAGTCCGCCCACTTGTCCACCACCACGGCGCGCCTGAAGGTCAGCAGGCGCCCCTGCTCGGGAATGTTCGCCCGGATCACCGCCGGATTCGCCACCGCCGCGTCCTGCTGTTGGATGAGCCGGGCGGCCAGTTTCATCAGGGCGGCATTTTCATCGGCGCTGTTGTTGTCCATGATCTGCTTCGCGTCCTGCTGGGTGTAATTCGCATCCTTGGTGTTGCGCAATTCGTTCAGCTTGTTCCCCACCCCGCTGACGGCGTTGGCCCCGGCCGCTCCCGCCTGCCGCACGTTCAAGCCCACCAGCGCCTGCTGTAATTTCAGGTTGTTGAGCTGCACCCGCGCATCTTCGTTAAAAGCCGCGTCGTTGCGCGAGAGCCCGTAGGCCGATTCAAACGCGCGCCGCGCCTGCTGCGGATCGCCGTTCTGCAGCGCCGTGTTGCCAAACGCCAGCATCTGCTCGGCCTGCCGGGTTTTATTCTGGCGCAGGGCGGATTCATCCCGCAGATAACCGGGCAGGTCGAGCGCGCCGCGGTTTGCCACCAGTTCCGACTGCTGCAATTGCAGCGCGCCGCTCCATTTCTTCACCTGCCATTGATCATTCAGAAATACGCGCCACGTCAGGTTCTCCAGGGGCAGGTCGAATTGGGGCGCGAATAAATCCAGGTCCAGCGCGCTCGCCCCCGCCTGGCCGACGGCGCTGCTGTAAAAGAACTCCACCGGCACCGGTTGGTCGCCGCGCGACTGCTGCTCCAGCGGCAGGAGGATCTGCTCCTGTTCGCGCCACGGCCAGACGCCGTTCTGGTTCACGAAGGCAAACCAGAAAGTCGCGCCGCTCGGCAGGGTCAGATGCAGCAGGCGCTTGTCCCCGGGCCGGATTTCCAGCCGCACCTGCGTGAGCATGACGCCGGCATCGGAAATCACGGAGGTGAGGGTGATGTTGTTCACGCGCGCCGGCAGCAATTTCGCGGCCTCGTGCCGCTCGAGCCGCAGCGGCAGTTGAAAATCCGGCTCCACGAGGCGATAGGCAAAGCTGGCGGCCACGGCCGGCAGCTCCATTTGCAGCGCCCGCGGAATGCTCTGCCATTCGGCCGGCTGCAGCGTCGCCGGCAACTGATCCACCCGCACCTGCAGGCGCCCGGCGGTTTCCACCGTGACAAACCCGCGCTGCAGATTCACGTCTGCCGCCAGCACCCCGCGCAAAGTGGTCTCGCCGGAGCGGTCCGCGATGGGGGTCTGGTAATGGAGCTGCAAGCGATATTGGCCGATGACGCGGCGGCTTAATTTGATGTCCCACGCCTGCAGCCCGTTGGTCACCGCGCCGTCCACCGCGAGAAAATCCGCGAGCTGGTCGCCTTGGAAGGTCACGCCCTCCGCCTTCGTTGGCACGAACACGCGGAACGCCTTGAGCCCGGTGTTCTCAATCTGATATTGCAGATTCGCCGCAACTTTTACCTGCGCCTCGTTGACCGTCGCGTGTTGCAGGCTGGTCACCTGGATCCACGGGTCCACCTGCTCCAGGTCGAGGGCGAGCTTCCACGGCGTCTCCAGAATGCGGAAGGCCAGCACGCCTTTCTGCCGGACCCCGGATTTTTGCGGGTCCAGTTGCGTCACGCCCTCGCGCGTGGCCACCTGCATCCGCATGCCCTGCTCCGGCACCACCAGCAGCGTTCCGCGCTGTTTGCCGGCCTCGCGCAACAAAATCTGTGGCGCAGCCCACGCGCGGCCCGCCTTCACCCCCGGCCCGGTCAGGCTGAGGGTAAACTGCTGCTGCCCCTCGGTCTTGCCCGTCAGGTTGAGGGTGATGACGCGGCCGGCCTCGGTTTTCAGCTCCGTCCAATGGCTCAGCGCCGCGCCGCTGATGGCTTCCACGTCGAAGCCCGCCGGCAGCACAAAACTTAATTTGAAAATTCCGGCGCGCGTGATGGCCACGCTCGCGGTGCTCGCCAGCACGGTGCGGTCTTCGCCGAGCGACAGCGTGTCCTGCGTCTCCACGCGCACGTCCGGCTCCACTGGCGACGCCTTAAGCAAGGCCATCGCCGACGGGTCGGCATAGCGGAACGCGCGCCGCACCGTCAGCCCGGGCATTTGCGCCGCCAATGGCTGCGCGGTCGCAACCGGAAAATCTTCCAGGTTGATGGGGGAGAAACTGCCCGCGCCCACCTCATCGAGTTGCACCTCGTTGCCGGTGGCCACGCCCAGTTGGCCGATTTGCCCCGCCGCGCCGTCCACGGACAGCAGGCCCACGCGCTGCTCATACGGCAGAGGGCCGGTGGCCACCTGCGAGCGGATGATCAGCGTGAAGGGCCGCGACTGGGCGAGATTCAAGGTGACGCGCAGCTTCCGGGCATCCGGGTCAAAGCGCCAGAGCGACACCGCGGCGGGCAGCTTCCCGCCGCCCGTGGGCGCGTCGGCCACATCGGTAATGGTCGCCCCCGCCGGCACCGTGAAAATCAATTCGCCCAGCTCGCCCTGCGCCGGGCGGAGGGAAACCTGATGCACGCCTTCCACCACGCCGGCGGCGGGCACGTAGAGTTGCGCCAGTTCCGCATAGAAGACCGGCGGCTCATTTTTTACATCGCGGCTGCGCGGTTTCCAGCCGATCCACCCGCTGCCGGGGGCCAGGGTGAGCGTCGCCACGGTGTTGCTGCCGTCAGCCCGGCGCTGAACCGACACCGCCTGCGGCGAAAAGACATCCACGTCCAGATTCACGAGCGCCAGCGTGACGCGATTGATCAGGCCCGTCGGCACCGGCAAGGCCAAGCCGCTGGCCGCCTCGCTCTTCGGGATTGGCAACTGATACTGCACCTCGATGTCATAGGTGCCCTTCGCCTGGGCCACGAGCTGTTGCGCGCTGCGGGAACTCGCTGGCGCGGCCTCTAATTTCAGGCCCTTGGAATAGCTCGCCCGCGTCAGCACGGCCGGCTCAAACAGCAGCGGGAGCGCCTGGCCTTGGGCCGCTGGCCAATGAATTTTCGCCGTCGCCAGCGCATATTTATCTTCGATGCGGATTTGCTGCGTCACGGATTCGGGCACGCCGGCCGGCGCCCCGGCGCTGCGAGCGCTCAGGGCCCCGCCCAGCGACAGCCAGCCGATGACCAGCGCGGCCACCACCGGCGGCTGCCCCGGCGGCGGCGGCGCACCATCGGCTTTCGGTTGGACCGGAACCCGCCAAAGCGGTTTCAGCGCCGGAATGACAACGTGCAGCAGCAGGAACGCGCCCCCGACCAGCAGAAAGGCAGGCGCGCCATTCGGCAGCCGCAACGCTGCCCACGCCAGGAACGTCCAGCCGAGAATTTTGCCGGCCGCCTGGGAAACTTGCCCCGCCCGCCCCCACGCGAACAGCCACGCGCCGATGGCCAGCAGCGCCGGCCAGGCGGCGAGGTAAGCATGGCGGTCGGCGGTGAGGAGCGGGAGATTATCCACTTCGGCTGACAGCGCGTTGCCGGCTTGCTGCACCGGGGCCAGGAAGGTCAAGTTGTCCGGCGCCGGGACGTTCAGGCGATCCAAGCCCTTGGCCGTGACGGCGAACAGGATGCCCGCGAGCCCGAGGGCCGCAAGCCCCGCCACGGTGCCGAGCAGATGGCGGGAAGTAAAACGATAAACTCCCTCCGCCGCCGCCCAGCGCCAGAGGAGCACCCCCAGGACCACCAGCAGCAACCCCGCGAGCAAGGAAATGAAACCGGCCGGCGGGCCTTGCCTCAAGTGCGTCGCCTGCGCAAAGCCCGAGACGTCCGGCGCGCCGCCGGCGGGCGTCAGCGTGCCGCTCCGATAAACCAGGTGCTGGCCTTCGTCCGGTTGCAAGGTCCATTCCGCCAGCATCACCGGCGCGGCCACGACGGGCGTGGTGAGGCGCACGCGTTTCGCCTCGGCCGAGCGCGCGGCGAGTTTCAGGTCAATGGTCAGGACGGCCTCCGGGTCGGCGTGCGGCGGGAGCGGGATGAGGCTGGCGGGGCCGTCCATCACCGGCACGACCGCCGCCTCGTTGACCGTGGCCGACCACAGGTCCGTGCCGGCGGGCAAGGTCACCCGAAAGTTCGGATTGCCGCGGTTCTTCACGAGATAGCGCACCGTCGTCACCGTCTGGCCTTCCTTGGAAATCCGCGCGGTCAGCGCGGCGCGGTCCACCACCTGCGGCAGGGAATCGCCCTGCTTCAGCGGGCTGAGCGCGAGCTTCAAATCAAACGGCCGCGCCGCGTAGCGATAGGCCGCCAGCACCGGCTGGTCGAAAAACAGCCGGTATTCCGCCGGCACTTCGCCGGGCTCCAGCGCCAGCAAACCGGGCGACACGCGGGCGGCTTTCACGTCAAATTGATAGGCGCTGATGACAATCGTGTGGCCGGACTCGGATTGCGCATCGAGCGGGCGCGCGCCGGTGAAGGCCAGCGTCTCGCCCTGCGGCTTGAACGGCCGCTCGTAAGTGGCCAGCAGCGTGTAGGCGCCGGCCACCGGCGTGTGCAGTTGCACCAGGTAGCCATTCGTGGTTTTTTCCCAGTTGCGCAGGTCTTTGCCGGTGAATTCCACATTGTAATATTCCTCCGACAGCTCCACGCGGAAGGCCGCCACCGGCGCGCCGCTGACCACGTAATTGATCACGCTGCTGCCGTAGGCAATGCCTTCGCCGATGGAAAACAGATGGAACCCGTCCGCCGCCACCGTCTGCGGCAGCCGCTCCACCCGCAGCGTCGCCGCCCAGTCGGGCTCGCTCAGCCGGAACGCCGACTGAATGCCCGGTTGCGGCCGGGGGAAAAACGCCGTGGCAATCTCCGTCAGCGCCTGCGTGCGCTCCGCCGTGAGCCGAAAGCCGCTGGCCGCCGCCACCGCCACAAAGCCGCGCACGGATTTGGCCTGGGCCACCGCGATCCGCGGCAGCGTCCAATTCGTTTCGCCCAGCGACTGGTTGCGCTCCAGCCGGAGCTGGATCACCTGCCGGCCGGAAACCGGCTGGCCGTAAACCAGGCGCAGTTCCGCGCCCGTGGGATCGGGCGTTTCGCTCGTGAAATAATCGCTCATGCCGGATGCCGTCAACTTGGCGATGGCGTAGCCTTTCGGCAGATTCAGGCGCAGCTCGCGCAGCGGCGCCTCGCGGATGTCGAGTTCGATCTCGGCGTCCACGGACAATTCATTTTCGCCCAGATTGTAGGTCACCACCTGCGCCACGCCCACCTCGGGCAGAATCTGGTCCGCCTGCACTTTCAGGGCGAAATCCGCGCTGGAAAAACGGTAGGCGAACCGCTGGGTGCCCGGGGCGCGAAACAGGTTGGCCTCGGGAAATTGCTCCGGCGAAATCTGCGACAGCCCGCTGGCCTGCGTCACTTCCAGCCGCACCGCGCCCTCGTTCACAATGCGAATACTGCCCGCAAACCGCGTGGCGCCTTCCGGCTGCAGCTGCATCGCCTCCGCCGCCTGCGGAAACGCGCCCAGCGGGGTCTGCAGCTGCACCAGGAGCGCGAAGGCCTCCTTCTGCGGCTGGTTGAATTGCACGACGAGCCGACGAGCCGCCGGCGCGCCGCGCACCGTCTCGGCCTGCTGATTGCCATTCGTATCGGGCCAAGCCGGTGCTCGGCGTTCCGCTCCCTCCACGCTCCACGCCAGCACGGCGTCGCCTTGCACCCGCGTGACCTCGCCCGCCCCGAGCAGCCGCAGCGTGAGCCGGCTCATTTCGCCCTGCATGATTTTGCCGCTGATCAGCGCCGCCTGGCGCATCAAGCCGGGGCTGACGCTGATCTGCGCCGTCATGTCCGCCGCGTAAAACAATTTCCCCTCCGCCTCCGGCCGCGACGGTTTCCAAGCGAATTTCACCGCGCCGTCCACCGGCAGATAGCTGGTAAAGTTGGTGCCCGTGCGCGCCGGCCGCGCCGCGCTGGCCAGCCGGAACTCCGTGTCCGCCGCCAAACCTTGCAGCACCACCGGCTGCACCGCGCTGGGCGCCACCGAGAAATCCACCGCGCGCCAGTCGTTGCTCCGGCTGACCGCAGCGTTGAAATGGACTTCGACCGGATAGGTTCCGCGGCGGTCAAACCGGGCGATAAACCGGCCCTGCTCCACGGTTATCTGCCATTTTTTCCCTTGCCCAACTGGGTCAGCGCCACCGGCCCGGACAACAGGGTGAGCGCACCGCCCTGGGCGTCCTCCACCTGGACCGTGGCGGTGAGCGTGAAGGCCGCCACCTCGCCGCCCAGCTCGCCCGTGAGCTTGAAATCGGTCAGCGTCACGCCACCGGCGGGCGCGTTGTTTGACGAAATGGTCGGCATCGTGCTGCAAGAAGTGGCCAAGAGTGCCAGCACACACAGGATGGTCGGGGCAATTTTTGTTTTCATAAATTTATCTAGTTTCTAGCGGTTCAACGATGGTCAGTTGTCAGACACGAGCCAAACATTTGTAAAAAAGCCGTAATGTGTAGCAGCCGACGTCAGGAGGCTCAAACTCCCTCGCCAAAGTCAGAGCCTCCTCACGTCGGCTGCTACGTTTCATTTCCCCGCCAAGCTCTTCGCCTCGCGGATCATGGTCGCCAGTTGGGTTGGACGGGAATCCGCGCCAAATGCTTCCGGCACGCCGCCCAAAATCTTTTGCAGTTCATCCAGCGTCACCGCCTGCGCAAACGGGCTGCCCGCCAGCCATTCGGAAAAGGCACCCGCCGTAGCCGCCAGCCGCAGGGCCGCGCTGCTTTGCGCCAGCGCCGGCGCGCTGCCGGTGTAGTCTACGTCCCAACTGCGCTCGCGATATTCCGTGGTGCCGGGCACTTTGTAGCGCACGCGCACCGTGGCCACCGGGCCCACGCCGTCCGGCCTGGTCTCCACGGTGTAAAGCGCGTTGCCCGCCTCTTGCGCGGCGATTTCGGCGGCGTCCACCGTGTTGTCGCGGAACTGTTCTTTGGTAAGCTGATGTTTCGCGTAGCCGATCTGGCGCCAGGAAACCACGCGCTGCGGATTGAATTCCACCTGCACCTTCACGTCCGCCGCCGCCACCTGCAACGCGCCCGCCAGCTTGCCCGCGAAGTCCTGGGCGACGTCCTCGGCGGAATTTAAAAACGCATACCGCCCGTCGCCATGGCTCGCCAACTGCCCCAGCAAATCGTCGTTGAAATCCTCAAAGCCAATGCCGAAGCAATCCAGCGCGAGGCCCTGCTGGCGCTGCGCCTCAACCATTTGCTGGAGCGCCGCCGGCGCCACATTACCGAGATTGGCCGCGCCGTCGGTGAGCAGCACCACGCGGTTCAGGCCGTTGGCGCGGTAATGCCGCCGGGCCGTCGCGTAGGCCAGGCGCAGGGCTTCCTCTAGATTCGTGCCGCCGTCCGGCGTGATGTCACCCACCCGCGAAAGCGTCTCGCCCGCCTGGTCGCCCGCCACGCCATCCGCCCATAGCCGCGCCGTGCGGGCAAAGGTCACCACGCTCACCGTGTCCTGCGGCTGCAATTGCGTCGCCAGCCCGCGCAGTGCCTCGCGGATGATCGCCACGCGGTCGGCGCGCTCCATGGAGCCGGAATTATCCAGCAGCAGCACCAGATTCAGCGCCCGTCCCGTCGGCCGTCCCGCCGCCGCCGTCTTGATCGCGAACCGCAGCAGATCGCGGTTCTGCGCAAAGGGCGACCGCGCCCGCTCCGCCACAAACGCCAGCGGCTGGCCCGCCGCCGCTTCCGGATCGCGATAATCAAAGGCATTGATGAATTCCTCGCTGCGGATGGAGGCCGCCTCCGGCAACTGGCCGCGCTCCAGGCTCGCCGCCGCCAGCTTGAAGGACACATCGCTGACGTTGAGCGAAAAGGTGGAAAAGGCATTTTCCCGCGTCAGAAATTCCGGCTGGGGCATGGGCGCGTTGGGAGAACGCTTGGGCAACGGTTTATCGGCGGGCTCAGAAACCGTCTGCGGTTTTAGCCGGTCCACTTCGGCTTGCGCCGCGCGGAGGTTTTTTTCCTCGAGATCGTATTGCTGCCGCAAAGTCTCAATGCCTTTTTGGACTAACTGCTGTCGGCTGGCCAGACGATCGTCACGATAGGCTTCCGCCACGGCATTGGCGATTTTTGCCGCCTCGTCCGGTTGAGAACTGGTGGCCCCGATTTCAATCAGCTTGGTATTCTGCACCGGCTTTAAGACCAGCCGTTTCTTGAGCAGGACGATGGCGTCCGCTTTCGTCAACTTCCCACCGCCCTGGTTTTTCGCCCAAGCCTCGTCCAATTTCAGTGAATCAACCACTTTGCCCAGCACGGCTTCGGACCGGATGGTTTCCAACGTGGTCGGCACAAAATACGAATCGTAGCCCGCGGTGGCGGTGGCCGGAGTGCTCAGGCCGGGAATATCCAGCCCGTCGCTTTCCACTTTTATACGGGCCGAGCTTGCGTATTCCCCTTTCAAACCCTGCCAAAATGACTGGCTCTTGGCGGGCTCGGCGGCGTCAGTGATTTGAACCATGCTCGTTTTCGGAATCGCGGAATCGAGTTCTTCCTGTTTGATTTTCGCCAGCAATAATTGCTGCATTTCCCGCTTCATGGCCAGCGCCCGTTTTTCGTCGTCGTTTAATTTTTGGGCGGGAGCTAATGGGGTTTCATCGGGCCGGCCCAACCGGCTGCTGTCGAATATTATCGCCGGGGTGGTATCCAAGTCGCGGCCGAATGTCGGTTGGGCCTGCCGCCGGACGGGTTTATTTACCGCCACCACCGGCAATCCGTCGGCTGGGGATATCTCGGGTTGAACCTGATTGGGGGTAAAGAGATAATGGCGACCATTCACATCATCTCGCGTGAGCTCTGAGTAAAATTTTCCACTGTTAACCGCGAAGGTATCCACGAGACCCTTGGTGGCGGTGAGCACCGATTGGCCGGCCACGCTCCCTGGAAAACGATTGCGAAGCCCTCCCGTGATCAGTTGGTCTGTTTTGCTATTATTCTGGATCATGCCGCCGGAAACCGCCGTGCTTCCGGAATAACCCTGAACGCCATTCATCGTTAGCGTGCCGCTACCGCTGGCCGGTAATTCCCTCGCGCGGATGGCAGCATTGCCTGATGAGTAATTGTCATCATAAAAACCCCGGAGTGCCGTATCTGCCGACCAAGCCAACCCCTCGGAGCCACTCGCTGTCGGCATGCCGCTACCGGCCTTAGGCATCTTCTTGTCGCTGCCGGCGGATTGTTCCACCTCTGACTTGGGCCCAAAATCCCCATCCAAACCTAGCGAGGAGGCTGGGCTCGCCGGTGGCGGCGCCACGACCAGAGCCGGCGCGGTAACGCTTCGACTGGTAATTAAACTCCCCGCTAAAGGCACATCGCCCACCACCGGAACCTTATCCGTGCTGTTTTCGAGCGCATTATTTCGATAATAACGCTCGGTTCCCACCACCTGATTTTGCGCCAAGCCCCCAGCGGCGCTGGCTGGCCAGTTGTTTTGCGATGGGCGGGCATCAGAGAAAGCGAGGTGTTCACCGGGTGATCCGGCGGCGGGTTTCCGCTCCGCCGAGACCGCGTCTTTGAGCCGAAATTCAGAATCATCCGCCCGACCGCCGCCACTGTTTCCGCCCGACGCGCCGCCGGCCCGTTGCGATTGGGCGGCCAAATCAGGATTTGCTCTGCCCGCGACGTCCAGCGTGCCGGAACGATCTTGGTTGATGGTCCCGTTGTTATCGAAGTCTATCACCGAGTTGCCGGCTGCATAAGTGACGGTCGGCCCCGACGGGGTCGCCATTCCGCCGTCCGATGCCTTGGCGGAACCCTCCGGCAATACCCATGATTTTTCCACCGACTCCATGCGGGTCTGGGGCGCAAGCCTGCGCTGGGAGAAATCCTGCACCGTGGGGTATTCGCTCGGCGGGACGACGGGCGCAGCTGCGGGCGGCCGGTCAACGGGGCTGTCAGTTTTTGAAGCATTAAAACCACCCCAAGCGGCAGCCGGGCTCCCCATGAATTGATCTTGGGGCGACTCCGTATCCGCAGCAGCCACGTCCGGCAAAACAATCCCTGCGGGGGGTGGGGCCAGGGGCGGCGCGGGAGACACGGTGACGGTCGTTGGCAAGGTTGCCGATACGTCGGCGGGAGCAGGTTGGTCTTCAACCGCCAGCCGGGCATCCAGTTCGCGCATGCGGGCCGCATTCAATGCCGTCACATGTTGCGCCTTGCTTTTGGCTTTGCTTAAGGCCGGCAGCAGCATGGCCGCCAGGACCATCATGATCGCCACGAGGGCCAGCACGGTAACAAACGACGGCACTTCAATCCGCTTGAGCCAGAACAAGGGCTGCGGCTGCGGGCGCGGGGTTTGGAAATGAGCGAGCAGTTGCTGGCGGCGCTCGGCGGTCAGTTTCAGCGCCTCGCCTTTTTCCCCGGCCGCCGAGGCTTTCGCCGCCTCGTTCACTAAAACGATGGTGGCGGCCAGTTCATCGTGCAGTTTTTGCCAGGCGGCATCCTGCGCGATGGCGAACCGCAGCAATTCCGCCTCGGCGGGCGGCAATTCGCCCAGCAGCAGCGCGGTAATCCGTTCTTCAATCTGATCACGGGAGGGCAGTTCGGAATTCATGGCGTCACCCCCGTTTTGGCTAGTTCGCGGGCAATGGTTTTGAGGGCGTGATGCAGCACGTAGCCGACATTGCTGACCGAAATGCCGGTGCGAGCGGCAATGTCGCGATAGGACAGCTCTTCGGAAAATTTGAGCCGGATCAATTCGCGGCTGCGTTCGTCCAGCGCCGCCAGGCTGAGGCGCACCAACCCGATGCCTTCGAGCCGGAGCATTTGTTCATCCGGTAGCGGCGCGGGGTCGGCGGCTTCGACGGCGGGCGGTTCGTTTTCGGCGGCGGGTTCCATGGAAACGGTTTTGCCGGTGGCCCGGCGCTGATTAAGGGCGAGGTTGTGGACGGCGCGATACAGCCAGGGGCGCGGCTTAGCGACGGTTTCAAATTGGGCATGCAGTTTCATGAACGCTTCCTGCACGACATCCTCCGCTCCCGCCCGCGCGCCGGTGTAGCGCAGGGCGTAGGCCAAAAGGGGCGACTCCAGAGCCGCGAACAGCTCCTCGATCGTTTCCCCCCCGGGCAATTCCGCACTGACTTCGTCTGGTCGCATCACGGCCATTCTGGGCGAGTCTCCACTTTCAGGCTGGGTTCAGCCCTGGTTGGACCCCAAAAGAACATCGTTTTCAGAGGTTATGACCCGCGAACCCGCGATGTCTTAGGGGAAATTTTCGTCCCGGGGACAAAAGTGTCCTGGACGAGCCAAAATCGCCCCGCCTGAAACGTGCCGTCCGGCTGCGGACGGCGGATTACGCCGGTTCCGACCAGACGATCCGGCCACCGACGATAGTCGCCAGCGCCTTGCCCTGGAGTTGCCAGCCGAAAAAGGGATTATTCTTGGATTTGCTGGCGGAATCCTCCCGCCGGAAGACCCATTTCCGTTCCGGATCAAACACGGTTACGTCGGCATCCGCACCCACGCTCAACGTGCCCTTCTTTAAATCCAGCAGCCGGGCGGGATTGACCGTGAACTTGGCAATCAGTTCGGCCAGCGAGAGGCGCTGGGTATGCACGAGCTGCATCAACGAGAGCGCCAACTCCACTTCCAACCCGGTAATACCAAAGGGCGCGTAGTCGAATTCCACTTCCTTCTCGTAATCGCAGTGCGGCGCATGGTCGCTGCACAGAATCTCGATGGTGCCGTCCGCCAGGCCTTCGAGGATGGCGTCGCGATCCGCTGCCGACCGGAGCGGCGGATTCATTTTGAAATGCGTGTCGTAAGCGGGCCAGAACGGCAAACGGCCGCCCTGCGTCTGGGCGAGGGACTGGCCATCGGCGCCCCAGAATTTTTCGCTGCCGGCCACGGCGGCGGCCGTCAGGGTGAAATGGTGCGGGCAGGCTTCGCCGGAAATCGGCACACCGCGCCGCTTGGCGTCGCGGAGCAACTGCACGCTGCCGGCCGCGCTCAGGTGCTGGCAGTGGATTTTGGCGCCGGTCAGTTCCGCCAGCAGGATGTTGCGGGCCACGATCATTTCCTCGCCGGCGGACGGCCAGCCGCGCAGCCCCAGCACCACGCTCCAGTAGCCCTCGTGCATCACACCATCGGTCACCAGCGAGTAATCCTGGCAATGGTCGAACAGCGGCAGGTTGAACATTTTGGCATACTCGCAGGCCCGGCGCATGAGGTCGTTGTTCTGCACACAGCGGCCGTCGTCCGTGATGGCCACCACCCCGGCCTTCTTCAAGCCGCCGATAGGCGCCAGTTCCTCGCCGGCGAGGCCCTTGGTGATGGCGCCGCTGACAAACACATTCACCAGGCCCTCGCGCTCGGCACATTCGCGGATGAGCGCCACGGTGCCGGCGGAATCAATGGCCGGGGCCGTGTTGGGCATGCAGACCACCGAGGTAAACCCGCCGCGCGCCGCCGCCGCCGTGCCGGTGGCGATGTTTTCCTTGGCCGTCTGGCCGGGCTCGCGAAAATGCACATGCAGGTCAATGAGGCCGGGGGAAACAATTTTGCCCCGGGCATTGAAGCTCGGCCCGCCGGCGGGAGCGGAAAGCTGCTTGCCCACGGCGGAAATCTTGCCGTCGAGGATCAAAACATCGGCGATGGAATCAAAGTTGTTGGCGGGATCAATCACCCGACCGCCGGTGAGCAGCAGCGAATTCATCCCGGCGAGTCTAGCGCCGGCGGGACGGCGACGCAAGCGCGTCAGAATTGGATGGCGTAGGCGGCGCGATTGCTGTCCGTGATGGCCCAAAGGTTCTGCGGATAAAAGGCGGAGCCGTATTTGTTGTAGCGGGCGCTGCCATCGGCATAGGTGTTGTTGGAACCGCCGGAATCGCTGCCGACGCCGCGGCCGGAATGCCGGTCCTGCGCCACGCAGCCGGAAAAGTCATCGCCATTGCCGGCGAGCATATCCATGTAAAAATCCCCCCGTTCAGAAACCTTTTCGCCGAGGATAATGGTGTCACTGGGGTGCTGAATGGCGTTTTCCTTCAACCCGGTGAAATAGACGCCCCGCATGAAAAGTGTGCTAAAATCCGCCGGATTCAAATGCTCGTTGAAATAATCATTCCAGCCATTGATGAAATAGCTGCGGGGGGCGGCATCGGCCACAATCACGGTGTTGGTCGTGCCCAGCGTGCGGGGGGAATTGGTGGTTTCGGTCGGGCAGAGCAGCACCTTCAGATTCTTGCCGTAGTAATCGAAAAACTTGTCCGGCCAGCGGGCGGAATAGATATGCGGCGGCAGCGTACCCTGGTTGTCGTCCACGTACAGGCGCATCGCCAAGCCGAGCTGGCGGAGGTTGTTGTTGCACGCGATGCGCTTGCCGGATTCCTTGGCGCGGGCCAGGGCCGGCAGGAGCATGGCGGCCAGGATGGCGATGATGGCAATGACCACCAGCAGTTCAATCAGGGTGAACGCTCGGCACGCGCGGTGGGTGGTCAATTTTTTCCGGAACATACTGCTTCCCTCAGCCAGACGGTGGGCAGCGGGCATAGGTTATGAAATTCCACCGGATCGACGGGATAATTTTTCCCGCGGGTTGACAAGCGGCGGCGGGGCGGTAGGATTTCCCCGTTGCGGGTGTAGTTCAATGGTAGAACGGCAGCCTTCCAAGCTGCATACGTGGGTCCGATTCCCATCACCCGCTCCATTTGTTTTCAATAGTTTTGTGAGGGGTGCAGTAAAAGTGCAGTAAATCACCACCCGTCTGGCCGCTGGTTTATTGAGCTGAAAATCTCCATGTTCAAGGGCTTCCAAGCGCCTTAACCGCCGCATTCCGCCAATAATTACGCCGCTTTCCCGGTGTAAAACATCGTGGGTTTTCCGGGCTGGGTGGTTGTGGTTTCGGGTCTCGGGAAACGACTTCATGGACGTTCAGCAATCCAGTCTTGGCATTGCGCCATTCAACAAAATCCAGCCAGAAAACCACCCCGCTGATGGCCGGAAATCCGGGCTGCCCAACCATGCTCGGGCGCAGGAGTAGGAAACCCCGACCGTCCGAGAACACGCGGAGAGCCGCACCAACCCCGGCATGACGATCAAGCAGTTTGACCTCGGGATCACGACGAAACCACAGACCAAGAAAACCATCACACGTGCGGCTGGCGGCATTTAAGAAACACGCACGGGATTTGTAAGCGGTGTATTCGTTGTCGGATTGTGATTCCAGCCGGGGCAGATACTTGATGCCACCAATCTTCACAGCATCTTCACCGGCAATGACATCACGCGCCCGCAACCACGAAGAAAGGTTCGTGTCATAGTCCGGATGTGTCGAGTTCGCGGACACGCGGCGACTCTAGCACGGGATTTGTTTGCAATCGGATCATCCCAAAAACCAACGACTACCGGATGCTGCCACACATTTTCACACACCGTCACACGCTGCCAAACTATTATCTGATTCCCGCTTGACGATTTTTTCAATCCCAGCCATTGACATCCTTCCAATCAAGACGATGGTGCTTTGGCTGGTATGAGCGTGAAGCTCAGTTGATGGAAGCAGGCAGTGTTAGTTCCGAGCGGGTTGACGGTGTCTGAAGTCGGTCAGTTGGTCGCTACGCCCATGCCAGCCATTCTTTTTCCAAGGCCAAAGATTTTTCAAAATAAGCCACAGCCGTCCCACAGGATTTTTGAAAAAAGTGCTGGAACAATTTGTTTAGCCCTGCCACACGGCAGGGATGAATAAAAAACCAACCGTCCCAGCGCCGTCAAAACTGAATCTTTTGCGGCAGATTTGCAACTTCATTCC
>CAIMLG010000065.1 GCA_903842235.1 uncultured Verrucomicrobia subdivision 3 bacterium
GGAATGAAGTTGCAAATCTGCCGCAAAAGATTCAGTTTTGACGGCGCTGGGACGGTTGGTTTTTTATTCATCCCTGCCGTGTGGCAGGGCTAAACAAATTGTTCCAGCACTTTTTTCAAAAATCCTGTGGGACGGCTGTGGAGCACTTTGGGTAATGGGAAACAATCAACTTGGTCAGCTCGGCATCGGAACAAACAACAACACTCCATACCCCACACCAATGAACGTGGCCAGCAATGTAGTTGCTGTCTCGGCGACCGAAGTAAATTCATATTTTGTGAAGACAGATAGGACGCTTTGGTCAATAGGAGATAACAGCATCGGCGAATTAGGCAACGGCAGCACGAACAATGCATATACGCCAAGCATTGTGCCATGGCTCAACTTGGCCAATGTATTTCTGGCAGGTTCTGGCGCAAGCCCGCTGGCCATTGGGATGGTTCAACCTCCGTATTTACTGAATTTCACCGCCAGTATCACCAACAATCAACAGTTAAAATTGAACCTGACCGGCACACCATATTTTCCCTACGTATTGCAATCTACTACCAACCTTTTAGCGCCAATCAACTGGCAATCGGTTGTAACCAATTCTGCGGACACAAACGGGAACTGGCAATTCACGGATACCAACCTGTATGTGGGCCGAAAATTTTACCGCGCATTAGGGCAATAATTTTCAATTCACCACCAAGGCAAAGCCAACGTGGTCTTTTGCGACGGCCACGTCGAATCGCCGACGCTGCCATTTCTGTTTGAAGACACCCGCGACGCAGCCTTGGCGCGCTGGAACCGCGACCATCTGCCGCACCGCGAAAAATTATACTAAATGTCCCCGCTCACGCATCTCGTCGGAAGCTGGCTGGTGGCGGTGGCAACCACCAACAATCCACGAGATCGCAAGCTGGTGACGCTGGCGGGAGTTTTGCCGGATGCGGACGGCTTGGGCGCGGTGGCCGATGTCGTCGGTTCATGGATTACCGGCAAGGAATGCACGTTTTACTATTACCAGACGTATCATCACCTGCTGCTGCACGGCTGGCCGGCGGCCATTGTGATTTCCGTCCTGCTCACGTCTTTCGGAAAACAGCGCGGGCGCGTTTTCTTTCTTTGCCTGCTGATCTTTCATCTTCACCTGCTCGGTGATCTCATTGGCTCGCGCGGCCCGGAAGTCGGTGATCTCTGGCCCATTTGTTACTCCGAGCCGCTCTTCCGCCATCCCATTTGGTTCTGGAAACATCAATGGAAGCTGGA
This sequence comes from uncultured Verrucomicrobia subdivision 3 bacterium, assembly GCA_903842235.1. GTDB lineage: Bacteria > Verrucomicrobiota > Verrucomicrobiia > Limisphaerales > UBA11358 > UBA11358. The sequence continues at coordinate 1,255 of CAIMLG010000065.1, forward strand.
CGGCCGGCAAAACCAGACCTTTTTTGCAGTAGTTTTTGCAACCGCGCTCTGGCTGGCGGTCAAACGGGGCTTTTCATTTGTCGAGATTATCAGCCGCCGCCTAGATGCACCCTTTGTCAAAGTGCTTCAGAAGTGGCGCCATCAGCTTTGGAAAATCAAGGACTGGGCCACGCGCCAAAATTTCGGGCTGCTTGTTTGAACGCAAACCGCGTTTCCCCACTCCATTCCCTTGCGCCTAGGCGGATTAACCGTTTGCAAACCGGCGCACGGTTTGTAAGCTAATGGGAAGTTCATGCGTCAATTCAGGAATATTGCGGGCAACGCCTTCATGGAACTCATCCGGCAGCCGATTTTTCTGCTGCTGATGACGGGTTCCGTGCTGTTTGAGCTGTTTCTCGCCGTGCCGTATTACTTTGCGTTCGGCGATGAAATGAAGCTCGTGAAGACCAGCGCGCTGGCGGTGATGCTGCTCTCCGGCCTGTTTGGGGCGGTATTGAGCGCGTCCCAATCGCTGGCGCGGGAAATCCGTTCGGGCACGGCGCTCGCGGTGTTGTCCAAGCCGGTGGGCCGGGCGCAATTTCTGTTGGCCAAGTTCGCCGGCCTCGCGGCGGCCTTGGCCCTGCTCGCCTACGTCAACCTCCTCGGCGTCATGCTGGCCAGTTGGATGGCGTTCGACGCCTACGGTTCCACCAACCTGACGGCCCTCGGCATTTTTGGCGGCGGCGTGTTGCTGGCCTATGCGCTGGCGGGCTTCAGCAATTTTTTCCTGCGCCGGCCATTTGTCAGCGACGCGGTGACCGCCTTGGTGGTCATGGCCACGCTGGCGACCTTCGTCATTTTCCACTTCACCCACCAGCAACAAAGTCTCGGCCAGCAGGCCATGGTGGACTGGCGGCTGATTCCGGCGGGCTTGCTGATCCTGTTTGCGCTGTGGATTCTGGCGGCGGTGGCGCTGGCTTGCTCCACCCGGCTGGACATGATCGCCACGCTCGCCATTTGCTCGGCGCTTTTTCTGGTGGGGCTGATGTCCGATTATTTCTTTGGCGTGCCTGCCGCCCAAGGCAGTTGGTGGGCTTCGACACTTTACAGCCTGATCCCAAACTGGCAGCTTTTCTGGCTCGCCGACGCCCTGGAGACGGGGAAAACCACGTTTCACTGGGCGTATGTCGGCAAGGCGCTGGGCTATGCGGTCTGCTATGCCGGCGCGGCGCTGGCCGTGGGGGTGGCGCTGTTTGATGAACGTGAATTAAGTTAACATGGAACGCAACATCCAAAAAAACGGGCTGGTGAACCTCGCGGTCGCGGGGCTGATTTTTCTCGCGGTCGTGGCCGTGACAGTCATCGCCCATTCGCTGGCGGGCCAGGCGGCCACGGTTTTCCTCGGGCTGGGCGCGCTGGTGGCGTTTATCAGTTGGTTCCAGATGCGGCTGGAGGAAAACGAGCGGCTGGAAAAAATGGAGCTGGACGAGCTCGCCAGCAGCCGGGGCGCCTCGCTGTTTGAAGCGAAAGACCGCGGCAGTTTCCCGGCGCAAAATGCCCGGGTGCAGTTTGAAAAATACATTCTCCCCGCGTTTGCCATCGGCCTGCTGCTCCTCGAAGCGGCGGCGGCTTGGCTGATCTGGAAGGGGAGCGGGAAAAATTCCACGACCCTCGCCCCGGCGAATGCCACGGCGGCGCTTTCCCTGATGGCCATCTTTGCGCTGGTGCTGTTTTTGTTCGGGCGCTTCTCCGTCACCATGGCGCGGCTGGAAAAACACCGCCTGCTGCAGCCGGGTGCCAGTTTTCTGCTGGCCGGCGCCTACGTTTGCGCGCTCGGCGCGCTCGGCATCGCGGGAGTGGAGGCCAAGCATCCGCTGACCGACTTCTGGGTGGCGCGCGGCTTGTGCGGCCTGCTGGCGCTGCTGGCGTTGGAAAATCTCCTGACGCTCCTGCTGGAAATCTATCGGCCGCGGGTGAAGGGCAAAATAACCCGCCCGCTATACGACAGCCGCGTGGCCGGGCTGCTCGCCCA
>CAIMLG010000066.1 GCA_903842235.1 uncultured Verrucomicrobia subdivision 3 bacterium
AAGCTGGAAGGTATCGCCTCGGGAAAATGAAAAACTCTGACCGTTTACCTTCAACCGGCAAGCGCGGGTAAAATGAAACCGACCCACGACCCGTTTCAAACCTTGCCCGCCCGTCTCAAGGGTGAACCGCAAGGCCCCATCCCGCCGCTCCACGCCGAGATCAAACAAAAAAGCCGTCAGCCAGGCGCGGGTGGGCGGATTGTCATATTGCGGCAGGATTCGCTTCATCCCGGCGGCGTAATTGTCGCCCGGCGCGAGGTTGGCACTGAACAGCACCCCGTCCTGCGGCCGGATCAACGAAGCGAGCCGGGGCAGGATTTGCTGCGGTTCGAAATTGGGAATCATGCCGAAGAAAGTGATGAGGGAAGCTTGCGGCCGGATCAAAACCACCGGCAAGTCGTCCGCCGTGGCCAGATCGCAGACGAAGGGAAAACATTGTTTCTCCGGCAATACCGTCAACGCGGCTTGGCGGGCAACCAAAACCATTGCGACACTGACGTCGCAGGGCGCGTAGGAAATCTTTTTCCCGGCGCTTTGGAGCGATTTCAACAACTGCACATCCTTTTGGCCGCCGCCACAACCCAGTCCAATGACGTGGATGGCTTGTGCCCTGATTTCCCTGACCGTTTCACCAAAGGCACGCTCGTAGGTGGCCAGGCAATCGGCGTCGTTGCGCGCCGGAGAATGAGCTTCGTGCAAGGCGAGCCATTTCTGGGTTTGCTTGATGCTGTCGTAATGAAATTTGTGATTCACGCGCCGCGTGCGGAGGGAAGCGAGCAGATCGCGCCGGACATTTTCCGGAAACTGGCTGGGATGGATCGCGACGGAAGCGGCGGGGATCATGCGGCGGTGTTCTGCGGGTAAATCTGGTAAAGCAGCAGGTAAATCACGACGCCGGTGAGGGAAACATACAGCCACAGCGGCCACGTCCACCGGGCGATTTGTTTATGGCGATCGAACTGCTGTTTTCGGGCCCGGTGCAGCGTCATCAGAATCAACGGCACGATGGCGGCGGCGAGCAGGGTATGGGTAAACAGGATGACCAAGTAGATTGGACGCAGCCACGCCGGATTGACGAACCGGGTCGGGCCAAGATGTAAAACCACCCCGAGATAGGTGTGATACGTCAGATAGCCCGCAAGAAAAACGACCGACGTGCCAAAGGCAGCCACCATGCATTTGCGATGGGCGGATTTATTTCCGCGCTTGATAAACACAAAGCCGGCCATCAGAAAAACGGCGCTCAAGCCGTTGAGCATGGCGTTGACCGCAGGCAAATCGTGGATGGTCATGGTTCGTTTTCAAGCTGGCGGACGGCTTGCAGCAAGCGGGGCTGAACGGCATTCGTCCAGTCCACGCCATCACCGCCGGTTTCAAAAAATCCGCGCAACTGGGCCTGTTTATCCACTAGCACGATAATCGTGCTGTGGATGAATAAATCCACGTCGTTCGTGCGCTCGGCGGCCTTCACCGGTTGGGCGCTCAATTTCAGGCTGCCGCTGGCGAGCCCGGCGATTTCACTTTTCGTGCCGGTGAGAAACGTCCAGCGGTTGAAATCCGCGCCGAAGCGTTCCCCGTAGTGTTTCAGAACGGCGGACGAATCAAATTCTGGATCGGTGGTCAGCGTGACGAGCTTGACTGTTTCCGGCAGCAGCTTTTGCAACCCTTGCATCTGCTGAGTCAGGCGCGGACACGGCCCGGCGCAACGGGTGAAAATGATATCCGCCACCCAGACGTGGTTGGTCAAATCGGCAAGCGACGTGATCTGGCCGACCTGATTGGTCAGGGTAAACGGGGCCACGGGGCCAATGACCTGGAGAGGTGGCAGGTGGCGGCGGCTAATCTCCAAGAGCCAGCCGGCGAACGACAGGCCCAGCAGCCCAAACAGGAACACAAACCCAATCCAGAGGGTGCGCGGTGACCGGGCCGAAGGTTGTGTCATAACTCCGGCAAATTATGCACCGCCACCACCCGACCGCAAGCTAACGCATTGGGCGACCGGATCGGCAAAAGGTCCTGTTTTTGGCTTGACGGACGCCACGGAAGTCTCTACCTTTCACCTACAAAGCGGTTTAATGGCTGGTTCGCCAGCGTGTAAAAGTCGGAGACACAGGTCTTTCCGACTTTTTTGTTCGCTGGATTCAGTCAAGAGTTGCCGTATTTAGCGTATGAATGCAGATTTTGTAGCCGGATTAGAATTTTGGGAGCGCGAAAAAGGCGTCAGTCGTGAGGTTCTCATGGCTGCCGTTCAGGAAGCTTTGTTGCAAGCCGCCAAGAAGGCCGTCGGGCCCGCGCGCGAACTGCGCGTGGAAATGAATTCCAAGAACGGTGATATTAAGGCGTTCGCCAAACTCATCGTGGCGGAAAAAGTGATCTCACAGCACGACCAAATCTCAGTTTTTGAGGCGCGCCGCCTCAAGGCCGACGCCAAGGTCGGGGACGAAATCGAGAAAGAAGTCACCCCGCAAGGTTTTGGGCGCATTGCTGCCCAATACGCCAAGCAGGCTTTGATGCAAAAAGTCCGGCAGGCGGAAAAAGCCATGCTGCTGACGGAATACAAGGATCGTGTCGGCGATATTGTTAGCGGCACCGTGCGCCGGTTTGACCGTTCGGACGTGGTTCTTGACCTCGGCAAATACGAAGCCGTCATGCCCAATAAGGAGCGGGTGCCCACGGAAGAATACCAAGTCGGCGAACGCATTCGCTGCCTGATCAAAGCCGTGCAGGAAGGGGCCCACGGGCCCGAAATCATTTTATCCCGCGCCGATACGAAGTTCATCGTGAAACTTTTCCAATTGGAAGTTTCCGAGATCAACGACGGCACGATTGAGATCAAGGGCATTGCCCGCGAACCGGGTTTTCGCACGAAAATGGCGGTTTATTCCCGCGACAACAAAGTCGATCCCGTGGGGGCGTGCGTCGGCATGCGCGGCCAGCGCGTGAAGAACATTGTCCGCGAGCTGAACAACGAAAAGGTGGACGTGATTCCGTGGTCGTCCGACATCAAAGCGTTTGTAACCAAGGCGCTGGAACCGGCCAAAATCCGCAGCATTGAGGCCGACGAAAGCCGCAAGCGGCTGCATGTGCTGGTCAGCGAAGACCAGCTTTCCCTCGCCATCGGCAAGCGCGGACAGAATGCGCGGCTGACGGCGCGGCTGACCGGCTGGGAAGTGGACATTGACGCCGAGCACATCGTCACCAAAGGCTTTGATGAGAAGGTGGCGGAAGCGGTGGACCAGATTGCGGCGATTCCGGGCATTACCCGCGAACAAGCCGATGCCCTCGTTCATGCGGGCGTCACCCGGCTGGATGATCTGTTGCAGGCGGAACCCGGCGATATTTCGGACATCCCGCAGGTGGGGGAAAATGCCGCCGCCATTTTGGCCGCCGCCCGCTCCGAGGCGGAACGCCGCATCGCCTCCGCAAAAAGTTGATTTTATGGTGCCGACCGAAGCAACATTTGTTTGCGCGATTTAAGCCATGACGGCGAATCGTTCATTTCGGCTGGCGGCAGTGAAAAATAATTATGCCCGTTCGTATCTACGACATTGCGAAGAAACTTGGTCTCGAGAGCAAAGAAGTGCTCATCAAGGCCAAGGAGTTGAGCATTGCCGCCGCCAAGGTTCCCTCCAGCTCGCTCGATAAAATCAGTGCCGAGTGGCTTGAGGAAGAAATCATCAAGTCCAACCCCGCGGTCGCGGCCCGCTTCGCCCCCAAACCGCCCGAGGAACCCAAACCTGCCACCGTCGAGGAAAAAATTGTCGTCATCCACGCCCCGGAACCCGCGCCCCAACCGGTGCTGGAACCCCAGCCCGTGGTGGAGACCCAAACGGAACCCGTTGCTCCCGCCGTCGTGGTGGAAGCCCAGCCAGCTCCAGCTCCCACGCCTGGTCATTTGGCGCCAGTTGGCGAGGTTCCGGCTCCGCCTCCGGTAGCACCCGCGCCCCTTGACCCACCCAAACCCGCCGGCCCAGTCATGCCCCCGGCGCCGCGCATTGGTGACAAGGTCGGTTTTATTCAACTAGCCCCCCGCCCGAGCCCCCCGCGTCCCGGCGAGCGAGACCGTGGCAATGCCCCCGCACAACGGCCGCAGCTAGGTGGTCGGCCCGGCCAGCCACCAGCCCGCGGTGATGGCCGCCAGCAATATCAGCGCGGCCGCGATGGCCGCCCTTTGCCCGGCTCCCAGCCGGCCCGGCCAGCCGCGCCTCAGCAGCCGAAATTTTCGCTGCCGGCCGATGCGAAGGTGATCACCATCAAGCCGCCAATCGTCGTCCGGGCGCTCGCCGAAGCCCTGAAGCAAAAACCCTTCAGCATCATCGCCGAGCTGATGAAATTGAAGGTCATGGCGACCGTCAATCAGTCCATTGATGAGAAGATTGCCGCTCAAGTTTGCGCCCACTATGGCTACAAGCTAGAGGCCGAAAAACGCGCCAAGGGCGAAGGCATCGTTCACCAGTCGGAGAAAAAGGTTGAACTGGATGTGGACGACAAGCCGGAAGATCTCAAGCCGCGCCCGCCGGTCGTAACCATCATGGGCCACGTGGACCACGGCAAAACTTCCTTGCTCGACGTTATCCGCAAGGCGAACGTCGTCGCGGGTGAAGCCGGCGGCATCACCCAGCACATCGGGGCTTATACGATTTCTGTGCCGCATCCGGAACGCAAAACGGAGCTGGCCCAAATCACCTTCCTCGACACCCCCGGCCACGCGGCGTTCAGCTCCATGCGGGCCCGCGGAGCAAACGTCACCGACCTCGTCGTGCTCGTCGTCGCCGCCAACGACGGCGTGATGCCGCAAACTTTGGAAGCGTTGGCCCACGCCAAGGCGGCGAAAGTGCCGATTCTGGTCGCCGTCAACAAGTGCGACCATCCGAACGCCAATCCGCTGAAAGTCCGGCAGCAATTGCAGGAAAAAGGCTTGGTGCCCGATGACTGGGGCGGCGACACGATTTATGTGGAATGCTCCGCGCTGACGAAGCAGGGCATTGATAAATTACTCGAAATGATTTTGCTCCAAGCGGACTTGCTGGAGTTGAAGGCCAATCCTGATCGCAATGCCAAGGGCAACGTCATTGAATCCGGCGTATCGCCGGGCGGCCCGACCGCCACCGTGCTGGTGCGCAAAGGCACCCTGCATCTTGGCGATGTCGTCATCTGCGGCGAGTTTTACGGCAAGGTCCGCGCCTTGATCAACGAAGAAGGCCAGCGGCTCAAAGAAGCCGGGCCTTCGGTGGCCGTCAGCGTGCTCGGTTTGAACGGCGTGCCGGAAGCCGGCTGGGAGTTCAGCTCGGTGGATGATGAAAAAGCCGCCCGCGCCCTCGCCGAGGAACGCGCGATGGAAGCCAAAAGCCAGGATTTGGAAAACCGCTCCAAAGTCACCCTCGAAAACCTGTTTGCCTCGCTGGAGGCCGCCGCCAGCAAGGTGCTGCGCGTGGTGGTCAAGGCGGACACCCAGGGTTCGGTGGAAGCCATCGTCGAAGCGCTCAAGAAAATCGAGTCGGACAAGGTTTCGCTCGAAGTCTTGCACAGCGATGTCGGCACGGTCACGGAAAACGACGTGGCGCTCGCCTCCGCTTCCAAGGCGGTCATCCTTGGTTTTCACACCCGCCTCGATAGCACGGCGGCGGAAAAAGCCAAGCACGCCAACGTGCAGGTTAAACTTTACGCGATCATCTACGAATTAATTGACCAGGTGAAGGATTCCATGGCCGGCTTGCTGGATCCCGATCTCAAGGATACGGTGGTGGGCTCGGCGGAAGTCCGCCAGGTTTTCGAATTATCCAAGGGCGCGCCGGTGGCCGGCTGTTCCGTCACGGCCGGACGCGTCGCGCGCGGCAAGGTGCGGGTGCGCCGCCGCAAAGATATCATCTACGAGGGCGTTACTCAGTCGCTGCGCCGTTTTCAGGACGAAGTCAACGAGGTGCGGGCCGGCATGGAATGCGGCATCCGGATCGAGGGCTTCGGCGAATTTCAAGTCGGCGACGTAATCGAGTGCTACGCCATCGAAAAAGTCGCGGCAAAGCTGTGAAATGGTTAATCCGCAAATCCGTTCTGGGTTAAGCCGCAGCCCTGAATTGCAATTCAATGTTTTAACGAATAACTAACCATGTCCAATCTTCGACAGGAACGGGTGCGTGAGCTGCTGCGGCGCGCGATTGGCGAAGCCATCCGCCGCGAGTTCAACGTCACCGATGTGGGGCTCATCACCGTCAACGACATTGAAGTGGGCGGCGATCTGAAATCGGCGGTCGTCTTCATCACCATTCTCGGCAACGCCGACCAACAGAAACGTGGTTTGCACGTGCTGGAGCAAAACCGCATCCACCTGCAGAGCCTCGTCGCCAAATCCGTCATCTTGAAATTCACGCCCACGCTCAAATTTGTGGTGGATGATTCCATCGTGCGCGGCAACCGGGTCTTGCAAATTTTGGAGGAACTGGAAAAAAGCCCCCCGCCCGCGGACGGTGCCCCGGCCCAATAACTGCGTGCAGCACCGTGAAAAGCTACCCCAAAATAATTGACCGCATTCTCGATGTCCTCCGCGAAAATAAGACCTTCTGCATCGTGGGCCATGTCCGGCCGGATGGCGACTGCATCGGCTCGCAAGTCGCGCTGGCGCTGGCGCTAAAAAGCGAGGGGAAAAAAGTCACCGTCTGGAATCAGGATGCCATTCCGCTCAAGTATCGATTTCTGACCGGCGACCACGTGTTTGAAAAGCCCAAGCCCGGCGAAAAATTCGACTGTGTGATCGCCACCGACTGCGCGAGCTACGAGCGGCTGGGCAAGGCGGGCGATTGCGTCAAAGACCGCAAGCTTCTTATCAACATTGATCACCACGCTTCCAATCCGCGTTACGGCGATATCAACTGGGTTTCCCCGCGCGAGCCTTCCACTGGCGAATTGATTTACCGTTTACTCAAAGTGGCCCGCTGGCCGATCACCAAGCCCATTGCCGATCTGCTGTTCACGGCCATCTCCACAGACACCGGTTCATTCCAGTATCCCAGCACGCGGCCGGGAACCTTTCACACCGGGGCTGAGCTCGTCACCCGGGGGGCGGATCTGGCAAAAATTTGCGACGAGGTTTACCAGTCGTATCCGCTATCCCGCGCCAAACTGCTCAAGCACGTTTACAGCACCTTCCGGCTGGCCGATCAGGACCGGATTGCGTGGTTCTGGCTGAAACAGAAAGATTTTGACCGCACCGGCGCGGAAAGTGATGACACGGAAGGCTTGATTGACCACATCCGCGCCATTGCCCCGGTGGTCGTCGCCTGCGTGTTTGAGGAAGTGGAACCTGAATTGACGCGCATCAGCCTGCGATCAAAAAGCGCCCAGGTGAATGTCAGCGAAATTTGCGGTTTATTTGGCGGCGGCGGCCATCCGGCAGCCGCCGGCGCACGCCTAGTGGGCAAGCCATTGGCCGCCCAGCGCAAAGTCATTGCGGCGGTGAAACGCGCCCTGAACGCCGCCAAGTAATTTTCCCATGCAAGATTTTTTCCCCCTCGACGGCGCTATTCTCGTTGATAAACCTTCCGGCCCGACGTCGCACGACGTGGTGGACGCCATTCGCCGCAAGTTCGGCATCAAAAAAGTCGGCCACTGCGGCACGCTCGATCCCAACGCCACCGGCCTGCTCATCATCGTGCTCGGGCGCGGCACAAAGTTGTCCGAGCGTTTGATGGGCGATGACAAAGTTTACGAAGGCACGATCAAATTCGGCGAGACCACGGATAGTTACGATTCCGATGGCGACCGGGTCGCGTCGCTGCCGGTCAGGCCCACAACGCTGGAGGCATTGAATACCGAAGCGGCCGCTTTCATTGGTGATTTGATGCAAATGCCGCCGATGGTTTCCGCCATCAAGAAAAACGGGGTGCCGCTCTACAAGCTGGCCCGCAAAGGCATTGAAGTGGAGCGCGAGCCGCGCCTGATTCACATCTACAATTTCCGATTTACCGAATACACCGCGCCGTTGGGGAAATTCCGCGTGGCCTGCACCAAGGGCACTTACGTCCGCAGCCTCGCGCATGATCTCGGCCAAAAACTTGGCTGCGGGGCACATCTAACCGCGCTCCGCCGCAGTGCCTCCGGAAAATTCGACGTGGCGGACGCCTTGCCACTGGAAATGATTTTGCAGCTGTCTACGGCGGAACTGGAGAAGCGCGTAATGCCTTTTCTGAAACTCGCCACCCATGCCTGAAGCATGAACCTTATCCATGCCGCAAATGAATTAGGCAACGGCAGCCGCAAGGTCTGCCTCGCCATCGGCGTGTTTGACGGCGTGCATCTCGGCCACCAACAAATTATCCGGCAGACTGTTTCCGACGCCCACGGCCACGACGCGCTGGCGGTGGTCGTGACGTTTGACAAACACCCCAACACGATCGTTGCGCCGGATCATGTTCCGCCGCAAATATTTTCACAGTCGCAGAAAATTCGCGCCGTTGCCGCACTCGGCGCAGATGCGCTGCTGGAAATCCCTTTCAATAAAATATTCAGCGAAAAATCCGGAGAGACCTTCATCCGGGAACTGGCCCGCGATTTCGTATCCCTCCACAGTATTTGCGTCGGCGCAGAATTTGTTTTCGGCCATCGTCGGAGCGGCAATGTGGCGCTGCTCAAACAGTTGGGTTCAGGTTCCGAATTGCATTTTCAGGTTCACGGCATGGCCGAGTTGGCGCTGGATGGCAAAACCGTCAGCAGCACAAGGATTCGCGAGGCGATTCGGGCTGGCGACCTGGATGCAGCTGGCCAGATGTTGGGGCGGCCTTATGCCATCTGTGGCCAAGTGGTCGAAGGCGACCGGCTGGGGCGGCAACTCGGCTTCCCAACGGCGAATTTAGACCCGGCAAGTTTAATATTGCCGCCCAATGGGGTTTACGCCGCCAGCACCCAATGCGACGGCCGGCTTTATCGCGTCGCCCTGAACATCGGCACCCGCCCAACGGTCACAGCGGGGCCACAATTGCGCGTGGAAGCCCACTTGCTGGGTTTCAGCGGCGATCTTTATGGGGCCGAACTGGAAGTCGAAATTGGCGCCAGATTGCGTGATGAAAAACGGTTTCAATCACCCGCAGAGCTTCAGGAGCAAATTGGCCGGGATGTGGCAGCCGTGCGCGATTCTGAATAAATCGCTAGATTTCAGCCTATTGCCGTAATTTTTCCGACGATATCGACAGCTTGAACGACCTTTTTTTTCCGAAAGCCCGGGGAAGCATTCATTGGGGGCGGGGCAAACCAAGTTTTATTTGAAACCAAGAATCTCCGGGCGATGATCCAGGCACCCCAACTTGAATCGGCCGTTGAGCGGATTAACAGCATGGCGCATTTGTGGCTAGCAAGACATTGGTTTTGTCGCAGATACGAATTATTCAATAGCGGCATTCATGCGTCCGTACAGGAAAGATTATCCTTGTAATTTCGTGAAAAATGGCTAGTATGTGACACGCGTCAGTCTTCTGGTGTTCGCAGTTCCAGCTTCACGGCCACGAACGCGGGTGTCTCGTCAGAAGCCGTATTTTTACGGTCAGTCGTCAATTATTTCTGAACCGACGCAGTGTTTTTTAGTCTGAAATTTATGTCGAAACGCAAAGCCACGGTGTCCAAGTCCACACCGCACTCCCAACGCGCCAGTGCTCCCAAGGCGCCCAAAGTCAAAAGTCCGCCTCTCCGGCGGAGATTTGTTGTTTCTAGCAAGGCGGCAAAATCGGAGACCTCCAAGCCAACCCCCAACCCCGCGCCGACGGATCTCAAAGCAGCGACTCCTAAAGTTTCTGCGAAAAGTCAGGCTGTGGCTCCATTGCCTGTCAGCACGATGACTTCCGTGGATTTGTCCGAGACCATCAAAACCCTGCTGCATCTCTCTCAGGAGCATGGTTATATCACTTACGACGACATCAACGACATCCTGCCGGATAACTTGAGCCCGGAAGATCTCGATGCCCTCCTGACCAAGCTGCGCGGGTTGGACGTGGAAATTGTCATGGATCAAGCCGAAGCCGAACGCGCCGAACGCAAGCAGCCGGATCAGGCTCAGCAGGAGGAGGCTGACGAAGATGCGCGGCTGGAAATTCTGGATGATCCGGTGCGGATGTATATGAACCAGATGGGCAAGGTTCCGCTGCTCACGCGCGAGCAGGAGGTGGAAATTTGCAAGAAAATCGAGGATGCAGAAGTGGAAATGAAGCGCATCGTCTACAGTCTCGGTTTTACCGCCAAGGAGCATATTGCCATCGCCGAAAAACTGTTATCCGAGCCGCCCAAGGAACGCTTTGACCGGGTCATTCTGGACAAGAAAATTGCCAATCGCGAAGGCCATTTGAAAGATTTGCGCCAGCTCATCAAGAAGGTTCATCTCGCCGACCAGAAGGTGGATGAGAAATATTTTTCCTGGCAAAAAGTGCATCAGAAGGGCCGCAAAGAGAAGCTGGAACGCGAATTAAAGAAAATGAGCGCAAAGCTTCAGGAGGCCTTCGCTAAATTTTTTTACAAGCAGAAAGTGGTGGAGGAAATGATTGTTGTGGCGGGCAACATTCATGAAAAATTTCAGGCCAGCCTGCGTCATTTGCAAGAATTAGAGACCCACCGCAACACCGCTGAGCGGCGGGCCGCCCTTGAAGCCGAGCAGCAGAAGATCCAAACTTTGGAACTCTTCGGCCGGATGCCCCGCGAGGAATTTACCAAGGCGTTTAAAGCCCTGAAAAACGCCGCCGACCGGGGCCTCAAGGCCAAGACCCACATGGCCGAGGCCAACCTGCGCCTCGTCGTTTCCGTCGCCAAGAAATACACCAACCGCGGTCAGTCATTTCTGGATTTGATTCAGGAAGGCAACATCGGTCTGATGAAAGGCGTCGAGAAGTTCGAGTATCGCCGCGGCTACAAGTTCTCCACCTACGCCATCTGGTGGATCCGCCAGGCCATCACGCGTTCCATCGCCGACCAGGCCCGCACCATCCGCATCCCGGTGCACATGATCGAAATCATGAACAAACTCTGGCGCGCGCAAAAGCAGCTCACGCAGGAGCTGGGGCGCGAACCCACTCCGGAAGAACTGGCTGACGAAATGCACATGCCCGTGGCGCGCATCCACGCGCTGCTCAAGATGGCGCAGCAGCCCGTTTCGCTGCACGCCCCCGTGGGCGACGACGGCGACGTCAGCGTCGGCGATTTCATCGAGGACAAGTCGGCGGAAAACCCGTCCGACGTGACCAGCTACAGCCTGCTCCGGGAAAAATTGAGCGACGTGCTGACCACCCTGACCGACCGCGAACGCAAGATTCTCGAAATGCGTTTTGGCCTCGCCGACGGCTACGAGCGCACGCTCGAAGAAATCGGCAAAATGTATAACGTCACCCGCGAACGCATCCGCCAGATCGAGGCGAAGGCG